>NZ_JBDJLE010000016.1:0-102133 GCF_039673205.1 Stenotrophomonas sp. TWI809 | reverse complement strand
CCAGGCCAGCGCGCTCTCGATGAGATCGGCGTATACCGGCAGGTCCAGCGCTTTCTTCACCAGGGTGGGGTTGGTCGTGCAGTCGACCGGCTTCAAGCGCTTGATCGCCTCGTAGTCGCCGGTATCGGCAACCACCACGGACAGATCACGCAGCTGGGAGAGTTTGGACAGCGACGTCATGGAGAGCTCCTGGGCATCAGTCATCAGAGCACGCGTCGAGCAGCGCGCTGACCGCCGCCGTGTCCTGGTCGAACACCGGCGCGGCGAACGGCTCCGGGCCGGGTGTGCGGCCGAACACGATCGGCCGGGTGATGCCGCGGTAGCTGCCCAACAGCGGGTGCGGCAGCGACGTGACCATCTGCTCGGCCTGCACCTGTGGATGGTCGAACATGTCCTCGACCTGGCGCGCGGCCGCGCACGGCACCTCTTCGCCGAACAACTCCTCCCACGCCAGCGCGCTGCGCGTGGCCAGCGCGGCGTGCAACTGCGGCAACAGTATCTCGGCCTCCGCAGCCCGCTTGCGCACCGTGTCGTAGCGCGCGTCGGCCGCCAGTTCCGGCCGCCCGATCCGCTCGCACAATGCCTGCCAGAAGCGCGGGGTATTGGCCGAGATGTACAGGTATCCATCCGCGGTGGGATGGATGCCGGTGACACCGCCTGAGCGCATATCGCGGCCCACTGCCGCCGGCTCGCCCTCGGCCCAGACCATCCGCGCCGACTGCATCGTCAGCGCACTGCGCAGCAGCGACACGCCCACGAACTGGCCTTCGCCGCTGCGTTCGCGCTCGTAAAGGGCCGATGACACACCGGCCGCCACCAGCGCGGCAGCGTAGTAATCGACCACCGAGCCGTACAGGATCTCCGGGGCGCCGCCCGCCTTGCCCTGCATCGTGCACATGCCGGTCATGGTCTGCAGCACCTGGTCGTACCCTGCCTTCTCCTTCAACGGCCCCTGCTCGCCGTAGCCGGTGACCGAGCAATACACCAGGCGCGGGTTGAGCTTGTGCAGGCTCTCGAAATCGATGCCCAGGCGTACCGGCACGCTCGGCCGGAAGTTGTGCACCAGCACGTCCGCCTCGCGCACCAGGCGCATCAGCACCGCACGCTGGTCAGGCTGTTTCAGGTCCAGCACCACGCCGCGCTTGGAGCGGTTCACGCCGAGGAATGCGCGGCTCTCGGCCTCCAGCGTGGAGGGATAGCGCCGCAGGTTGTCGCCGACCGGCGGCTCCACCTTGATCACCTCCGCGCCCTGGTCGGCCAGCAGCGTGCAGCCGTAGGGGCCGGCAATGTAGGCGCTCAGATCCAGCACCCGAATGCCGCTCAACGGCCCGGTGGCACCTTCCCGCTGTGCGATGGCGAATGGAGAACTGGGGTTGCTTCCGGTCATGGTCAATACACTCGATACCTTGATGGAAGTTTCCTCCTGGCCAACGGGAAGAAACAGATCGTGTGGGTATGTTCTGGGTGGACAAAAAGCACGCTGCGGCGTCGGCGGCGCCACCGCCGCCGAACACCGCCGGGACGTCAGCCCGACGGCGCCAGCGACAGCCAGCTCAACCGCCAGCTGCCGTGATCGCGCCCGCCACACCGGTAGTAGGGCTCGAACGTCAGCGGGCCGCGGCACTCCAGCTGCACGGTGATCGACGCGCCCTCGCCCGTGTCCTCGCCCACCTGCAGCCACTGCGAGGGTGGCCGGTCCGGCAAGCGCACCGTCTCATCGGTTTTGTACCCGTCGATCAGGCCGGTGGCATACACCAGCGGCCCGTAGCTCAACCCCACGTACTCCCAGCGCAGGACCTCCTGCGCCACCGGCGCGCCATCCGGCGCGCGCGATTCCTGCACGTTGATGTTGGCCGCCCGGTGCAGGCGTGGCTGCATCGGCAGTTGCACGCAGATCGTGTCGCCGGACTGCCAGGTACGCTGCACGTGCACGAACCCGTCCGCGCCCGCCTCGGCCGCCTCGGGCTGTCCATTGACCTCGATCCGTGCGCCCGTCGCCCAGCCCGGTATCCGCACGCCGATGCTGAACTCGGCGACGCACTCGGGCAGCACGGTGAGGGTCACTGTACCCTCGAAGGGGAATCGGGTCGCCTGCAGCAGGGTCACCGCACCGGCCTGCGCATGCAGCAACGTGGCCTCGCCCGGCCCGTACAGATTGACCCGCAGCCCACCATCGGCCGCGATTCCGTAGGCCACCTGTGGCAACTCTTCCACGGCCATCGCGCCGCTGGATTTGCAGCAGCGCCAGTACGTGGTGTGCACGCGCCGGCCGTTGGGATAGGTGTAGTAGCACCAGTCCTCGCCATTGGCGGCCATTGCCGCCAGCAGGTCGTTGTAGGCGGTGCGCTCCAGTTCATCGGCGTAGCGTGCGTGGCCGGTGATGGCCAGCAGCTCACGGTTGAGCTGCATCCACGCCAGTACCGAGCAGGTTTCCACATAGGCCTGCGGGAAGAAGGTGCGCGGCGCGTTGAATACCTCGCGCGACCGGTGCGCCACCCCACCCCACGGACCGCCGCCCAGCGTGAGGTGCTGCTCGCGGATGTTGTGCCAGAGATGATCCAGCGCCTGGCGATGGTCGTCATGCCCGGTGGCCTTGTACAGCTTGGCCAGCCCGACCAGGTTCCAGCTGAGCTGATAGGCCTTGCCGGTTGCGATGAAGGCCGCGTCCTCACCAGCCAGCGCCTTGTCCAGCAGCGCCAGCCGCGGGTTGGCGTTGGCCTGCGCCAGGATGCATTCGGCCAGTGCCAGATAGCGCGGCTCGCTGGTGACCAGATAGAGATCGGCGGCAGGATCCAGCAGTACCGTGGCGGACATGCCGTGGTGGTTGCCCAGCGTGGTGATGTCGATGCCCGATTGCAGGGCCTGCCAGCACAGGTCGGCGATCCGGCACGCGGCCTGCAGGTAGGCTGCGTTGCCGAGCGCGCGCCACGTTTCCAGGAACCCGAGGATCAGGTAGCTGTGCGTCCAGATGTCCCAGGTGCGCAGCGCCGGCTCGCCGTTCCAGCTCTCCGGCTTGGGCGGCTGCGGCACGGTGAAGCGACGCTCAGGCGCATAGTTGCCCAGGTAGCCGTCATCGTCCTGCTGGCTGATCAACCAGTCGGCGACGCGGCGCAACGAGGCCTCCAGCTGCGGCTGCCCGCCCTGCGCCACCGCCCGCGCGGTGGCCGAGAGCCACTTGCCGGCGTGCTCGCCATACCAGTCGCCCTCGTGGTTCTGGTGCTTGTGCGCCTGGCTGAAGATGCTGATCGGCGCGCTGTGCTCATCCACGACGAACGTGCTCAGGCGCCCGCTGCGGTTGGCTGCCAGGGCATCGCCCAGCACGCCCTGCAAGGTGACCTGTTGCGGCGGGACCAGCGTCATGCCGCGGGCGGCGGGATGCAGACGGTTCATGCCGCATCCACCACGCAACGGAAGCCGACCGTACCGGCGCGATCCTTGGACGGACCCATCAGCAGGTACTTGCCGTGCTGATCCAGGCGGTAGGCCTGCGGGAAGTACCAGTGCGAGGTCTGCGGCTGATAGCTGCTGCCGCCACGCAGTACGGCCGCGCGGGTGTGCGCATCGCTGAATTCATCGGTCCATTGCCACACATTGCCGACCAGGTCCTCCACCCCGAACGGGCTGGCCCCCTGCGGATGTGCATCCACATCCGCCGGCGGGATGAGGCGACGGCCACGATTGACCCGCGGCACGCGTGCGGCATCCCACGCGTTGCCCCACGGGTAGAGGCGCTCGTCGGTGCCCTGCGCGGCGTACTGCCATTCCCACGCATGCGGCAGCCGCTTGCCGGCCCACGCCGCGTACGCACGCGCGTCCTCGATCGAGACCCAGGTGACCGGCTTGTTGTCCCAGCCCGCACGCGGCGCGCCGTCCTTCCAGTCCGCCAGGAAGTTGTGGTCATCGGCCGGCCGGTAGCCGCTGGCATCGAGGAAGCGCTTGAACGCGGCGTTGGTGACCGGGTGGCGATCGATGTGGAACGCAGGCAGCGCCATGCGCCGGCGATGGTGGCGGCGCGCGCAGTCTTCCCACGGGTACTGCACATCCAGGCCGGCCCAGGTGAACCCTTCGATCTCGATACCGCCCACCTGGAACAGGAACTCGGCGGCCGGGATCGTGACCATGCCTGTCGGCGCCTCGGCCTGCGGGGGCGTGCTCGCGATCGCCAGCAGTTCCTGCGGAGCGGCCTTCCACGCGGCGGAGTAACTGTTGAGGGGCTGCTGTGCGCGCTCGGCGGTCGCCGCCAGGAATTCGTCCAGACCCTCGATCGCGGTACCTGCAGCCACACTCAGGATCGCCCCGAAGCCGCGCGCTTCCATCGGCAGCTCGATGTACGCCGCGCCGTCGATGATCCGCGGCGTCAACGCGCGGCCATGCCACGCATCGTAGTAACGCGTGCCTTGCGCATGCGCCAGCGCGATCTGCTCACCGTCCACGGCGTATTCGTTGCGGTTGATCAACGTGTGCAGCGCTACCCCCTCGCCCGGGAACCGGCTGGCGAAGATGCCGCCCTGCAGGCAGACCTGGTACGGCTCCCAGTCCATCGAGACCACCAGCTGCGGGAACTGCCGGTACAGCGTGGCAATCCGGCGCAGCGCTTCACCGTCGCGCGGGGTGAACTGGTTCCAGACGCCCCAGATGTTTTCCCAGGCGTTGTAGCCGATGCCGTTGAAGAAGCAGTACTGCAGGTCGTGATTGCGGTTGCGGCCCCAGCGGTTCTCGTAGTTCACCATGTGGCGTGGCTCCAGCCACTTCCATTTGGAGACGGGCGGCACCGGGCCATCAGGCGCCTTCTTGCCCCAGCTCTGCACGTTCCAGATCAACTGCTCTTCGGAACTGATGGTGGATTCGGGCTGCACCACCACTGGATTGCCGCGTGCATCACAGGCATCGAAGAACGCCCGCGGCACACCGTTGAAGGTATCGCCGTTGATGCCGTCGGCACCGACCGCCTTGACGATCTCGGCCAGCCCATCCCAGTGCGTCACGCCCGGGTCGCGGGTGCCGTGGTCCCACGGCTTGGCCGGCAGGAACACTTTGACGCCGCGCTTCTGGAAGGCCTGCACCGCGGCCTTCAATCCCGCCAGGCCGCCGGGCATGTCATGCGCCAGATCGAACTGGTTGCGGTCATCGATACCGATGTTGGGGTAGATGTACCAGATCAGCACCGAATCCAGACCGCCGAACCGTGCGGTCAGATCGTCCAGGTACCGGTCGACGGTGTACTGCCCGGTGGCCGCATCGAAGAAATAGCGATCCTCGACCATCATCTGTGCATGCACGAAGTTGCGCTGCGCCCACTGCAGCTCCGGACGACGGTAGTTCACATCGGTGTAGCCGATCCGGACCAGGTGCTCGCGGCGCCAGTCCTTCAGTTCTTCCAGCCAATCGCCCGCGCTGGCATTGGCATCGATCATCCAACTGCCGATATCGGCGAAGGGCCACGCCGGCGCCTTGCCGGGCGTCGGCAGGTAACGCCCGGTGGTCACGTGCGAGAACTTGTACTCGGTGCGGATCGGCTCACGCCCGTAGTCGGCTGCATCGGTGTCGTAATCGGGGCTCTGATACGGCGTGGTCATGGGCAAGGCATCCAGCAGGAAACGGAAAGGAGGGACATCAGCGCGCGCACGCTGCCGCCAGCGCGGCATGGGCGGCGGCATCGGGAACGCGCGTGGGATCGCCCAGCAGCGCCTGCACCTCGGCGCGGGTGGGAATGCTCGCCTGTGCGCCCAGGCGGGTGCAGGCCAGCGCGGAAGCTGCGGTGGCGGCCAGCAACGCCTCGGCCATCGGTTGATGGTCGGCCAGCGCAGCGATCAGGGCGCCACAGAAAGTATCGCCGGCCGCGGTGGTGTCCATCGGGTCGATGCGGAACCCCGGCTGCAGCAGCACCTCGCCGTTCACCCGGGCCAGGCAGCCACGCGCACCCAGGGTCACGATCACGCAGGGCACCGGCACGCGCGCCAGCCCCGTGGCCAGGTCCGGGGGATGGCCGGCCACCACATCCAGCTCACCTTCGTTGACGATCAGCACATCCAGCAGCGCGAGCAGCGCATCGGACAGGACCTGTGCCGGCGCCGCGTTGAGCGCGACCTTGAGCCCGGCCGCACGGGCGCGGCGGGCATAGGCGGTGATGGTGGGCACGGGGGTTTCCAGCTGCAGCAGCAGCCAGCCCACGCCCTCCAGTGCCGGCAGGTGCTCCTCGCGAAGCCCGAGGTTGGCACCCGGCGCGACCGTGATCGCGTTCTCGGCGGTGTCGGCCAGGCAGATGAAGGCGGTACCGGTGGGCAGCGCGGGATCGCGCACGGTCGACAGGGCCACACCCGCATCGCGCAGGGACGCTTCGATCGGCGCGGCGAAATCATCCTCGCCCACGGCCAGCAGCATCCGTGTCGGCACACCGCCGGCCCGCGCGCAGGCTACGGCCTGGTTGGCGCCTTTGCCACCGGGGAACGTGCTGAAGCTACGGCCCAGCACCGTCTCACCGGGCGCCGGCACATGCGTGGCGCGCACCACGAAATCGAGATTGGCCGAGCCGGCGACAAGGACAGTGGAACGTGCCGCACTACTCATGGGTCTATCGCCTCATCAACGCGGTTGTAGAACGTCGTACTGATGCGCGGCAGATCGTCATTGCCGCCCGGGAGATGCTGCAGCATCAGAATCGCGACCAGGCGGCGTGCCGGGTCGATCGTGTAATAGGTCGAGGCCGCGCCCGACCAGCCGAACGCGCCCACCGAAGCGGTGCGTCCTTTCAGGGCCGGATCCAGCAACACCGAACCGCCCAGGCCGAAGCCCTCGGCATCGCTGAACTCGGTCACCGGCCGAGGCAAGGCGGTGTGGACCAGCTGGTTCTGCATCATCAGGGCCACGGTGGAGGGTCGAAGCAACTCCACCTCGCCGTAGCGGCCGCCGTCCAGCAGCATCTGCGCGAACCGGCCATAGTCGCCGGCCGTGGAATACAGACCACCGGCACCGCTTGGATAGGGCCGGAGCGCACTGCCGGGCACCCGCGCATGCACCTCATCGGCGAGCACCAGATCACCGTGCTCGCCCATGCTGGTCAGCGCCACCACGCGTGCGCGATCGCGCACCGGCACCACGAACCCGGTATCGCGCATGTCCAGCGGGCGGAAGATGCGCTGTTGCAGGAACTGCTCGAATGGCAGCTTCCCCACCACTTCCACCAGCCGCGAGAGAACTTCGATGGACGTGCTGTCGTAGCGGAAGCGCGTACCCGGCTCGCTCGCCAGCGGCACCCTTGCCAGCCGTTCGGTGTAGTCGGCCAAGCTGTCCGCGGCCTGCACCTGTTGGTGTTCCAGCAGCTCGGTGACGGCCTCGAATCCCTCCCCGCCCGCCGCGAAGCCGGCGGTGTGGGTGAGCAGATGTCGTACGGTCAGCGTCTGCGCTGCCGGGCGCAGCTGTGGCGCCGCGGCGGTGCCCCCGGCGAAGACCTGCAGGCGTGAGAACTCAGGGAGATGACGCGCCACCGGATCATCCAGATCCAGCCGGCCCTCCTCCACCAGCATCATGGCGGCTACCGAGGCCACCGTTTTGGTCATCGAGTAGATGCGGAAAATGCTGTCACGCTGCATGGGCGTGGCATGCGCCAGGTCCTGCCAACCGTAGGCGGCGTCGTGCACGATGCGGCCATCGTGGATCACCAGCGCGACCGCGCCGGTATAGCCCTGGCGGCCCGTCGATTCGTGCAGGAAGGCATCGACTGCTGGCAAGCGCGCCGACGCAGCCGTCGTTTCCGTCTGGCTCGGCGGGTCCGGCAACGACGCCGCGGCCTGTCCCACCGCCAGCATCAGCAACGCGAACACGGCCAGGCGTGCCCGGGGGCGGCAATGACGGGCGTGGGCCGGTCCGTGCGATGGCCAGTACATCCGCTCTCCTGCTGTCGGTGGCGGTAACGTCATGACAGGGTAAGGCAATAAAAACGGACCGGCGCTGCAGTGCCTCGCAGCGCCGGTCCGCGGTGACGGTCAGAACGTGAAGGTATGGGTCAGCGACACCATGCGGCCACGGCCGGAGAAGAAGTTCTGCCAGCCCGGCAGCTGCGACCAGGTCAGCACGTACTGCTTGTCCAGCAGGTTCTCGATGCCCAGCGACAGCTTGCCGTAGGTGCCGGTGTCGTAGTTCATGCTGAGATCCCACAGCGCGTAGCCGTAGGTATCCTCGTCATTGCGATACACCGCACCGTTGGACGGATTGACGAAGGTCTCGCGCAGGTCACGGCTGAAGGTACGACTCACGCCCAGCGTCGCGTCGAAGCGATCGTTCGGCGTCCAGGTCAGCGAGGCATTGACCTTGTCCGGCGAGATATCGAGGATGCCCATCTCCTTGTTCAGGCCCGAGCCGTCGTAGTACTGGGTCTGGCCGCGGATCCGCGAGTACAGCAGCGCCGCCTTCCACTGGTCGTTGAAGGTCCAGGCGCTGTTCAGTTCAACGCCTTCGATCCGGGTCGGGGCGCGGGTGAGGATGAAGTCCTCGGTCACCTTGTCCACGGTCAGCGATGAGCCGAACTCGGATGTCGAGCGGTAAGCCGACATCCCGACCTGGGCCTGCTCGCCGCGCCAGTTGAAGCCCACTTCCTTGTTCTTGGTGATCAGCGGCTGCAGATCGGCGATGCATGCCACTGCCTTGCACGGGCTGTTGGCCTGGATGTTGCGCAACGGGATGCCCACGTTGGCGATACCGAAGCCTTCCGAGTAAGAGGCGAACACCGACCACGCATCGGTGATGCGCCAGATCGCACCGAAGTTGGGCAGGTTGGCCTTGTAGTCGAGCTTGCCGCCCTGCACCGGGGTGAAGTCGCGGTAGGCGGTGGTGGTGTAACCGTCGATTTCCAGCTCACCGTCTTCGCGGCGGATGCCGGCATCCAGCGTCACCGGGCCGATGTCCCAGCTCAGCTGCGCGTACGGCGCCAGGCTGGTGTACTTCATCGGCGGCACCCATACCCGGTCGGTCAACGCCAGGCGCTGTTCCGCCGTGTCTTCCACCAGGTCCAGGCCGGTGCGCAGGCGCAGGCCTTCCACCGCGAACAGGCCACTGTAGGCATACGCCGCGCGCAGCCCCTTTTTCTCGGAGTTGATCTCCGACTGGTCCCAGATGCGCTGGTCTTCCGGCGGGGCCGGCTTGACCAGCTGGCGGTCCGTACCGTTCTCCGGCACATAACGCATCGCCTGCTTGGCCCAGTACAGGTCCACGCTCAGGTCACCGCCGAAGAAATCGGCATGGGTGTACTTGGCAGCGAACTGTTCGAAATCGTTGAACTCGGCCAGCGAATCCTTGATCGAGCCCTTCTCGGCGGTATTGGTGCTCGGCACCGGGCACTCCACGGCGTCGTAGCGGCAGCCTTCGACCGGAATGTAGTTGTGCTTCCCACCGATATGGAAGTTGCTGTAACTGGCCTGGATGCGCTGCATCTGGCCCTCGCCGAAGTTGTAGCCGCCCTTCAGGAACAGGTTCTTGCTGTAGGAATCGGACAGCGAGCCGGAGGTGTTCAAGCCAACCCGGCGGCCGTCGCCGTCGTAGGCGATGCCGCGATCGATGTAGGCGCCGCTGATCAGGAAGTCCGCCGCATCGCCCTTGAAGGTGTGGGTGATGCCGATCTTGGACTGGCCGCTGTCATCCTTGAACTGGGTGCCGTAGCGCGTGCTCACCGTGGTCTGGTGGCCCTCCACTTCCGGATTCTTGGAGAGATAGTTGATGACGCCACCGGCACCGCCGATGCCTTCGGCGGCCGACGGGCCGTTGATGACCTCGATGCGGCCGATCACGCCCATGTCGGTGAACGTGCCGTTGCGGCTGCCTTCGCGCAGCGGGGAGCCCTGCGGCACACCATCGAACAGGCGCAGCGCGACGCGGCCGCGCAGGGTCTCGCCACTGTTGCTCATCGCCTGGGAGGATTCGGAGTAACCGGGCACCATGCGTGCCAGCACGGCCGTGGCGTCTTCGGTCAGGTTGAGGGTGCGCTGCACCTGTTCCTGGTTCACGACGGTCACTGCACCGGGGACCTTCTCGATCGAGATCGGGGTCCGGCTGCCGGTCACGATCACCTGGTCCAGATCGGTGGGCGTCGTGCTCTGCGCCATGGCAGGGCTGATGACACAGGCGAACAGTGCAGTGCTGATGGCCGCGGAAAGTGGCTTGATCATTCGTTTCTCCCCCCCAAAAAAGGAAATGCGGGACAGCCGGCCGGGGAGCCGTCGCCACCGATGACGCGCGTGGGCTTTCGCCCTTCCGCCGGTCGATGCGGTTCCCTTGCGGGTCTCCACGTCCTGTCCGGCAACGAGGCGAGAGCCTAGGCGCGGCGTCATGGCGATAGAACTGCGCTCAGGTATGTTCAAAGCCTAGGATTTGTTTCGCTTCGCACCGCGCACCGCGCGAAAACCCGTGGTGTCAGCGTTGCGGCTCGGTCAATGCGACGCGCGCTTCCTCCAGCAACACGTTCACCAGGCGGATGCGCACCGACGAGCGCGACCAGACCACGCCAATCCGGCGCGGTTCGCTGCACTGCGGCAAGGGAATGCGCACGACATTCAAGCCTTCCGGCCATGGCTTGGCCCAATCCGGCACCAGTGACACGCCCAGCCCGCGGTCGACCATGACCGCGATGGCGTTGAGTGCATTGAGCTCGAACCGCTCGCGCGGCACGATCCCGGCCTGTCGCAGGTAGTCATCGGCGAGGCGACCGCCCCATTCGTGGCGGTCGTAGCGGATCAACGGCTGCTCGCGCAGCAGCTCGTGCGGGTCACGGCTGCCCAGATGGGCCGGCGCCAGCACCACCAGTGGTTCTTCGCGCAGCTGCTGCCACTTGCAGGTCTTGGGCAGCGCGAAGGGGGCCTGCAGCACCATCGCCGCATCCAGATCGCCAGCCTCCACCGCCCGGTACAGATCGGCCGAGTAGCCCGGCTTGATGAAGACGTTGATCTGCGGGAACGTCGCGACCATCCGCGACAGGATGTCCGGCAGCAGGCCGGCCAGCGCGGTCGGGCACGCGCCCAGCCGCAGCTCGCCGGCCAGGTCGTTTTCGTTGGCCACGCTGCGCAGGTCGGCCACCTGGCGCAGCAGGTCGCGCGCCCGCTGCAGGATGCGCGCGCCGTCCTCGGTGACGCTGACGGTGCGCCCGGCGCGGGCGATCAGCGGCGCGCCGAGTTCACGTTCCAGCGTGCGGATCTGCTGGGCGACCGCGGCCGGGGTGATATGCAGCGAGCGGGCCGCGGCAGCCATCGAGCCGCGGTCCACCACCGTTACGAACGTACTCAGGAACTGGGTTTCCACGGATTACCTCTCAGCGCGTGAGCAACCTACACGAGCCACTGGCGCAATGCGATTGGACCAATGGCCCGTGCGCCGGCGCCTCAACGGTGCTGGTCATGGGGCTGCCGCTTCGGCCGGGGTATCCCGGTAGATGGTCAGCCCCTTCAGCGAGCGGGTGGGCGCCGGGAAGAACAGGCTGGCCACGTAGCCGATCACGATGCACAGCAGGATCGAGATCGCCAGATAGAAGTACGGGTGCACCAGGTCCATGGTCCAGCAGACCAGCGTGATCAGGATCGAGCCGGCCACACCGATCGCCACGCCCGGCGCGTTGGCGCGGCGGGTGAACATCCCCAACGTGTAGGCACCGGCAAAACCACCGCCGAGCAGACCGGCCAGTTCGATGGAAACATCGAACAGCGAATGGATGTCATAGCGGCTCATCACCAGCGCGATGCCGATGCCGATCAGGCCCACGCCCACGCCGGACCATTCGGCCACGCGCACGGCGGTTTTCTCGTTCGGGTCCTTGACCAGTTTCTGGTAGAAATCCACCGAGACCAGGGTCGAGATCGAGTTGATGATGCTCGACAGGGTCGACATCGCCGCGGCGAAGATGCCGGCGATGATCAGCCCGGTGACGCCGGCCGGCAGCTCGGCGGCGATGAACAGCGGGAAGGTCGCATCGATCGGCAGCAGCGGATTCAGGCGCTCGGGATTGTTGCGGTAGTACATCCACAGGGCCGTACCGATGCCGTAGAACACGAAGCCGCCGGGAATCATGATGGCGGCGAATGCCCAGATCGATCGCCCGGCTTCCTTGTCCGAGCGCGTGGACAAGGTGCGCTGCATCAGCACCTGGTCCTTCGGGAAGGTCAGCACCACATCGAACACGACCAGGAAGATGAAGCCCCACACCGTGGCCTTGGTCAGGTCGAAGCTGAAATCAAACAGCTTGGTCTTGTCTTCCGCCGCAGCCGCACTGAGCAGCTGCGGCATGTCGCCACCGGTCTGCAGGAAGATGAAGCCGATCGCGAACAGCGCGCCGCCGAACATCACGATCACCTGCACCACGTCGGTCCAGATCACCGCCTTGGAACCGCCGACGGTGGAGTAGATGATGGTGAACACGCCCATCAGCATGATCGACCAGACCACGTCCACGCCGGTAATGGTGGAGATCGCCAGCGCCGGCAGGAACAGGATCACGCTCATGCGGCTACCGATCTGCATCACGATGCACAGTGCGCTGGACAGCATGCGGATCGCCGGGTGGAAGCGGGTTTCCAGGTAGGAGAACACGCTCATCAGGTCCAGCCGGCGCAGCAGCGGCACGATCCAGACCGCCACGAACATAAGGCCGACGACCGCGATCAGGTTGTTGGTCAGGTACTGCCAGTTGGTATCGAAGGCTTTGGCCGGGATGGCGATGAAGCTGATCGAACTGGTGTTGGTGGCATACAGGCTGATGCCGGCCGCCCAGAACGGAATCGAGCGCCCGCCGACGAAGAAGTCCGCCGTGGAAGCGTTCTGATCCTTGAGGTAGAAGTAGAAGCCCATGCCGAGCATGGCCAGCAGGTAGATGCCGATCACCGTCCAGTCCAGCCAGCGCAGCAGGTGCTTGCCGCCCTGCATTTCGGCGTACTGGAGCTGGCTGCCGGTGGCGCCCGCGCTGGCCCAGGCCAGTCCGTTACCCCACGCGGTGACTGCCTGCGGATCGGCCGCCACGGGCGTCTCCAGCGTCGTCCACGCATCGGTGATCGTGTGGAAAGTGCGCGCCTGGGTCATGCCGCTGCCGTCCTTCACCAGCATCAGCAGATGCGCCTGGCCCAGCGCGCGCATCGAGCCGTCCACGATCGTGCCGTCCGGCGACGCGACCTGCTGCCAGCTGGCGTCGACGTTGCGGCGCCACAGCTGATCGCTGCCCGCGCTGGTGGCCAGGCCCAGGTACAGCGCGCCTTTCTGCGCCTGCAATGCGCTGGCACCCCCCTGCTGCGGCAAGTCCTCCAGATGCTGCCAAGTGGCGGTGCCTGCCGCCGCGGGACGGCGGTAGAGCTGGGCGCTGCCAGCCGCATCGGTGCCCACCAGATATAGCGCGTCACCAAAGGTGGCCGCCCGCGCGTTGCGCAGCGGCTCAGGCAGCGCAATGGCCGCGCCGAAAACCAGCGCGCCGTTGTTCAGGACCACCGGCTGCAGGCGGTCGCCGAGCGCATCCCGGCCCTGCAGCAGATAGGTGCGCCCGGCCGCGCTGACACTGCCCTCAAGCCCGCCCAGCTGCCCGGCGGCCGGCGCCGGCAACGCATCCCACGCTTTGTTGTCGGCGCGCAGTTCCCAGGCACCGTCATGGCCGAGCGCCACCAGGCGCCCGTCCACATGCACCAGCCCGCCCGGTGCGATCTGCGCCGGCAATGCCGGCAGGTTGCCGGCCGCCACCGTAGTCAGGCTCTCGGCGGCCACGGCGCCACTGCCGGCAAGCAGGACAGCGGCGGCAACCAGCCGCACGCTGCGCGCGCAGCGCCGGAGCACAGTGGAAAGAAACGCGGACGGTGCAGGCTTGTGCATGAAATTACCCGGAAAAAGTGCGGCAACGCCGAAGCCGGCAAGAGCGCAGATAAGAGACAGTGGTCGATGCATCCCGATACCGCAATCAGGCAACCGGGGGAGAAGACGCGGCAAGCAGGGCTTGAGCACGGCGCAGGTACGGCAGATCGATCATCCGGCCTTCAAACAGGAACGCGCCGTGTCCCTGCCCTTCGGCACCGGCGGCGGCGGCAACAATCCGCTGCGCCTCCGCGAGCATCGCCGGCGGCACGCTGAAGGTGGCGTTGGCCAGGGCAACCTGGCGCGGGTGGATGCAGCTTTTGCCGATGAAGCCCAACTGCCGGGCCATCTGCGCCTCGGCCAGGAAGCCGTCGCTGTCAGCCACGTCCGGAAATGCGCCGTCGCAGGCGAACACCTGGGCTTCGGCGGCCGCCAACCGCAGCGCGAACAGCGTGGCATGCACATTGCTCGGCTCACGGTCGATGCCGTTGGGCGAAAACAGGTCGCCCAGTCCCAACTGCAATCCGGCCACGCGCGGGTGCGCGCCGGCCAGTTCGGCGGCGATGCGCAGGGCCTTGGGGGTTTCGATGTTGATCAGCAGCCCGATCGGGCGCGTCACGCCATTGCGCTGCTCAGCCTGTTCCAGCCGGACGATGGCCGCCAGCAGCTGCGCCACCGATTCAATCTTGGGCAGGTTGAGCAAGTCCACACCGGGGAGCGCCACGGCATCCAGGTCCGCGCCGAAATGGGCGCTGTCGGTACCGTTGCTGCGCACGATCAACTGCTTGTCACCGGCGCCGCCCCGCACGCGGCGCAGGAAGCCGGCGACCTGGTCGCGGGCCTGGGCCTTGCCGGCCTCGGGCACCGAATCCTCCAGGTCGAAAGAGAGCGCATCGGCCTCGCCGGCCATGGCCTTGTCGAACAGTTCCGGTCGGGCGCCGGGGACGAACAGCTTGCTACGCATGGTTTTCCCTCATCAACCCGCGCAGTCTGCAGAATTGGAAGCCCTTTAAAAGTGCGGTCCCGGACATTCATTGGATAGCATTTGTTTTGACCGCCCACTGCGCTGCAGTGCACCACGAGCAGAACAGCGTCGAACATCACCGTGTTGCCCGCACAATCCATTGCTGGAACCTGCCGTGGTGACCGCCCACGTCGCGTCTCGGGCGGTCACCCACCAAACGCGTCACGAGGACTGCTGCCGATGCATGAACCCACCCTGCCGTCGACAACCATCGTCCGGTGCATGCAGCACCTGCACGCGCAGAGCTCGGCATGACCGGCCCCACCCTGGTGCTGGATGGAAGCGCCATCCACGACATCGCCGGCTTCTACGCCGAGATCAACCGCGTGTTCATGGCCAGCGAGGACTGGCAACTGGCCCCAAGCCTGGATGCGCTGGATGACCTGCTCTACGGCGGCTACGGCGCACTGGCCGGGCACGCATCCGCCACCGTGCACTGGACACACATCGCACACAGCCGCGCCGCGCTCGGGGTGGCGGCCACCCGCGCCTGGCTGCAGGAAAAACAGGCGCGGCCCGGCGTGTTCAATGCCGCGAGAATCGCCACCCAGCTGGACGCGCTGGAACGCGGCGTCGGCCAGACCTATTTCGACATCATCCTGGAGGTATTCGCCGCCCATCCCACCTTGCAGCTGCGCACGGACTGAGCGGCTGCGGGGCGCGCCCGTGCCGCTTGAACCGCATGCCCTTCGCCCTGCCCGCCCCCTCCCCTACAATGGCCGACCAGGCGGCCTTCCGGGCTGCCCCCGACTGTGATGGCCCCCGCGTGACAGAGAAGCAGCCCGAACACACCCCGCTGATGAAGCAGTTCTTCGCCGCCAAGTCCGACTACCCGGACCTGCTGCTCTTCTTCCGGATGGGCGATTTCTACGAGCTGTTCTACGACGACGCCCGCAAGGCGGCGCGGCTGCTGGACATCACCCTGACCCAGCGCGGCAGCTCCGGCGGCGCGCCGATCCCGATGGCCGGTGTGCCCGTGCATGCCTACGAAGGCTATCTGGCGCGTCTGGTCGCCCTGGGCGAGTCCGTGGCGATCTGCGAGCAGATCGGCGACCCGGCGCTGGCCAAAGGCCTGGTCGAGCGCAAGGTGGTGCGCATCGTCACCCCCGGCACCGTCACTGACGAAGCGTTGCTGGACGAGCGCCGCGACACCCTGCTGATGGCCCTCTCGCGGGGCAAGAATGGCTACGGCCTGGCCTGGGCCGATCTGGCCGGTGGCCGCTTCCTGGTCAACGAAGTCGATTCGGACGATGCGCTGGAAGCCGAGCTCGCGCGCCTGGAACCGGCCGAGCTGCTGGTGCCCGATGAAGAGAACTGGCCCGCCTTCCTGCAGTACCGCAATGGCATCCGCCGGCGCGCGCCCTGGCTGTTCGATGCCGACAGCGGCCGCCGCCAGCTGCTGAATTTCTTCAAGCTGCATGACCTGACCGGCTTCGGCATCGACGACAAGCCGCGCGCCACCGCGGCCGCCGGTGCCCTGCTGGGCTATGTCGAAGAGACCCAGAAGCAACGCCTGCCGCACCTCACCGCGATCGCCACCGAAACCGCGAGCGAAGCCATTGCCATGAACGCGGCCACGCGCCGCCATCTGGAGCTGGATACGCGCGTCGATGGCGATACCCGCAACACCCTGCTCGGCGTGCTCGATACCACGGTGACGCCGATGGGCGGTCGCCTGCTGCGGCGCTGGCTGCACCGCCCGCTGCGCCTGCGCGAAGTGCTGGTGCACCGCCACGATGCGGTCGCTACGCTGATCGATCGCGGCGCCGAGGGCGACGTGCGCGATGCCTTCCGTGCACTGGGTGATCTGGAACGCATCCTCACCCGCGTGGCGCTGCGCTCGGCGCGCCCCCGCGATTTCTCCACGCTGCGCGATGGCCTGGGCCTGCTCCCCGAGGTGCGCGCGGTGCTGGCCCCGCTGGATTCGCCGCGGCTGATCGCGCTGCACGATGCGCTGGGCTCGCATGACGAATGCGCGCATCTGCTGGCCAGCGCGATCGCCCCGACCCCGCCGCTGAAGCTCAGCGATGGCGGCGTCATCGCCGAAGGCTACGACGCCGAGCTCGACGAGCTGCGTCGCCTCTCCACGCATGCGGACCAGTTCCTGATCGATCTGGAACAGCGCGAGCGCATCAGCAGCGGCATCGCCACGCTGAAGGTCGGCTACAACCGCGTGCACGGCTACTACATCGAAATCAGCAAGGGGCAGTCGGAGAAGGCGCCGGTGCATTACACGCGCCGCCAGACGCTGACCAATGCCGAGCGCTACATCACCGAAGAACTGAAGTCCTTCGAAGACAAGGTGCTGTCCGCGCGGGAACGCTCGCTGACCCGCGAGAAGTTCCTGTACGAACAACTGCTGGACATCCTCGCCAGCGGGCTGGAGCCGCTCAAGCAGTGCGCCGCCGCGCTGAGCGAGCTGGATGTGCTGGCCGGCTTCGCCGAACGCGCGCAGGCCCTGGACTGGGCGCGACCGGAACTGGAGACCGGGCCGTGCCTGAAGATCGAGCGCGGGCGTCATCCGGTGGTCGAAGCGGTACGCGAGCAGCCGTTCGAACCGAACGATCTGGACCTGCATCCCGACCGCCGCATGCTGGTCATCACCGGCCCGAACATGGGCGGTAAATCCACCTACATGCGCCAGAACGCACTGATCGTGCTGCTGGCCCACATCGGCAGCTTCGTGCCGGCCAGCCGCGCGGTGATCGGCCCGATCGACCGCATCCTGACCCGTATCGGCGCCGGCGACGATCTGGCCCGTGGACAGTCGACCTTCATGGTCGAAATGGCCGAGACCAGCTACATCCTGCACCACGCCAGCGCACAGTCGCTGGTGCTGATGGACGAGATCGGCCGCGGCACGTCCACCTACGACGGCCTGGCACTGGCCGATGCGGTCGCACGGCATCTGGCTTACCAGAACCGCTGCTACACGCTGTTCGCCACGCATTACTTCGAGCTGACCGCGCTGGCCGACGAACAGCACGAAGGCGGCGCCAGCGGCATCGCCAACGTGCACCTGGATGCGGTGGAACACGGCGACGCGCTGGTGTTCATGCACGCCGTGAAGGATGGCCCGGCCAACCGCAGCTTCGGCCTGCAGGTGGCCGCATTGGCCGGCCTGCCGAAATCGACCGTCGCCCAGGCGCGGCGCCGTTTGGCCGAGCTGGAGCAGCGCAGCCATGAGACGCAGTCCGCCGTGGTGGCCGCGCAGGCGCTGGATGCACCGCAGCAGTTCGGGCTGTTCAACGCACCCAATACCGCCGCACAGGATGCGCTGGCCGCGATCGATCCGGACGAGCTCACCCCGAAGCAGGCACTGGAAGCGCTGTACCGGTTGAAGACGCTGCTCTGAGGGAGCGTCCGGGCTGGCCACGACCAACGGTCGTGGCCTACCGCCACAGCGCGGTAGTGCCGGCCGCTGGCCGGCTCCCCGCAGAGCCGGTAGCACCCGACCGTTGGTCGGGTGTCCGCGCGGGCCCGCGTGGATTCTTCGCATTCCCGTAGTGAACGCAGCGCTATGCTCGGGCGGTCCCCATCCCTGCCCTGGAGTCCGCCGTGAATACCGAATCACTTGCCGCGTCCCTCTTCCAGCAACTGCAGCAGGGCCAAGGCCTGCAGCAGGTATCCCAGCAGCTGGGCATCGACCCCAACCAGGCCAGCACCGCGGTCGGCGCCGCCCTGCCCCTGCTGCTCGGCGCGATGGGCCGCAATGCGCAGGAACCTCAAGGCGCACAGGCACTGCTGGGCGCGCTGCAGCGTGATCATGCGCCGGCCGGTGCCGGGAGCGGCTTCGATCTGGGCGGGCTGGTCGGCAGCGTGCTGGGCGGCGGTGGCGGCAATGCCACCAACGGTGCCGGGATCCTCGGCCACGTCTTCGGCGGCAACACTGACCGTGCCACCCAGGGCCTGAGCCAGGCCACCGGGCTGGACAGCAGCAAGACCAGCCAGCTGCTCGCGATCCTTGCGCCGATCGTGATGTCCTATTTGGCCCAGCGCTTCGCCAGCGGCGGCAACGCCAGCCCCGGCCAGCTCAGCCAGGCCCTCGGCCAGGAAGCCCAGAGCGCCAACAGCGGTGGCCTGCTGACCTCCGTGCTGGACCAGGACGGAGATGGGCAGCTGGGCGTCGGCGATCTGCTCAAGCTCGGCGGCGGTCTGTTCGGCAAGCGCTGAAGGCAATCGCTCGAAATAGCCTGCGCCTATCGCATTGGTTGATTCATTCGAATGTACCGAATGAACGGCAGTGATTACCGTGTGGGCACGCCTTCACATCGCGGTGCTTTACGGCCAGGTGTGCGGGCAACCTTCCCGACGTCGCCATCGCCTCCCCACGCCGATGGTGGCCACGTTCGCCAGTACACAGGTAGATACCCATGAAAAGCGAAGCCAAGTGTCCGTTCAACCACGCCCTCGTCGGCGATGCCACCACCAACCGGGACTGGTGGCCCAAGCAGCTGCGGGTGGATCTGCTCAACCAGCACTCGAGCCGCTCACAGCCGCTGGATGACACCTTCGATTACGCCGAGGCCTTCAAGGGCCTGGATTACGCCGCGCTCAAGGCCGACCTCAAGGCCTTGATGACCGACTCGCAGGACTGGTGGCCAGCCGACTTCGGCCATTACGGCGGCCTGTTCGTGCGCATGGCCTGGCACAGCGCCGGCACCTACCGCATCGGCGATGGCCGGGGTGGCGCCGGCCGCGGCCAGCAGCGCTTCGCACCGCTCAACAGCTGGCCGGACAATGTCAGCCTGGACAAGGCCCGCCGCCTGCTGTGGCCGATCAAGCAGAAGTATGGCCAGGCAATCTCCTGGGCCGACCTGCTGGTGCTGACCGGCAACGTCGCACTGGAATCGATGGGCTTCAAGACGTTGGGCTTCGCCGGCGGCCGCCCCGATACCTGGGAACCGGACCAGGACGTGTACTGGGGCCGCGAAACCACCTGGCTGGGCGGCGACGTGCGGTATGCGCACGGCTCTGAAGGCGTGCAGGAAGACCACGGTGTGCTGGTCTCCGATGACGACGCGGACGGCGACATCCACTCACGCGATCTCGAGAACCCGCTGGCCGCCGTGCAGATGGGCCTGATCTACGTCAATCCGGAAGGCCCGGACGGCAACCCCGATCCGCTCAAGGCGGCATTCGACATCCGCGATACCTTCGGCCGCATGGCCATGGACGATGAGGAAACCGTCGCCCTGATCGCCGGTGGCCACAGCTTCGGCAAGACTCACGGCGCCGGCCCGGCCGACAACGTCGATGTGGAACCAGAAGCGGCCGGGCTGGAAAGCCAGGGCCTGGGCTGGGCCAACCGATTCGGCACCGGCAAGGGCGGCGACACCATCACCAGTGGCCTGGAAGTGACCTGGACGCGCACACCGGCGCAGTGGAGCCACGACTTCTTCGAGATCCTGTTCGGCCACGAGTGGGAGCTGACCAAGAGCCCGGCCGGTGCGCACCAGTGGGTAGCCAAGGACAGCGAGGCGATCATTCCCGATGCGCACGATCCGTCGAAGAAGCATCGCCCGACCATGCTCACCACCGACCTGTCGCTGCGGGTGGACCCGGCGTACGAAAAGATCTCGCGTCGCTTCCTGGCCGACCCGCAGGCCTTTGCCGATGCCTTCGCCCGTGCGTGGTTCAAGTTGACCCATCGCGACATGGGCCCGCGCGCACGCTACCTGGGGCCGGAGATTCCGGCCGAAGAATTCGTCTGGCAGGATCCGGTGCCGGCAGCCCCCCAGGCCACGATCAGCGCGCAGGACATTGCCTCGCTGAAACAGCAGATTGCTGCGGCCGGGCTGAGCGTAGGTGAGCTGGTCTCCACCGCGTGGGCGTCGGCGTCCACCTTCCGCGGTTCGGACAAACGCGGTGGCGCCAATGGTGCGCGCGTGCGCCTGGCCCCGCAGAAGGACTGGGCGGTCAACCAGCCGCAGCAGCTGGGCAAGGTGCTGGCCGCGCTGGAGAAGATCCAGAGCGGCTTCAAGGGCGATGGCGGTGCTCAGGTGTCGCTGGCCGACCTGATCGTGCTGGCCGGCAATGTCGGCGTCGAGCAGGCGGCCAAGGCCGGTGGCCATGAGGTGAGCGTGCCGTTCAACCCGGGCCGCACCGATGCCAGCCAGGCGCAGACCGATGTCGACTCGTTCTCGGTGCTGGAACCGTACGCCGATGGGTTCCGCAACTACGTCAAGGGCCGTTACGCCGTGCCTGCCGAGGCGATGCTGATCGACCGCGCACAGCTGCTCACGCTGACCGCCCCGGAAATGACCGCACTGGTCGGTGGCCTGCGCGTGATCGGCACCAACGTCGGCGGCAGCCAGGACGGCGTGTTCACCGATCGCGTCGGCACGTTGAGCAACGACTTCTTCGTCAACCTGCTCGACATGCGCACGCAGTGGGTGGCCAACGGCGATGGCTACAGCGGCCGCGACCGCAGCACCGGCGCGCAGCGCTGGAGCGGCAGCCGCGTGGACCTGGTGTTCGGCTCGAACTCGGTGTTGCGTGCACTGGCCGAGGTCTACGCCAGCGCGGACGGCGAGAAGAAGTTCGTTCGCGACTTCGTCGCTGCCTGGGCGCGGGTGATGGAGCTGGACCGCTACGACCTGCGCTGATCCGCTGTCGCAGGCACACACGAAGACCGGGCCCACTGGCCCGGTCTTTTCATTTCTGCAGGGCGCCCCTCACAGCGCGTCCAGATCGCCCAGCGCACGGATCAATCGACGCGCACGCTTGTCCGGCTTGTGCTCCGGCGGCAGGTAACCGTTCTTCGCCGCCGCACGCTGCAGGCGCACCTCCGCGCGGCGAGCCAGCGACGTTTCACTTTCGACATATAACTGCTGCGCCACCGGTGCCGGGCCGCGCATATCGCTCAGGCCACGGACCTCGATCTCGAACACTTCATCGCCACGGCTGATCTGCAGCGCTTCGCCCACGCGCACCGCGCGCGAGGATTTCGGACGCTGCCCGGCCACGTCCACCTTGCCGGTTTCCACCGCCTGTTTGGCCAGGCTGCGGGTCCGGAAAAACCGTGCGGCCCACAGCCACACGTCCAGCCGCACGGCGGCTACCGGTGTTGCTTCAGTCATGCTTTCTACCCAGCTCCACGGCGTTGGCCGGTTGTCGGTTAAGCGGTTGCGTCGCGTCCGGATTGCCGCGGCACCCCGTGCCACCGATCAGCGCCGGCACTCCGGCATCCAGATCGCGGCGCTGGCTGCCGACCTGGCATTCCGGTCGGTCCATGGGCCTTACCTGGGCATCGCCCAAGCGCTCCGAGGTGGAACATGCGGCCAGGCTGGCGGCAATCAAGAGCAGCGGCACGCTCGACCGGCGCATGTTCACGGATGCAGTCCTCATCATGCCTCCACAGGCGGCCCACCTTGGGCGGGTTTCATCATCGGCGGCCGCTGGCCTGCTTGCAATCTGGTGCAACGGCCTCCCCTCATTCAGTGTGGGTTGACTCTTGCTTCCCGGCTGGTCACCATAGACGGGCTATTTTCCCTAACGGAGTAGGAGACCCCTCATGTTTAAGAAGACGATCGCAGTGCTGGCCCTGGTGGGCCTGTCCGCCTCTCCGGTGATGGCTGCCCCCCAGGATGCCCCCGCTGCTGAGCCGGAAACCGCCACCGAAGTGGCAGGTGCCGAAGCCTCCGCATACTCCACCACCGCAGTCGTAGCAACCGTGGGTGCCTCCATCGCAGCGGCAGCCGTGCTGTACAGCATCGGCGGCGACAGCTCGAGCGGTGAAAAGGATCCGGGCGGCAACGAAGGTGGCCCCGGCGGCCCGGGCGGCCCGGGCGGCACCGGTGGTACGGGCGGCACCGGCGGCACGGGTGGTACCGGCGGCACGGGCGGTTAATCGCTCTTAGTTCCGCACTCAAGCCCTCGCCGGGCCCAGCTTGGCGAGGGTTTTTTATGCCTGCCGTAAAACCTTGATGAAGATGATGATGAAGCCCCTGTGCCTGCCGGCCGCCATCGCGGCGACCCTGCTCCTGTCCGGCTGTATGCTGGCCCCCGGCCAACACCTGCGCCACAGCGACGTTTCAGCGAACCGCTCCAGCGAAGACGGTCGCCTTGAGATGATCCCGATCACGCCGAAGCTCATCGCCATGAACGATGCGTCCCAGGCCGAACAGGTACTGCCGGCTGCACTGCTGGATTATCAGGCCGAGCCCTACCGTGTAGGCCCCGGCGACATGCTGTACATCACCGTGTGGGACCACCCGGAGCTGACCGTGCCTGCCGGTTCGCAGCAGCAAGGCAACCTGGCCGGGCGACTGGTGCAGGGCGACGGCACACTCTTCTACCCGTACATCGGCAAAGTGCAGGCGGCCGGCAAGACCCCGGTAGAGCTTCGCGCGGAAATCACCGAGCGGTTGGCCAAGTACATCGAGGCGCCGCAGGTGGATACCTCGGTGCTGACCTACGCCAGCCAGCGCGTCTGGATCACCGGCGCTGCCGAGCGCTCGACCTCGGTCCCGCTGACGACAACGCCGCTCACGCTCTCCGATGCGATCAGCCAGGCCGG
Source organism: Stenotrophomonas sp. TWI809 (assembly GCF_039673205.1). NCBI lineage: Bacteria > Pseudomonadati > Pseudomonadota > Gammaproteobacteria > Lysobacterales > Lysobacteraceae > Stenotrophomonas > Stenotrophomonas sp. TWI809. Next base: position 78,785 of record NZ_JBDJLE010000016.1, on the reverse strand, counting down.
CCTCAATGCCAGCCAGGCCGATCTTTCCGGCATCCAGCTCAGCCGCGACGGCGTCACCTACTCGATCGACATCGAAACCGTCGCCCGCCAGCATGGCGGCCGACCGATCTACCTGAAGAACGGCGACTCGATCTACGTGCCGTATCTGGATCGGAAAGAGATTTTCGTCGTGGGTGAAGTCACCCAGCCCGGTGCCTTTAGCTTCCGCACGTCCGACATTTCGCTGAACCAGGCGATCGGCCGCGCCCGCGGCCTCACCCAGGCCACCTCGAATGGCAATGCGGTGTATGTCATCCGCGGGTCGAAGGACCTACAGAAGGCACCGTCGGTGATCTACCACCTGGAAGCCCGTTCACCCACCGCATTCGCCGTGGGCAGCCAGTTCATGCTGCAGCCCGGCGACGTGGTGTTCGTGGGCGCCGCAGGCGTAACGCGCTGGAACCGCTTCGTGAACCAGCTGCTGCCGTTCACCAACATCCTCTACACCGCCGCTCGTACCGAGAGCGAAGTCGGGAACTAACATGCGTCCTATGCAGCATGACGCCACGCGCTTCAACGCGCGTGGCGGGTGGGGCCGCGCCATTGGCATCGCTGCGCTGGTGGCCCTTGCCGCCTTGACCAGCAGCTGCACGACCGTGAGCCGTTCCAGCGCCGACGCGCTGCGCCTGATCTTCATTTCCAAGCCGAGCGCGACCCCCGCACAGGTCGCAGCTGTGCGCTTCCCGCAGCTGCAGTTGCGCGCACCGGACGTCAATGGCGTCCTCGTGCTCGGGTTCGTGGATGCAGGGCGCCAAGCATGGATCGCCGGCGGCGACGCAGTCTTCTACCTGCAGGGCAACGGCCTGGTCAGTGCGACCTCGGGCATCGGCCGCAGCTACGCCGCGCGCATCACCGGGCCATCGCCATTCGATGATCTCGGCTCACTGCAGGGCGCTTCCCGCGTGCAGCGCGAGTACGACTGGATCCCGGCATATCAAATGAGCGTACCGGTGACGGGCACGCTCACGAAGGTCGGCCCCGAGAAGGTGGTCATCCTGGAACGCCCACTCAGTCTGGTGCGCTATGAAGAGAAGCTCTCCGGCCCTGGTTTCCGAGAGACGAATATCTATTGGGTGGATGAGCGCTCCGGGTTCATCTGGAAGAGCCGCCAGTACCTCGCCCCCGGCTATGCCGTGGAGACCGAGCAGCTCAAACCCTTCCGCCCTGGCCAATGACCATGCTGCGCTACTGCCTGATCCTGTGTTCCACCCTGCCCTTCTTCATCGCACATGAGGCTGCGGCGCAGCCCGTGGCCGATACGGTAGAAGTTACCGTTGAGGGCGCGGTCAATGCGCCTGGCGTATACGCCCTGCCTGCAGGAGCGCGCCTGGCGGATGCCCTGATCGCCGCCATGCCCAGGCCGGACAGCTACGTTACGGGTGCCTCGCTGCTGCGCGAAAGCGCGCGCGTCCAACAGGTACGCCTCAAGGCCGGGTTGCTCTACGACCTGAAGGTGCTGCAGCAGAGCCAGGACGAAGCAGCCAGCAAACTTGCCTCCAGCCTTTCAAGGCAACTGACCGACCTTCCAGCAACTGGCCGGGTGGTGGCAGAGCTCGAGCCGCGCCTGATGCAGACGCGCAAGTCATCCAACCCGGTCGCCATGCCGTCGGACATAGTGCGGTACCCCGCCAGGCCAGACACCGTTCGCGTCGTGGGCGCGCTGGATCAGGCCTGCGAGCTTCCGCATCGACCTACCGCGGATGTCACCCATTATCTGGCTGCATGCCCATCGAACCGCGTGGCAGACAAGGACGAAGTCCACGTGATCCAGCCGGATGGACACGTACAGATCATCGGTATTGCGCTGTGGAACCGCGCAGACCTGCAGGCCGTCGCACCTGGCGGCACGATCTATGTCCCCATCGCCGCAAGACTGATGAAAGACATCGATCCAGAGTTCAACACGCAGTTCGCCGCATTCCTCGCGACGCAGCCGCTGCCCAATCCGCGAGTAGCACCTTGATGCACGTCCGTTCCAGACATTTCGCTACCTTGGCCTTCTCAGCATTGGCATTGGCGACATCCGCCTGCCTGCATGCGCAGGAAGCGCCGCCCGCTACAGCAAGCGAATGGGGCGGCATGGGCTTGTTGCAGACGCCGAGTGCTCGCATGGCCGATGACGGCGAGATCAGCTTTACTGCCTCGCACAACTCGCCTTACAGCCGCTACAACCTGACGATGCAGCCGTTCCCATGGCTGGAGGGATCGTTCCGCTATATCAATGTGTCCAACATCAGATATGGAAACCCGAATGTAAGCGGGGACCAGAACTACAAGGACAAATCGATCGACTTCAAGCTGCGCCTCTGGGAAGAAAGCCGATGGTTGCCCGAGGTCGCTTTCGGCATCAGAGACCTTGGCGGTACCGGCCTGTTCTCAAGCGAATACATGGTCGCCAACAAGCGTTTTGGCCCCATCGATGCGAGCTTGGGTTTTGCGACCGGCTACATTGGCAACCGCGGCGACATTGGTAATCCATTGGGTGCCATTGATGACCGCTTCGATACTCGCCCGATGCCAACGAGCGACATCAACAACGCCGGCAAATTCGGAGTGAGCTCGATGTTTCGAGGACGCGTAGGCGTCTTCGGTGGGATTAGTTACCAGACTCCTTGGGAATCCTTGCTCGTCAAACTGGAATATGACGGCAATGACTACAAGCACGAGCCCAGAAAGAACAACCTGCCCCAGAACACGCCGGTCAATGTCGGATTGGTCTACACCCTCAACCAGAACGTGCAGTTCACCGCTGCTTGGGAACGTGGCGACGCTGCCATGTTTGCTGTGACTCTTCGCGGCAACCCAGGTCGCGCCCGTGCGGCGCCCAAACCGTTCGATCTCCCGCCTGAACCGCTGGCGGCATCTGTCAACGCAGCCACATCGACATCTGTTGCCGCAGCTACCGGGCATGCTACACAGACGATTAGAGACAATAGCTCCTCGCTCGAAGTTTCCAATGAACAGACGGCGGCGATGACGGAACAAGAGCATTGGGAAGACATTGCGCGCCGCCTGCGCACCAACGCTGGATACCGCGTGGACGAGATTTCTCGCCGAGGTTCGGAAATCGTCGTCACCGGCTCCCAACTTCGCTACTTCCATGCATCTAAGGGCATGGGACGCGCAGCGCGCATTTTGCATAATGAGCTTGACTCTTCAGTAGATTGGCTCACATTTGCCAGCGTCCGGCTTGGCATGCCCATTGTCGAAACCAGTATCAAGCGCCAACACTTTGTCGACTACGTTGAGGATCGGTCGGACCTGGACGCTCTCAAGCTTGGGGTCGAGACTTCGGATCCCTCGCAACTGCAACGGCGACCACTGTATCGAGCGCCACTTCAGCGCTTTGGCGGAGGCTTTAACGTGGGCTACCGCCAGAGTGTCGGTGGCCCCGATGGGTTTATCCTCTATCAGATCGCAGCCAACTACACCGGCAGCATCTTCTTCAGTCCCAACGTATGGTTGACCGGCACTGTAAGCGGCAACTTGCTGAACAACTACGACAAGTTCAAGTACAACGCCCCGAGCCGACTTCCGCGGGTGCGAACGGATCTCCGCAAGTACATGGTTGACTCGGACATCACTGTTCCGAATCTCCAACTCACCGCCGCCAGCAGACTTGGAAAAGATACTTACGGCATGGTCTACGCCGGTTATCTGGAATGGATGTACGCCGGCGTTGGCGGAGAAATCCTGTATCGCCCTCTTGGCGAAGCCTGGGCAGTCGGCGCAAACGTCAACTGGGTACGACAGCGCGATTACGACCAGCTCACTGGCTTGCGGGACTACAGCATGACCACTGGCCATGCTTCGCTCTACTACGCCTTCGATCATGATCAGCGCGTGGTCGGCTCGCTCAGTGCAGGCCGCTATCTGGCTGGCGACTACGGCGCCACCGTGAACCTCGCGCGTTCCTTCAAGAATGGCGTCACGATGGGCGCATACGCCACCAAGACGAACGTATCAGCTCGCGAGTTCGGCGAGGGAAGCTTCGACAAGGGAATATACTTCTCGATTCCGTTCGACACCATCTTGCCCAGATCGAACCGTGCGAGCGCCACCATCGTGTGGAACCCACTCATCCGCGACGGCGGGGCCATGCTAGGCAGGAAATATGCACTCTATGGCATCACCAGTGAGCGTGACACAACTCTCTTCTACGACAATCTAGACAAGATCAAAGACTGACCCCGTTCTTTACGACATATGCGTTCACTCCGGAGAGCACAACGCGTTACACCGAAGTGACCAGCTACCTGATGGCTCACCAGGTCCCGGACAGCGACTTTCCGTCAACCATGACGTTGCGGAAGCGAATCACTTTCCGCGATTTGTCGGAACCACCCGGGCAGTAAAGACCGAATTTAAGGAATGGCCCACGCCTATCATTGAATCCTATCTTTGCCGGGTCAACAGATACTTTTTCCCCATTAAGAAAAATCTCGACAACTCCTCTAGACGGATCGAAGACCTGCTCGAAGCGCACTGAGTTCCAGGCACCCCATCGAGGGGCGCCGAGCTTGATTGCCCTAAAGCTGGTGTACTGATATTTGTTACCCACTTTAGGCGTGACCTGCTCAATACTTGAGCGATAGTCGTATTGCAGCAGCCCATCCCTGATCAGGAGACTAGAGATAGGATTGCGCCACCCCTCCCCAAGATGCTCGTCTGGATAGCTGTGATACTGCATGATTATTGCAAGCTTGGAATCACCCACATAGTCGTCCGCGTTGACCCAGAACTCGAAGGAGACCTTCTGTCGCCTCGGACCGGTCATGGGCTTCGTCTTTAACTCCGTGCCCTTCGCACGGCGGGTGCCATCCCAGTCGTCACGCCGCCATTCAAATCGGTACTCCGCCCGCTCATTACCATGAACGGAGTAGGAAAATGGTCTCTCGGCCAGCCACTCCGTCTGCGATCGCCCTCCCTGCATTGCAACCGCTGCGGATGCTGGCAACGCGGCCAAGAGTGCAGTGAGCACGGCATGGAGCGCAGAGCGCGACAAGACTATGGACATAGTCATAGGCGGATCAGCTCGCGCAAATTTCGCAGGAAATCATCGTTGGCTGCGGCTGCCCCTGCCGCCCCTGGGACGGCCGGGCCGCCAATGAGCTGTTCGTAGCCCTTAGCCATGTCCGCGGCAGTCTCGACGAAACGGAACGAGGATACGTCCTTGAACTTTCTCGCAGTCGACAATTGATGCTCATTTCTATGCTCGCCCAGTGAGGCCCTGCGAGCCATCAGCAAGGCTGGCTTTCCATACTGCATAGCCGAAAGGATGGTCCCCATTCCAGCATGGGACACGATGCACTCGGACTCAACCATCCTCCGCTCAAACTCGGACGGGTGGACGAACTGCTCGAAGCGAAAATGGGAAGGGATGTATTGCCCAGGACCAATCTGACCAAAGACTTCGATTCCGGACGCGGCTGCCCACTCATCGACTTGGCGCACCAGACGATCAAAGCCAAGTTGTGTTCCAACCGTAAGAAAGATCACAGCACATTCCCGATGTAATGGGGACCGTCCGGTTTCGAGAGCTCCGGCCATTGTGTAAGCCAATGATCCGCCCACCGCTCAATCTTGCGTCCGGCCAGAGACAGCTCATCAGCATTGGCGATGCTGTCGATCCAGATCGTACGAGCACCAACCAGCTTGCCAAAGACCAAGGCAAAGAAACCAGGCGCCGCGCCAGTTGAGATGACCACATGGGGGCGGAACGCCAGGACTAGCCATAGGACATGCATGGACATCAGTATCAAGCGCGCCTTCGAGTCCATGCTTGCGTCGGGAACAACATCGCAACGAACCGGAGCAACCTTGGAAGCCAGGCCCTCAATTGTGGTTACGAACCTGACATCACAACCGGCGAACGCTGGGCGCATCCGCAGCAGTTGAATCCAGTGTCCACCACCCGATGCGACAGCGAGAACCTTTCTAACTCGTGCCATCAACCCACCCTCCAAATCTCAAGACTATGCAGAATCCCGTCACACGCCAAAAATGGTCTGTGACTCATCGCACGAACAACCGCGCCGAGCAGGTACCAACTGCCAACGCAATGTAGGGTGCGGCCAATCCGCTGTAGATAACATGACCGGCGGTCATGCTGATTGCCAAAAGCAACATAATGCTGACGACTTGGATCGTAGCAAGGTCTGCCTGCTGCTCGCGCATCCCTACAAAGCCCGCCGCCAAGCGCTTCAGGAAGAAGCCATAGTAGATGAGAGCGCCCGCGATGCCGAAGGCGCCCAGAAGATCAAAAAGATCGATCTCAACCGGCCTGCCAAGCATCGAGAGCATTCGCTGACGACCCACGCCCACAAGCACCTCCCACCAGGAGTACTTGGGCCATACCCTGTCCAAGAAGTCGGCAAGAAATTGCTCTCTCCCACTAAAGATGGTGAACAGCAATCCGTACTCATCCATGAAGTACTCAATGCGACGCAGCAAGCCGGTCTTTTCAATGAGATACACAATGCCGGGCAGTGCAACAACGATAGAAATGATCATGCCGGCAGACAGGACGAGCCCCCGCCAAGACTTAAGTTTCAGCGTGACCATTCCCTTAATCACCTCCATAACCGGGAAGGCGACTGCGACCAGCAAGCTTCCAAGCATCGCGACCTTTGTGGCCTTCAATATGGACGCCAATACGAAAAGGGCGCAGACCAAGAGGTATTTACCCGTGCCGCCTCGGGAATGATAAATCCAGCCACATACCATAACTTGGCATAGCAGCATCAAGTAGGACATCTCGTTACCGGCATAGATGAACCCGACAGCACCGATCTGGTCGGCGTCAGCATACTTACCGTATTGTGAATAACCGTAGCCCAATGTGCCAAGAATTAGATTCAACCCCAGCACAAGCGAAACGAAACAGAACACGCGAAAGCAGTACCGCAGTGGAAGCACGCCCCTCTCCACACTACGGCGAAAGAAGTGATAGCCAAGCCACATCATATTGAAGCGCAGTAGCCACTGTAGATCGAGTGTGATCGCCGAGAAACCCTCAGCTGCCAGTGCATGGACGCTCAAAAACAGCACATTGGAGATCACGCAGACTGTAAGCGTGAGAAGGCCGGATCGACTACGGACAGCGCAGATCGCAAGCAGGCCGATATACGCAACCTTGATCACTTGCGAGACACCTTCGACGCCGCCGCCACGAAGAAGCCCGCCGTTGATCGTATCAACTACGATCATTAAGGGGGTTCCCCAGAGAATCGCCAACTCGATCCAGCGCATCATTCCGACGGACTGCGACCCAGCAGATGAGTAGGGTGAATAAGTCATATCAAGAGCGGCCATCATGATGTCTGCAGTAGAAATTGGCTTCCCGCGGCATGAAATTCAGAAGACGCGACACAGAGCCTCCGAAAGCTGGAGGGAGACACGCCTTGCATCAAATGCCTCCACACGACGCAAAGCCGCGTCGGATACTCGTTGCCAGGCATGATCATCCAAGGTCAACATGCTTTCGATTGCGAGTGACAGCCCATGGACATCATTGACGTCAAAGAGTGCCCCAGTGACGCCGTCCAGGACGATCTCTTCCATGGCACCACTACGCGCTGCGATCACGGGCCGCCCGCATGCCATCGCCTCCAGCGCCACCAGCCCCAGACTTTCACCCTTGCGAAACGAGGGGAACACCAACGCAGTGGCCGTGGAAAGCACCACCGGAACCCTGTCCGGATCGACCGCACCAAGGAACCGCACCGGGACTGACGATGCCTTCGCCTGCTCAGAAAGTGCGGGCAGTGCGGGACCGTCGCCCGCGAACACAACGCTGATCTCAAGATCCGCGCGTCGAGCCCGCACCGCCTCGACAGCAGGAATCAGAAGCATCACACCCTTTCCAAGCATGAGCCGACCGAAAAACATCAACTCGCCCCGAACTCGAGCGCTTGACTTTGCATCACTAAACGCAGCCAAGTTCACCCCACCGGACGGAGATACCACGATCTTCTTCTTCACCGAAGGAAACCGCTCCGAGACGAGATCGCGGAAGTAGTTCGATGGAGCGACGATGAGCGCGGCGCGCTCAAGCGCAGCACGCCTCACGATGCTGAAACAGCGAGTGGCCAACCGTGACTGTTCTTTGTCAGAGATGATGTCGGCGCCGTGCACGTGTACGGCGAGAGGCACCCTCCTAAACAAAAGCGCAAGCATCACCGGTATGTAGGAATGAGTTACGAAATGTACGTATATGAGATCAACCTTGAAGAAGAGGACCTTTGCGAACGCGTGGATGAAGAAGCGCAAGTAGGACATCATTTTCCATCGCGATGCGCGGCGAACAGCGAACGTGACGTCATGCCCACAATCGACCATCTGCGAAGAGACACGCTCAACGAAGATGCCGAAGGCTGGATCCCGCGGTGAAGGATACATGTTCGAAACGACGAGGATTCTCTTCACATTGAGCACTCAGCGCTCATAGCTTCGCTTCAGCCCTGTGGCATAGCCAATCTTAAGGGCCGCTCGATACCAACGGGTATGCGAAACCACCAATAGGACTCGGATGGAGCGCCAGAGCGTCTGAGTCCCTTCGGCGACATCCTTGGCCAGCAGCGCAGCCGCTTTCGCAGGATATGCAATGTCCTTAAGTATTCCTTTGGCAGAGAACATGGAGCTATAGCTCGCGTCGGTCTTGCTCAGACGATAGAAGCCGCCAACATGACGGCGTCTCATCTGGCTTATCTCCGCCAACGTACGGCGAGCGGGATGAGCGAGGGAGGCTTCATGGCCATACTGCAGCTTGAATCCGGCATTGACAGCTCGGCGTGTAAACTCGGCATCTCCACCGGAGAAGGTCTTTGCGTTGAATGGACCAATAGCGTCGAAGACCGATGCCTTCACCACGAGATTTGCCGTGACCGCCCAACCTTGAGGGACGCTCTCGTGCTGACGGAAGGAAAAGCGATGCTCATAGAGCTCCACCGAAGTGGGCCGCGCCGGGTCCTTGAAGAAGATCTCCACTCGCCCAGCAACCAAGTCAGCACTACCGCCATCGATCATATCCACGGCGGCCTTCAACCAATTGGGGCCAGGGAGGCAATCCGAATCGGTGAAGGCAATTATGCGACCCCGAGCCTGCCGTATCCCCGCATTTCTGGCCGAGTAAGAACCTGCCTCCGGCTCCGAGACCACCCTAGCAATCGGGTCGTCCTGAGCAAACTTTGCGACATCGCGGGACGATCCATTATCCACCACGATGACTTCAAAGCTGCCCTGATAGGATTGCTTCCGAAGTGCATCCACGCACATCGAAACTCGCTTTCCATCGTTGTAGGTCGGAATCACAACAGTGACGTCCATTATGCTTTCCACGCAACACAGCTCCCGAATTTATACAAACGGCTATTCCTCATTGGCGCGATCGAATATGGGCTTCAACTTCCAGCCACATACTTTCGCAGCGCGACTTCAGCTCATCTGCTGCCTTCTTAATCCGGGACGACTTGGATGATCGGGTTTCGGCGGTCGAAAGCGCTGCCACCAGAGCCCCGAGCCGTTCAAGGTCTTCTAGGTCGGCCATGAGCAGTTCCGAGCAGTCGAAATCAGCGAAGAGCTCCGGGTATTTATGAGACCACCCTGCACCGATGCAAGGAACCCCTTGGGACATCGAGCTCACCAACGCATGGAACCTTGAACCGATGACAAACTCCGCCTGCCCCAGGATTGCCTTCAGAACGCGAGGGTCGTCGTCCGTGACGACATCAACCGAACTGAAGTCGCTCCCCAGCGCCCCTACCACTGCCCTGTCCTCATCAGCGTCATGTAGAACAATTACCGGGCGTATACCATTGCGTCGAATCTCATCGATGGCGTGACGCAGAAACGCGAGATACGCACTCCCAAGCCCCGTCTTATCAAGCATCCGGACGTTGGGAACGATAGCCGCGAATTCGTCATCGAACGCACGGGCGACGCCATTTGCCGGGGCCACGGCGACCGTAAAATCGGGATACTGTCGCAGCGCGGTGCAATCGCCGAGCGCTTCTACGGCGGCTTTGGATTGTGAATCGCGCGCACAGACCAGGACGGCGCGCTGCATCAGACGGCGCGACCACAGCGCCACACCTTCCTGTTTGAAGGTTCCAAGCGCCTGCGGCATAAGAATGAGAGTCTGTCCTCGCCGATATCGGCGCGACATCATGGTCACAAGTTTGCGGGGCCGCGACTCTCCCCATTGATCGGAGAAAGCGAAACCAGATGCGTCCAGTACGACGTCAACTGCTGCCGGTGAAACGACGTCGGTCCTGCCCTTCATCTTCCACATGTTCACGAGGCTACGCAGACCGCCGAGCCTACCAATATGCTCCCATGTCGTCAGCAAGCCGTGCTTGCGGCGCTCCTCATCTGAGCCGAATTGACGTGACACCACGAGCTGGACGGCAGGAAAGGTGGTGCGCAGGCGATCAGCAATAGCAATTGCCATCAATTCAGCGCCGCGGTTGTGAGTGCCCGTGCCGTTAATTTCAACAATCAGATTCTTCATTTGACTCAAAGTTGTAAGTGCGGACGATGGAAAGGGGCTTCTTCACAGAACGAGCTACCATTCCCTCGGGGTCAGGCTTGCCGATCGCTATCAGCATGATCGGCCGCTCATCAGTGTCGAGCTTCAAAAGGTCCTGCATGCTCTGCTCGAGATGCTCCACATCGGGCCAGTTAATACAGCAGGAGCCAAGCCCCTGCACCTCAAGGCCATATACAAAAGACATGGAGGCCAGAGCGCTATCTACATAGATGAGATGCCGATCCCGCTCTCCGAAGTAGTTCCTCTGCTGACCAACCACGACCGCCACGGCTGGTACCTGGTGTCCGAAACCGCCGGTCCCCATTGGCAGAGCAAGTACCTTTTCGACGAGTTTTGGTTCGTCGAAAATCATGAATCTGAAGGGCTGACGATTACACGCACTCGGAGAGTAAGCCGCGACATGCAGCGCCCGATCGATAGCGCTGCGCGACACCGGCGCCGGAAGGAACCAGCGTACCGAGCGCCGGTAGCGGGCAAGTGCCAACATATCCTCATAGGTAATCTGCGCCGCGGCATGCGTGTCGCGCACATAGGGAATCAGCGCTTCTGCCTTACACGGGCTCGCTGCGCCGGCAGGAATGGCCGCTTTGAACTGGACCCGTAGCGAATCCACGGCCGGGTGGCTCGGGGTGACCGCCATATATTCATCTAGCACGTCCGTCGCCCATCGGAGCTCGCACGGCTCGAGACCCGCGGCCGCGGTCGTGGCATAGGCCGCAACGGTTTCTCCAATATAGTTCAAACCAAATGGCACGCGTCGCGGCCGCATCAACAGCCCCTTCTCGACGCGATGAACATTTCTCCTGAGAAGGCTCGAGCTCGCACCAGGCTTTCGCAGCGAAGCGCGATACGCTAGCTTGCCAGCCGCGGAGGCTTGTTGCTCCCTTCCGTAATCGCCCTTGATGAGATAATAGACGCCCGCTACCACCCTCGATGAAGCGGACATCCTGAGTGCGATGTTATCAAAGGTTTCCACGAGAGCTTTGAGGCGTCGCCTCATCTGCTTACTAATAATTGTCATATTACTGTGTTTCTCATTTGCGCAGGCTCTTAACGATCGCCAGATAGCCAGTGAGTTGCTGCTTTCCACCGGGCAGGATCAACGCAGTGGCGGCGAAAACCAAGCCAAAGACAATTGCCTTGAAGATCAACTGCAGAATCACTGGATGATCTGCAGCCAACCCCTGAGCGCCCCAACTGGCGGCCACCGCAATCAGCCCGGCCAGAACTGGCCGAGCCAAGGTGACGAAGAAATCAGAGACCCGAAGAGGACTCTCTTTGAATGCGAACACGATTGATGGATAAAGAAGCAGATAATTGCTGATTGCATACGCCGCGGCCACTCCTACCCCTCCCCACCGCACCCCGATGCAGAATCCCAGACAAACGACGGCCGCATTTAGTACTCCCCATACGAGGTATTTTCGTGTCCTGCCCAAGCTCAAGAGGACCAGACCACGCAAGCTGGCAACGGGCTGAATCAAGCCTGTGAGGGCCAAAAGGACAAATATTGGGCCCACCCCAGACCACCCAGGACCGAGAGCCACCTGCACTACATCATCGGCATTAATTGCCAGAAACAGCATGAGCGGAATTGAGAGCATGCCGAGCAGGGACGCGATTTCGCAATAGTAATGGCGATATCGGGATGGCTCGTTCTGCAGACGGCTCAACACCGGTAGTGCAACTGCGTTGATCGGGGTCCTGAGGCTGACAATGGGCAGCATCATCAGCTGATATGCGCGACTGTACAATCCAAGCGCCGATGCGCCCCACACTCGACCGATGAGCACGTTGTCGAGATTTCGGTGGAAATAGTTCACAACCTCGAAGGCGGTAACATTGGCACCGAAGCCCAACAGATCGCGAAGGCCTTCAGCACGGCGTGGACGTCCGGGTCGAAATTTTGATCCATAGAAGTACAAACCCGTGGTAACGCAGGCGCCCGCCACAACTCCCCACGCCAGCGACCAGTAACGGTAACCCAACAGCGCAAGGCACACGGCGAGCGTGAAGTTGACCACTGCCCCTGCAACATCCGCCGTAGCCTTGGGCAGGAACCGAAGCTCACGCTGCATCAGCGCGGCATGCTGCGCACCGACGCTGGATACCAAGAAGGTGACCGACATCAGCACCGCCACCGGCGTTACTTCCGGCTTCTTGTAGAACCACGCGAGCGCGGGAGCTAGAAGGACAGTCGCCACACTGAGAACGCTACCGGCCAAGACGTTCAACCAGAACAGCGCATTCACTTGCACGTACTGGAGCGACTGCTTCTGGATCGATGCGGTCGAAAGCCCCATGTCACGGAAAAGCCCCATAAATGCCGTGATAGCAACGATCATGGCGATGATCCCGAAGTCTTCCGATGGAAGCAGCCTCGACAGAATGACCGTCGACAACAACTGGATCGCAATACTCATCATCTGAGCGCCCATAGCGACCACTCCGCCGCGCACTGTCTTTCTCTTTAGACTGCCCGCACTCGATGTGTCGCCCACGCCTTTGGCAGGAGAATGCGTCGGCGTCGACGATGTAGAGTTGTTGATCACGTGTTCCTCGCATGCTTCCCGGAGTGGATCTCTTCAGTCCGACCCAAAGAGGTCCCGCGTGTAGACCTTCTCCGCTACATCTTGAATTTCAGGCACCATCCGATTGGCAATGATCACATCCGACGTTCGCTTGAAATCCGCGAGGTCGTTGACAACCTTGGATCGATAGAACTCGGCATCGGCCAGCACAGGTTCATGGACGATCACCTCCACGCCTTTCGCCTTGATTCTCTTCATTACCCCTTGGATGCTGGAAGCACGGAAGTTGTCAGACCCTGCTTTCATGATCAAACGGTAAACACCCACTACTTTAGGTTTTTTGGCGAGCACTGCATCGGCGACGAAGTCTTTCCGTGTGGAATTGGACTGCACGATGGCCCTGATCAGATTCTGAGGAACATCCCGGTAGTTGGCCAGAAGTTGCTTTGAGTCTTTTGGAAGACAATAGCCGCCGTAGCCAAAGGAGGGATTATTGTAGTGCCCACCGATTCTGGCATCCATGCATACCCCATCGATGATCTGCCTGGAGTCGAGCCCATGCATCTCCGCATAAGAATCAAGCTCATTAAAGAAAGCGACCCGCATTGCGAGATAAGTGTTAGCAAAGAGCTTAATGGCTTCCGCTTCAGTGGAGTCGGTGAAAATGATTGGGACATCTTTAGCGACCGTTCCTTCAAGCAGCAGAGCAGCAAAGACTTCCGCGCGCTCGGAGCGCTCTCCCACGATGATGCGGCTTGGGTGCAGATTATCGTGAAGCGCCTTACCCTCCCGCAGGAACTCCGGGGAGAAGATCACGTTGTCAATGCCCTTTTGCTCTTTCAATCGGGCTACGAACCCTACGGGCAGCGTCGATTTCACGACAATTACCGCCTGAGGATTTCGAGCATTTACGTGGTCAATTACATTCTCGACGGACGAGGTGTCGAAGAAGTTGTTGGCTGAGTCGTAGTCCGTCGGCGTAGCGACGATAACGAAGTCCGCATCAGCATAGGCAGCGTCGGCGTCTAGCGTCGCACTTAAGCGAAGCGGGGCATTCTCAAGGTAGTGCTGGACATCCTTATCCTCGATTGGCGACTGCCTATCGTTGAGCATACATACCTTTCGTGCATCGATATCGAGAGCTACGACCTCGTGATTCTGAGCCAATAGGATGGCGTTTGAGAGGCCGACGTAGCCGGTGCCAACAACTGCGATCTTCATTAACACTTCCCGGGTAGAACAACGTTACATCCGTGTCGCATCATGGGGAGAAGATAGTGCCGGCACTACCCCCCTCCGTGATTGCAAATTTGCCAGCCAATACGACCGACCGATTCAGTTGGTTGATTTGTACTCGTAATAGCCGTAGCTGTAGTAACCAGCCGCCCGCTTCTGTACGGCATTGAAGATCGCGCCCTTCAGCTTCACGTCGTTCTGTTCAAAGCGTTTTTTCGCCAAGGCCAGCTCTTTCGCTTGATTCAGCCCAAATCGAGCAACAAGCAGCGACGTTCCTGCGTGATGCGCGATAATCGCCGCATCAGTAACTGCAAGGATGGGCGGCGTATCGATGATGATCAGATCGAACTTAGTTTTTACGGTTTCAAGCAGTCGAGTGAAATTCTCATGCATCAACAACTCAGAGGGGTTCGGCGGAACATCACCGCGGGTGATGAAATTCAGCTGATCGAGCCCGGGCATCGTCCGAACCACCTCATCCATCGTCACCTTGTTAGCAAGCAGGTCCGACAGCCCTGGTGATTGCGCTGCCCCGAAGGCTTTGTGAAGCGTGCCCTTACGCATGTCGGCATCGATTATCAATACGCGCTGCCCGGCTTGCGCGATGACTGCGGCAAGGTTCGAAGACACGAACGTCTTACCCGCATTTGGGCTGGAGCCCGAGATCAGCACAATATTGTTCTTGGACTCAAGACGCGCAAAATGTAGGCTGGTTCGCAGGCTCCGAATAGCTTCGATCGCGAGATCAGCGGGGTCCCTAACTGCCAAGAGATGAACCTTTCCGTCCGCGCGGAACTTGCCTCGAACGGAATCACTTTCTTGGCTCACACTGACAGGAATCGAGGCGTAGACAGGCAGCCCGATCTCTTCAATCTGAGTGGGATCCTCGATTCCCCGATTGAGCAGCTGTTTCGCTAGGACAACACCGATGGAGAGGAAGCCGCCAAGCATGGTACCAACGAGCACGATCAGTGCTTTGTAGGGACGCACGGGGGAAGTGGCATCAACCGCAGCAACGTCGACAATACGAACGTTGCCAACCGTGCCAGCGCGTGCGACGTCCAGCTGCTGGGCCTGATTGAGCATCGCGGTGTACATTTCATTGCTCACTTGGAGATCGCGAGTCAGGCGAAGAAGCTGCTGCTGTGCATCCGGAAGCTGTTTTACCTGCCCTTGAAAACTCGCTTTGCGCGATTCAAGTCCACCGATCTGGCGCATCAAGGCTTGGTACGCGGGATGATCACGCGTGAACTTCCTGTCCATTTCCGCCTGCTGAAGTCGCAGCTGCTGAATGCTGGTCTCGACAGCCACCTCCTGGTCCAGCAGGCCCTTGGTCTGCAGCGTGATATCTACCGAGTTCGCACTGATCTGGAAGGCACTTAATGCCTTCTGTGCACTATCGACCTGATTACGGACAGTGGGGAGCTGCTCTTTCACAAAGTCGAGCTGAGCCATCGCCTCGGCGGAACTCCTCTCGACGTTTTGGCGGACGTACGCTTGGGTCACCTCCTGCAACAAGGACTGCGCAACCAGCGGATCCGGATTCTCGTACTGGAGAGAGAGAATTCCGGAGTCCTTACCGCTTTCCGAAACGTTCAAAGCCCCTTGCAGCGTCGTCACCACGCCAAGAGTGCGAAGGCGTGACACACTAAAATGTGTCCCCTCGTTGGCGTGCAGAACCGATACAGACATCGTCACGTCGTGACCAGTGGCCGTCTCACCCACCTTACCTCGCAATATCTCAGCACCCTCCCCGTCGAAAAGGGTGTATGCACCACTGCTGCCTGCAACGACCGTCAGCGGCTGCGCAACCAACTTGGCAGGCACGTCCAGTTGGAATACGTCAAGTTGCTCACCACCCCAACCATAGCTTTTCATCCCGAGGAACGGGGGTGCCAATCCGTCAGGATTTTTTGCGCGTGCCCGCCGTGCCATGTAGTTTCCGATCACGGGGAACCGTTTAGGTTCAACTTGGATGTCGAGATTCAACTTCTCAACTGCGGCGCCGATCACCGAGCGCGATGTCATCAGCGAAATCTCTGTCGTCGCTTCTGCTGAACCCGAACCGAGGCCCAGGGACTGGCTGATATTGGTCAGTCCAGGCAGCGACGGCATCTTCGATTCCACCTGCACGACGGCGTCTGCTCGATAGATAGGCGTCGCCAGCAAGGCGTAAGCGACGGACGCGGCAAAGAACGTACCGGTAATCCCGGCAATCCACCACTTGTGATCAAGCAGCGTACCCAAGAGCTGCCGCAGGTCGATTTCATCGGCGGCCTCTTGGCCGGAGTTGGAGCGGGAATCGATGCTTGTCATGTGCCTTGATTCAATATCAAAAAGGGGGGTGCGGCGGCGGGGTACGGCGCGGGCAGATCAGAGGTAACGCGTCCAGCTCTCCACGCCTTCAGCCATGAGCTTGTAGACGTGTTCGAAGGCTGGTCGCTGCTGCCGGTAGGGATCGGGGATGTCGCGGTCGCCCTGCCACTTCCCCAACAGGAAGGTCTTTCCAGAGGCTTCCGGCGCCTGTTCGGTGATGCGCTTGACGTGCTTGCGCTCCATCGTCAACACCAGGTCGGCGGCGGACAGGATGGCAGGGCTGATCTGTCGCGCACGATGGGCCGTCCCGTCCAGGCCATGCTCGACGAGCAGCGCCTGGGCAGTGGCATCGATGCCATGATTTACCAGCGCCCCCAGTCCAGCCGAGGAAACTTGGATGCCCCGGTCGCCAAGGGCGTCCCGCAGCATGACTTCAGCGGAAGGACTACGGCAGATGTTGCCGACACACACAAAGAGAATATGCTTGAACACAACTTCCAATCCTGATGCATTCCCGTAATGGGAATGTCGTGCACGGCCGGAGTTTCGCCCGCGCGCCCAAACCAACAGGATACCCCAAGGCCCGGACCCGAAGGTCGAGGATCGCCCGCAAGGGCAGGATTTCCCAAAAATTTCTGGATCGCGGCCCGCCTTGAGCGCCCGCGACTACCGGGGAATGTGACCTAGTAAGCGCTTTTCTGCCCCAGCACCTTGGCGACCGTCATGACGATGATCGCCATGTCCAGGCCCGGACTCCAGCGCCGGATGTAATCGATGTCGTACTGCACGCGCTTCTTCATGGAACGCAGTTCCGGGGTCTCGCCCCGCAGCCCATGCACCTGGGCCCACCCGGTAATGCCCGGCTTGACGTAGTGGCGGTGCATGTAACGCTCGATCAGGCGCTCATAGTGGTTGTTGTGCTGCACCGCATGGGGGCGCGGTCCCACAACGGACATGCTGCCACCAAGAACGTTGAAGAACTGGGGCAGTTCGTCCAGGCTGGTGCGCCGCAGGAAGGCTCCGAAGCGGGTGACGCGCGGATCGCCACGGGTCGCCTGGACAATCGTGCCCACTGACTCCTGGTGCACCTTCATGGAGCGGAACTTGAGCATCCAGAATTCCTTGCCGCCCTGTCCGTGCCGGCGCTGGCGGAAAAGAACGGGACCCGGGGAGCTGAGCTTGACCCCGATGGCCAGCACCAGGAACAGCGGCATCAACATCACCACCGCGATACTCGCCACGACGAGGTCTTCCACGCGTTTGACAACCATATAGTTGCCCTTGGCCAGACCTTGCCGGAGATTGATAACCGGAACCGGGCCGATCTGCTCGACGGTGGGGTTGAGCATGCTGAAGCCATGGATGTCAGGCACCAGCTTGACCGGCACCGGGTAGCGCTCCAGCAGCTTGAGCAGCTTCTTGACTTCCCCGGTATCGGACAGCGGCAGGGACACCCACACCTGCTCGACGTTGTGGTGATTCGCACTCAGGTAGGTTTCAAGCGCATCCAGCGCACCGAGCTTGCGCGGCTTGTCGCTATGCCGGGGGGTGGGAATATCTTCGTGCGAAGCGAAATAGCCGATGATCTCGATGCCGCTGCCATTGCGGGCCTTGAGATGCCGGTGCAGCTTCAGCACTGGGGCCCGAAGCCCGACCACCACGACCCGCTGCCGGTCGATCCCTTTGGCCCGCAGCACGTGCATGCGTGCGCGCACCACGACCCGCCAGCCAACCAGCCCGGCGTAGCCCAGGACGAACCAGGTCAGCAGCCAGGGAACCGGGACGCTGTCGCTCGATCCCACCACCAGCGCATGGGTGGCAAACAGGCAGAAGACGCCCGTCCAGACCAGAAGGAGCAAACCCACGCAGCGCAGGAATGCCCTGCTGCGCCATTGGCGATACAGCGGCGAGAGCGAGAAGCACAGCAAGCCGTAGAGCATTACCAGCCCGATGATCGAACGCTCGTGCGGGCTGATCGCCTCCATTCCGAAATGCAGGAGATAGGAGACAGCGGCCGCCAGCATCGCGACGACCAGATCACCCGCCTTGAAGAGCGCATCCAGCGCAGCCTTTGCTTCCAGCGTACGGTGCAGGAAAGACTTTCCGTCCTGCACGCCGCCCAACGATCCATGTAACAAAAGAACTCTCCTGAGACGGTTTTACGGCGCGATGCGGGTTAGTACCCTGGGCAGGTGGACGAGTGTGCGTCAATTTTATACCACACCGGCGTCGGTATCGGAACTTTTCCACACGCAACCCACTGAATACGCTGGGACTCCTGCCCATTCACCCGGATAACATGGAGTGAGCTACCGTGCGTGGCACGCCCGTTCTTTCCCGCTCCCCGCTCCCGGACACCCACATGGCCAAAGCGCCGCTTGACCTGACCACGGGCCCGATCGGGCGCAATCTGTTCCTGTTCGCCCTGCCGATCCTGGCCGGCAACATCGCCCAGTCGATGAACGGCTCGGTGAACGCGATCTGGGTCGGCCGCTTCCTCGGCGAGGCGGCGCTGACCGCCACCGCGAACGCCAACAACATCATGTTCTTCCTGATCGGCTCGGTATTCGGGATCGGCATGGCCGCCTCGATCCTGATCGGCCAGTCGATGGGTGCGCGTGACCTGCCCCAAGCCCGGCGCGTGATGGGCACCAGCGCGACCTTCTTCATCGGCCTGTCGGTGGTGATCGCGATCGCCGGTTGGTGGCTGTCGCATCCGTTGCTGGCGGCGATGGGCACACCGGCCGAATCGCTGCCGTTGGCCGAGGCTTACCTGCGCATCATCTTCCTGGCGATGCCGACGCTGTATGCCTTCGCGTTCCTGAGCTCGGCACTGCGCGGCGTGGGTGACTCACGCACGCCGTTCCGTTTCCTGCTGCTCTCGGTGGTGCTGGATATCGGCTTCAACCCGCTGCTGATCTTCGGCATCGGCCCGTTCCCGCAGCTGGGCATCGCCGGCGCCGCCTGGGCCACGTTGATCGCGCAGACGCTCTCGCTGCTCGGCCTGCTCTGGTACATGCGCAACAAACGCCACGTGCTGTGGCTGGGCCGCAAGGACATGGCGCTGTTCAAGATCGACGGCGAGATCCTGCGTGCGCTGGTGGTCAAGGGCGTACCGATGGGCCTGCAGATGGTGCTGATCTCGCTGTCGATGATCCTGATGATGACCATGGTCAACAGCTACGGCACCGACACCGCCGCCGCGTATGGCGCCTCGCTGCAGCTGTGGACCTACGTGCAGATGCCGGCGATGGCGATCGGTGCGGCGTGCTCGACCATGGCCGCGCAGAACGTCGGCGCGCAGCGCTGGGACCGCGTGCGCGGCACCGCCCGCAGCGGCGTGCTCTACAACTTCCTGCTGACCGGCGTGCTGATCCTGCCGCTGATCCTGCTGGACCGTTACACGCTCGCCCTGTTCCTGCCCGAGGGCAGCCAGGCGCTGGAGGTGGCGCGCCACCTCAACCACATCGCGGTGTGGTCGTTCCTGTTCTTCGGCGTGAACTTCGTGATCTCCGGCGTGGTGCGCTCGACCGGTGCGGTGATTCCCCCGCTGCTGATACTAGCGGCCTCGCTGTGGGGCATCCGCGTGCCGTTCGCCGAGCTGCTGCAGGACCGCTGGGGGGCCGACGCGGTGTGGTGGAGTTTCCCGGTCA
This sequence comes from Stenotrophomonas sp. TWI809, assembly GCF_039673205.1. NCBI lineage: Bacteria > Pseudomonadati > Pseudomonadota > Gammaproteobacteria > Lysobacterales > Lysobacteraceae > Stenotrophomonas > Stenotrophomonas sp. TWI809. The sequence goes on along the minus strand of NZ_JBDJLE010000016.1, from coordinate 58,461 downwards.
GCTCGTTCTGCGCGATGCTGATGTCGCTGGCGTATTACCGCTGGGGCGGCTGGCGCAAGGCACGCATGCTGCCCAGCCATCACGAGGAACTGGCCGCGCCGGCCGAGGTCCCCGCGTCGCCGCCGTCGCCGGTGGCGGACCCGAATCCGACCACGCCGCTCCAGCCCGCCCGCGTGGGCACCGCACGGCCGGATTAAGCCATGCGCCCCTGCAGCAGCGTCTTCCAGGCAGGCAGTTGGTAGCGTCGCCGCTGGTACCGCATCAGCAGCGCCATCATCACGCCGAACAACAGCCCGGCCATGACAGCACTGCCAACGGTGATGCCGAGCGTGAGCGAGCCAAGGTCCAGGACCAGCCCCATCAAGCCGCGCCACAACACGCCCCACAACACGCCAAACAGCCCGCCCATCACGAACAGATTGGCACCGAAGCTGGCGAGCAGCGGTGGCGGCACGCGCAGCCCCATGCGCCACAGCAGCCGATGCAGCGGCGGTGCGCGCATGCCGGCAGGCACGTTGGCGTCGGCCATGGCCTGCAGCGCGTGACGAACATCAGCGGGATAACGGTCCATGTGCTTCTCCATCACGAGGTCACAAACGCAAACGGCCACCCGAAGGTGGCCGTTTGAGGCGACAACCGAAGTTGTCGGCCGGGAATTACTGGGCAGCCTTGGCAGCCAGGCGCGCGGCCTTGGCCTGCGCAGCAGCAGCCAGATCTTCCTTGATGCGGGCAGCCTTGCCTTCCAGACCACGCAGGTAGTACAGCTTGCCGGCGCGGACCTTACCACGACGCTTCACTTCGACCGAGTCGATGATGGCGCTGTGGGTCTGGAAGACGCGCTCGACGCCGTAGCCGTGCGAGATCTTGCGGACGGTGAACGCGGAGTTCAGGCCGGCGTTCTTGGTGCCGATGACGACGCCTTCGTAAGCCTGCACGCGCTCACGGTTGCCTTCCTTCACCTTCACGTTGACGACGACGGTGTCACCCTGGCTGAACTTCGGCAGCTCGCGGGTGATCTGGGCGGATTCGAAGTCCGAGAGGATGGATTTGTTCAGCTTGCTCATGGGTGCACCGATAATGTTCGGGTGATCGTGTCGTTCGACAACGTGGGCTCATGCAGTCACCGGACTGTGCTGCACGTTTTTTGTAGGGGCTCCTGCCAACGGGCCCAAAAGGCCGATGGCAATCCCGAATTGTAAACAAGATCCCGCCCCCGCGCTAGGGGGTTGGATCCTTGGCAACGGCCTGCCGTGCCTGCGCCAGCAGGAGGCGGTCGGCCTTGGACAACTGGCCTTCGTCGAGCAGGTCCGGCCGCCGCAGCGCGGTGCGCAGCAGCGACTGCTGCCGGCGCCAGCGGGCGATGGCGGCATGGTTGCCCGAGCGCAGTACGTCCGGGACAGTGCCCCATTCATGCTGGGCCGGATGGCTGTAATGCGGGCAGTCCAGCAGCCCCTGCGGGCCTTCGAAACTGTCCTGGGCGGCCGATTCGGCATCGCCGAGGGCCCCCTCCTGCAGGCGGGTCACCGCATCGACGATCACCGCCGCGCCCAGCTCACCGCCGGACAGCACGTAATCGCCGAGGGAGATTTCCTCGGTGACCTCGGCCTCGAGGAAGCGCTCGTCGATGCCCTCATAGCGGCCGCAGAGCAGGATCATGCGCGGCAGTGCCGCCAGTTCCCGCACCTTGGCCTGGGTCAGCGGCTTGCCCTGCGGGCTGAGGTAGATCACCGGCGCGGGCGCCGGATCAGCGGCTTTCGCGGCCGCCAGACAGGCCCGCAGCGGCTCGATCAGCATGACCATGCCCGGGCCACCCCCGAATGGACGATCGTCCACCCGGCGGTAGTTGCCTTCGGCATAGTCACGCGGATTCCAGCCGTGCAGTTCCAGCAGACCGCGCTCGGCAGCACGGCCGACCACGCCCAGCGCGGCCGACTGCGCCATGAACTCGGGGAACAACGTGACGACGTCGATACGCATCCGGCTTAGAACTCCGGATCCCAGTCGACCACGATCAGGTTGGCCTCGAAATCCACCGAGACGACGAATTCGGGCTGCACGAACGGAATCATCCGCTCACGATCCCCCTGCACCACGAGCACGTCGTTGGAGCCGGTCGAGAACAGGTGTGACGCCCGCCCAAGTTCGACACCCTCTACGGTACGCACCTGCAAGCCCTCCAGATCGACCCAGTAATACTCATCGGGCTTCGGGGGCGGCAGCGCGCTGCGCGCGACATAGACTTCGGTCCCGTACATCGCCTCGACCACATCGCGGTCGGTGATATCGGGAAACACGGCGACCAGATGCTTGCCGGACTGACGTCCGCGTGCACCGGTGAGCGTGCTCTCCTGGCCGGCGGGGGTCCGCAGGATCCAGGGCTGGTAATGGAAAATGGCGGTACGCGGCTCGGTCCAGGACTCGAGCTTGATCTCGCCTCGCACACCAAAAGCGCCGACAATCCTGCCCAGCAGGATGCGGCGCTCGGTATCTTTCATCTGTATAGACCGATGGGCCGCGGCAGGCGCGGCCCTTCAGGATCAGGCCGCGGAGGCCTGGGCCTTGGTCGCTTCCTTGTACAGGTTGCGAACCTTGTCGGTCATCTGGGCGCCGTTGGCGACCCACTTGTCGACCAGCGGCAGGTCCAGCACGATGCGGGACTCGGCACCCTGGGCAACCGGGTTGTAGTAACCGACGCGCTCGATGTTGCGGCCATCACGGGCGCTACGCGAATCGGTCACGATGATGTGGTAGAAGGGACGCTTCTTGGCGCCGCCGCGGGTCAGTCGAATCTTGACCATGGTGTTGTTTCCTCAATTGCCCAGTCGCCAGGATGGCGCGGTAAGCCGACGATTATAGCGGCGGCCTCCGGTCATTCCAAGCCTGTGAAGACCGGGAAAGCTGAACAGGGCCTGCAGACCGGGCTGCTCAGGCCACCAACGGCTGCCAGGGCGCCGCCGCGAGCACCTGCCGGGCCTTGGCGCACAGCGCCGCCGAGTTCGCCAGTACGCCCCCATCGATCACCGCGATCGGCCAGAGGCCGGCAGCGTTGCAGGCAATGGCCGCGTCGAACCCGGCCAGGTCCGCCAGCGCGACCGGCCGCACCTGCTGATCGCTGCCCCACCCCGCCTGCAGCAGGCGCTCGTGGGTACCGCGCAGCGCGGGCGCCTGCGGCCAGATCAACGTGTCACCCGAGGCGAAGGCGATGTTCCAGGTGGTGCCTTCGCTGACCAGGCCGTCGTCGCCGACGAACAGCGCGTCATCCACGCCTGCCAGCAAGGCCTCGCGGCGATGCTGGAACAGCGCGAACGTACCGACATGCTTCACCTGCGGCAGTTCGCGCTGGTAGCGCACCGTCCGCAGCCGCCGCGCTATCGCCGGCAGATCGACCGCTGGCGCGACGGCGACCAGCACGTCGACGGCGACGGGTTGCAGCGGCCGCCGGAAATCGAACTGCCGCGAAAACACGGTCACCCGCAGCGAGGCATCGACCGCACCTTCGGCCTGCAGCGCATCGTGCATCCAGGCGCGCATCTGCAGCGGCTCCAGCGCGGTGCCGAACAACGCCACCGTGCCCTCCTGCAGACGCTGCAGATGCAGATCCAGCCCCTGCACCGCGCCATTGCGCACCTGCAGCGAGGTGAAATGACCGTAGTTGGTCAATGCGCCCGCCAGGTCGTCGGCACTGGCAGGGCGGCCATTGCAGTACAGCGTCATCCGAGCAACGCCTTCGCATCAGCCCACATCTGCTGCAGCACCTCGGCCGCCGGGCGCGCCGGCGCCATCCACGCGGACTGCCCCGCCCAGGCCTGCATTGCATCGAGGCTGTTGTCGCGCCCGGCCTGCGCGCGCATCGGCGCGGTCAGCCCACGCTGCACCGGATACGGCCGCGGCGGTGGTGCGTCAGCAGACGCCGCGGCGCGCACATACGCGGTGGCCAGGCCACGGCCGAGGCGACCACTGAAGGCGCGCGTCGGCCACGTGTCTTCCGGTTCGGCGTTCGCCAATGCCTGTGACCATGCCGGATTCAACTGGCACTCCGGGGTGCGCAGGAACGCGGTGCCCACCTGCACCGCACTGGCACCGAGCGTCAGGGCTGCCGCGATGCCGCGCCCATCAGCGATGCCACCGGCCGCGATGACCGGGATATCCAGATGATCGGCCAGCCGCGGCAGCAGCGCGAACAATCCGACCAGTTGGCGCTCGGCCGCCTCCGGATCGAAGGCGCCGCGATGGCCGCCCGCCTCGAACCCCTGCGCGACCACCGCGTCAGCGCCGGCCGCCTGCGCGGCACGCGCTTCGGCCAAGGTCGTCGCACACGCGATCCAGGCAATGCCCACGTCTTTCAGGCGCTGCACCTGTGCCGGAGAAAACACGCCCATGATGGTGGAGGCCACCGCCGGGCGCGCCTCGATCAAGGCATCGAACTGCGCATCGAGATCGGCCGGCCCCGCATCGGCGGCACTGGCCGGCACCTCCGGGCCCCACTTCGCCAGAAAGCGGCGTGTCGCGGCTTCAGCATCGGCATCGCGTGACGGCAGCGGATCCGGAATCCAGACATTGACCTGCGCCGGCCCAGTGGACTGCGCACGGAAATCATTCATCCACGCCACGATGTCCTGCGGTTGCGACAAAACCGCGCCCATCGCGCCCATGCTGCCGGCGTTGGCCAGCGCGGCCGACAGCGGCACGGGGCAGGCGCCGGCCATCGGCGCCAGCAGGATCGGGGCCTGCAATGCAAAACGCCGACAGAAGCTGTCGGCGCGTTCGAGAAGCGGGGAACCATTCACGCGCGGCGCACCTGTGGAAGGAGACGGTGCCAGCATACGCCGCACCGCCCCTGCCCGGAATGCGCCTGCGCAGGACTCAGCGGAACGGCATGCCGCCGCGGCCGCCCATGGCACCCATCATCCCCTTCATGCTGCGCATCATGCCCTTCATGCCGCCGCCAGCCATCTTGCTCATCATCTTTTCCATCTGCTGGAACTGCTTCATGAGCTTGTTGACGTCGGCCGGGGTCAGGCCGGAACCGCGCGCGATGCGGGCACGGCGCGAGCCGTTGAGCAGGCCCGGGTTGCGGCGCTCCTTCTTGGTCATCGAGTTGATGATCGCGATCATGCGCGGCACTTCCTTGCCTTGGCTGACCTGCTGCTTGAGGTGCTCGGGGATCTGGCCCAGGCCCGGCAGCTTGTCCATCAGGCCGCCGATGCCGCCCATGTTCTGCATCTGCTCCAGCTGGTCACGCATGTCGTTCAGATCGAACTTCTTGCCCTTGGCGACCTTCTCGGCCAGCTTCTGGGCCTTATCCTTGTCGACCTGCTGCTCGACCTGCTCCACCAGCGACAACACGTCGCCCATGTCCAGGATGCGGCTGGCGATACGGTCAGGGTGGAACACATCCAGGCCGTCCGGCTTTTCGCTCACACCGACGAACTTGATCGGCTTGCCGGTGATGTAGCGCACGCTCAGCGCGGCACCGCCGCGGGCGTCACCGTCGGTCTTGGTCAGCACCACGCCGGTCAGCGGCAGCGCATCGCCGAAGGCCTTGGCGGTATTGGCGGCATCCTGGCCGGTCATGGCATCGACCACGAACAGCGTTTCGGCCGGGTTGACCGCGGCGTGCAGCGCCTTGATCTCGGCCATCATCGCTTCGTCGATGGCCAGGCGGCCAGCGGTATCGACGATCAGCACATCCACGAACGACTTGCGCGCATCATCGATCGCAGCGCGGACGATGGCTTCCGGCTTCTGGTCGGCGGTGGACGGGAAGAACAGCACACCGACCTGGTCGGCGAGCGTCTTCAGCTGCTCGATCGCGGCCGGACGGTAGACGTCGGCCGAGACCACCATCACCTTCTTCTTGCGCTTTTCCTTGAGGTGCTTGGCCAGCTTGCCCACCGTGGTGGTCTTGCCCGCACCCTGCAGGCCGGCCATCAGGATGATCGCCGGCGCCGGCACGTTGAGGTTCAGGTCCGAGGCGGCCGAGCCCATGACCGCGGTCAGCTCGTCGCGCACGACCTTGATCAGCGCCTGCCCCGGGGTCAGCGACTTGAGCACCTCCTGGCCGACCGCGCGCACCTTGATGCGCTCGACCAGTGCCTGCACCACGGGCAGCGCGACGTCGGCTTCAAGCAGCGCGATGCGGACTTCGCGGGTGGCCTCGCGGATGTTTTCCTCGGTCAGGCGACCGCGGCCGCGCAGCCGCTCGATGGTGCCGGAGAGGCGCTGGGTCAGGGACTCGAACATGGAAGCGACCTGTTCAGAACAAAAGACAATGAGACCGCCAGTATAACGGTTCCGCCCCGGCTCCCGGACCGGCCCTGACGGCGGCGCTGCGGGCATCGCCAGCACCCCGGGGGTATGCGAAACTGACACGATGACAATCGTTCTCATCGCGACCCTGCTGTACCTGACCGCCACCGGCCTGCTGGTGCGTGCGGTCGTCCGCGATGACGCGGTGACCTCCCCGGCCTGGCTGTGGCCGGCGCTGCCGGCGATGCTGCTGCACGGCGGCTATCACGTGCTGGTGGCGATGCGTACCAGCGGCGGGCCGGACATGCACTTCTTCGCCGCCCTGTCGCTGGTCGGGCTGGGCATGGCGTGGCTGACCTCGCTGGTCGCTGCGCGCGGGCGCATGGCGGCACTTGGCGTCCTGGTGTTCCCGATGGCCGCCGTGGTGCTGTGGATTTATCACGCCTACGGCCACGAGCCGAGCAAGCCGCTGGGCTGGCAATTGGCCACGCACGCGTGGATGGCGCTGCTCGCCTACGCCACCCTGAGCGTGGCCGCGTTGCTGGCGATCATGCTGTGGCTGCAGGAACGCGCCCTGCGCCGCCGTGATTTCCGCCCGTGGCTGCGCGCCCTGCCCCCGCTGGCCGACCTGGAAGCCCTGCTGTTCCGGGTGATCGCGGTCGGCTTTGCGCTGCTCACGCTGACCCTGGTCACCGGCGTGCTGTTCGTCGATGACCTGCTGGCGCAGAAGCTGGTGCACAAGACCGTGCTCAGCATCCTGTCCTGGATCGTGTTTGGCACGCTGCTGATCGGGCGCCGCCGTTACGGCTGGCGCGGCGCGAAGGCGGTGCATTGGACCCTGACCGCGATGGCGTTGCTGCTGCTGGCGTTCTTCGGCAGCCAGTTCGTGATCGAGCTGGTGTTCGGGCGCACGCGATAGAAGCGTGCCGACCAACGGTCGGCACCTACCCGTGCACCGCATGCCGATCGTTGCTCGGCACCCACCGGTGCACCGCGTACCGATCGCTGGTCGGCACGCGGCCCCGAACATCGCAGGTAGATGCCGACCGTTGGTCGGCATGCCGCGTTACAGCGCGTCGATCGCCTCGGACAACCGCTCCACCGCGATCACCTCCATGCCCTTCACGCTGCCGGTCTTCGGCGCGTTCGCCTTGGGCACGATCGCGCGCTTGAAGCCATGCGTCGCTGCTTCGCGCAGGCGGTCTTCACCGTTGGGCACGGGGCGGATTTCGCCGGACAGGCCCACCTCGCCGAAGGCGATCGTCTTCTCGGCCAGCGGCCGGTCCTGCAGCGAGGACAGCACCGCCAGCAGCACCGGCAGATCGGCGGCGGTCTCCTGCACGCGGATGCCACCCACTACGTTGACGAACACGTCCTGGTCGCCCACCAGCACGCCGCCATGACGGTGCAGCACCGCCAGCAGCATCGCCAGGCGGTTCTGCTCCAGACCCACCGCCACCCGGCGCGGGTTGGACAGCGGTGAGGCATCCACCAGTGCCTGTACTTCCACCAGCAGCGGGCGCGTGCCCTCGCGGGTCACCATCACGCAGCTGCCCGGCTGCTGGGTGCTGCCGCCGGAGAGGAAGATCGCCGAGGGGTTGGAGACCTCTTTGAGGCCCTTCTCGCCCATCGCGAACACGCCCAGCTCGTTGACCGCGCCGAAGCGGTTCTTGAACGCCCGCAGCAGGCGGAATCGGCTGCCGCTCTCGCCTTCGAAGTACAGCACCGCGTCGACCATGTGTTCGAGCACGCGCGGGCCGGCGATGCCGCCCTCCTTGGTCACGTGACCGACCAGGAACACGGCGGTGCCGGTTTCCTTGGCAAAGCGCACCAGGCGTGCGGCGCTCTCACGCACCTGGCTGACCGAGCCGGGCGCGGCGGTCAGCGATTCGGTCCACAGCGTCTGCACCGAATCGGCCACGATCAGCCGCGGCTTGGCCACGCTGGCATGCTGCAGGATCGCCTCGACCTGGGTTTCGGCCAGCGCGTTGACGTTGTCCAGCGGCAGATCCAGGCGGACCGCACGGCCCGCGACCTGCGAGAGCGATTCCTCACCGGTGATGTACAGCACCGGCAAGCTGGCAGCCATCTTCGCCACCGCCTGCAGCAGCAGTGTGGATTTGCCGATGCCCGGATCGCCACCGACCAGCACCACCGCGCCTTCGACCAGGCCACCGCCGAGCACGCGGTCGAACTCGCCGATGCCGGTGCTCACCCGAAGGTGTTCGGTCTGCTGTACGTCCTTGAGCGCCATGATCTTCGGCGCATCGACCTTGCCGGCCCAGCCGGAACGTCGCGAGGCCGGCGAGGACTTGGTGGGCGTCGCGCTTTCCAGCGTGATTTCGCTGAGCGTGTTCCAGACCCCGCACTCGGTGCACTGGCCCTGCCACTTGCTGTATTCGGCGCCGCATTCACTGCAGACGTAAGCGGTGAGTCGCTTGGCCATGTCCACTTCCGCTTCAGAATCGATGGGGCAGGATAGCCGAGCCGCGTCGCAGCAACCGAGACGCCGAGCGCCCCCGCTCAAGATTCCGGCCCCGATGCCGATACTCCGGCGGGCCACTGCCCTCCTTCAACCTTTTCCAGGCTTCTCCATGACCGGCACCTACAGCCAGAGTCTTGTCGTGTTCTCGCTGCTGGTTGCCATCCTCGCCTCGTACACCGCGCTGGACATGGCCGGTCGCCTGGCCAGTACCCGCGGCCGGGTCGCCCGCTGGTGGCTGGCCGGTGGCGCCGGTGCGATGGGCCTGGGCATCTGGTCGATGCACTTCATCGGCATGCTCGCCTTCCACCTGCCGATCCCGGTCGGCTATGACCTGGCCATTACCCTGTACTCGCTGGCCGTGTCGGTGGGCGCCTCGGCGTATGCGTTGTGGCTGGTCTCGCGTGCAGAGCTGCCGTGGTCGCGACTGTGCGCAGGCGCGGTGCTGATGGGGCTGGGCATCGCCGCCATGCACTACCTGGGTATGGCCGCGCTGGAGATGCAGCCGGGCATCGACTACGACCCGTTGTGGTTTGCCGCCTCGATCCTGATCGCGATCGGTGCGGCCGGTGCGGCGCTGTGGATCGCCTTCCGGCTGCGCCTGGAGCAGCGCCGGCCGTTCCTGCTGCGCGGGCTGGCCTCGCTGGTGATGGGCCTGGCCATCGTCGGCATGCACTACACCGGGATGGCCGCCGCCCACTTCCCCGAGGGCGCGCTGTGCGGCGCGGCGTACGGCCAGGGCATCGATACCAAATGGCTGGCCGTGCTGGTGATCGTGACGACACTGGCCACGCTTGGGATCGCGTTGATCGCCTCGGTGTTCGATCGCCAGATGCGTACCCGCACCGGCCTGCTCGCCGATTCGCTGGCGCAGGCCAACGAGAAGCTGATGCAGGCCGCCCTGCACGACCCGCTGACCCAGCTGCCCAACCGCATGCTGCTGCAGGACCGGATCGAGCAGGCCATCGAGAAGGCACAACGCCGGCAGTTCAGCTTCGCGGTGATGTTCTGCGACCTCGATGGTTTCAAGGCGATCAACGATGCCTATGGCCACCAGCTTGGCGACAAACTCCTGATCCAGGTCAGCGAGCGGATCACCGCGCTGCTGCGTGCGCAGGACACGTTCGCGCGGCTGGGCGGGGACGAGTTCGTCATCGTGTTCCAGGTGGAAGATCCGGAAGACGCGGCGGTGGTCGCCGAACGGATCATCGCCAGCGTGGCCGAACCGTTCGAGATCGATGCGCTGGAACTGCAGGTCAGCGCCAGCCTGGGCATCGCGCTGTACCCGGCCGATGCCACCACCGAGCGCGACCTGATGGCCCACGCCGATGCGGCGATGTACCACACCAAGGATTCGGGCCGGAACGGGTATACCTTCTTTACCCAGTCACTCAACGTCAGCGCCAACCGCCAGCTGAAACTGCTGCAGGAGCTGCGCAAGGCGGTCAGCCGCAGCGAGCTGGTGCTGCACTACCAGCCCAAGTTCCAGGCCAACGGCAACGCGCTGATCGGGGCCGAGGCGCTGGTGCGCTGGCAGCACCCGGAACTGGGCCTGCTGTCGCCGGATGCGTTCATCCCGATCGCGGAGCGCAGTGGGCTGATCCTGTCCATCGGCGACTGGGTGCTCGACCGGGCCTGCGCGCAGCTGCGCCACTGGCACGATGCCGGGCATCCGGACTGGACGATGGCGGTGAACCTGTCGCCGCTGCAGTTCGGCTCCAGCACGCTGCTCGAGACCGTGCAGCGCACGCTGGACAAGCATGGGCTGGACCCGAAGCGGCTGACCCTGGAGATCACCGAGACCACCGCGATGCGCGATGTGGAAGCCAGCCTGCTGATCCTGCACGGACTGACCGCGATGGGCGTGAACATCTCCATCGATGATTTCGGCACCGGCTACTCCAGCCTGCTTTACCTCAAGCGCATGCCGGCCACGGAGCTGAAGATCGACCGCGCCTTCGTGCACGATCTGGAAGACAACGCCGAGGATGCGGCGATCGTCTCCTCGATCATCGCGCTGGGTCGCTCGCTGCAGCTGCAGATCGTCGCCGAGGGCGTGGAGACCGCCGGCCAACGCCAGTACCTGAGCGACATGGGGTGCGATCAGCTGCAGGGGTACCACCTCGGGCGGCCGGTGGATGCCGTGGAGTTCATGCGACTGGCGAAGGCGGCGTAACGCGCGGCACCACCGCCATCACATCACCCAACAAAAAGGCCGCCCGAGGGCGGCCTTTCTGCGTGTGGCAACGTCGCGAAGACGTCAGTGCATCATGTGCACGTTCATGTTGTGCATGACCCACAGCGAACCGGCGACGATGATGCCGATCACCACGACGGTGAAGGCCGCCGCGCTGACGTTCCAGCGCTGTTCCGAGGAGCGGTCCAGGTGCAGGAAGAACACCAGGTGCACCAGGATCTGCAGCACCGCGGCAACGACGATGATGACGCCGGTGGTGAAGCGCGGCAGGTCGCCATGCATGACCGCCCAGAACGGGATGATGGTCAGCACGGCGGCCAGGACGAAGCCGATCAGGTAGGACTTGACGCTGCCATGGCTTTCGCCGGCGGCGCTGTGGCCATGATCGTGTGCGTGATTGTCATGTGCGGCCATTACAGCGCTCCATTCAGATAGACGACGGAGAACACGCCGATCCAGATCAGATCCAGGAAGTGCCAGAACAGGCTCAGGCACGCCATGCGGGTCTTGTTGGTCTGGGTCAGGCCGTTCTGCTTGATCTGGATGAACATGATCAGCAGCCACAGCAGACCCGCGCTCACGTGCAGACCGTGGGTACCGACCAGCGCGAAGAACGCCGACAGGAACGCACTATGGTCCGGACCGTAGCCCTGATGGATCAGGTGGTTGAACTCCCACACTTCCATGCACATGAAGCCGAAGCCCAGCAGCCAGGTCAGGGCCAGCCATGCGTACATCTGGCCCACCTTCTGCTTGTGCATGGCGATCATGCCCAGGCCGAAGGTCAGCGAGGAGACCAGCAGCAGCGTGGTTTCCCAGGCGACGAAGGACAGTTCGAACAGGTCCTTCGGGCCGGGGCCGCCGTCGGTGCCGCCAGACAGCACGATGTAGGTCGCAAACAGCGTGGCGAAGATGAGGCAATCGCTCATCAGGTACACCCAGAAACCGAAGACGGTATTGCCGCCGGTGTCGTGGTGCTCGTGGTCGTCATGGCCGTGGGCCGCCGCGTGCGCGGCGTGCCCAGGGTTCATGGTGTTGGGGATAGTGGTGCTCATGCCTTCAGCTCCGATTTCACCAGGCCCTGCGCCACGAGGTGGCGACGGTGCTCATTTTCGATCCGCTCCACTTCCGCGGCCGGCACGTAGTAATCCACGTCCTTGTCGAAGGTGCGCCAGATGAAGGTGCCGATCATGCCGACCAGACCCACGATGGCCAGCCACCAGATGTGCCAGATCATCGCAAAGCCGAACACCAGGCTGAAGGCGCCGATCACCACACCGGTGCCGGTGTTGCGCGGCATGTGGATGTCGGTGTACTTGGCCGGGCGTTCCCACGCCTCACCGCGCTGCTTGCGCTCCCAGAACTCGTCCAGTTCGTTGACGCGCGGCAGCGAGCCGAAGTTGTAGAACGACGGCGGCGAAGAGGTTTCCCACTCCAGCGTACGGGCGTCCCACGGATCGCCGGTCAGGTCGGCGGTCTTCTTGCGGTCACGGATCGACACGGCGATCTGGATGATCTGGCACAGGATGCCGGCACCGATGATGAAGGCACCACACATGGCGATGATCAGCAGCGGCTGATATTCCATGTTCGGGTAGCTCTGCATGCGGCGGGTCATGCCCATGAAGCCCAGGATGTACAGCGGCATGAAGGCCACATAGAAGCCGATGAACCAGCACCAGAACGCGCGCTTGCCCCAGGTTTCATTGAGGCGGAAGCCGAACATCTTCGGCCACCAGTAGGTGATGCCGGCGAACATGCCGAACACCACGCCGCCGATGATGACGTTGTGGAAGTGGGCAATCAGGAACAGGCTGTTGTGCAGCACGAAATCGATGGCCGGGATCGCCAGCATCACGCCGGTCATGCCGCCGATGGTGAAGGTGACCATGAAGCCGATCGTCCACAGCACCGGGGTCGTGAACTGCACGCGACCGCGGAACATGGTGAACAGCCAGTTGAAGATTTTCACGCCGGTCGGGATCGAGATGATCATCGTCGTTATGCCGAAGAAGGCATTGACGTTGGCACCCGAGCCCATGGTGAAGAAGTGGTGCAGCCAGACCAGGAACGACAGCACGCCGATGCAGGCGGTGGCGTAGACCATGCCCTTGTAGCCGAACAGCGCCTTGCGCGAGAACGTGGCGATGACCTCGGAGAACACGCCGAAGGCCGGCAGGACCAGGATATAGACTTCCGGGTGACCCCAGATCCAGATCAGGTTGATGTACAGCATGGCGTTGCCGCCACCGTCATTGGTGAAGAAATGCGTGCCCAGGTAACGATCCAGGGTCAGCAGCACCAGGGTGATGGTCAGCACCGGGAAGGCGGCGATGATCAGCACGTTGGTGACCAGCGCGGTCCAGGTGAAGATCGGCATCTGCATCAGCTTCATGCCGGGGGTGCGCATCTTCAAGATGGTGATGAAGAAGTTGATGCCGCTCAGCGTGGTACCCAGGCCGGCGACCTGCAGGCCCCAGATGTAGTAATCGACACCTACCCCTGGACTGTATTCCTTGCCTGACAACGGCGGGAAGGCCAGCCAGCCGGTCTGCGCGAACTCACCGACACCCAGCGAGATCATCACCAGGCCCGCGCCCGCCACGAACAGCCAGAAGCTGAGCGAGTTGACGAACGGGAAGGCCACGTCGCGTGCGCCGATCTGCAGCGGCACGACAACGTTCATCAGGCCGGTGATCAGCGGCATCGCCACGAAGAAGATCATGATCACGCCGTGGGCGGTGAAGATCTGGTCGTAGTGATGCGGAGGCAGGATGCCCTCGTTGCCGCCAGCGGCCATGGCCTGCTGGACACGCATCATGATCGCGTCGGCGAAGCCGCGCAGCAGCATGACGAAGGCGACGATGAGGTACATCACGCCGATCTTCTTGTGGTCGACCGAGGTGAACCACTCTTTCCAGAGATAGCCCCACAGCTTGAACTTGGTGATCAGGGCCAACACCAGCAGGCCGCCGATACCAGCACCGATCAACGTGGTGATGATGATCGGGTCATGCGGGATGTCGGCAAAGGTCAATTTACCCAACAGATTCATGGTCATTCTCCCGAGCCGCCGTGACCGGTGTGACCGGCTGCGGCGTGCTCGTCTGCAGTGTGTTCGGCGTGTGCAGCAGCATCGCCTTCAGCCATCGCGTGGCCGTCGTGCGATTCACCGGCGGCCGGCATGGTGTGGCCTTCGTGGCTTTCGCCCTCGGCGCCGTCATGCTTCATGGCCTTGTGGTCGTGCTTCATGCCGTAGTGCTGGTTGTCGCCCATGTGCTTGGCGATGACCCAGTCGAACAGGCCGGCCTCGGTGGTACCGAAGTAGGTCACCGGGTGCCAGTCATGGTTCTTTTCGGCCGTCAGCGCAGCAAAGGCGGTCTTGTCCAGGGTCGCGCTTTCGGCACGCACCTTGGTCAGCCACTGCTGGTACTCCGCCTCGGTCACCGAGTGCGCGGAGAAATGCATCTTGCTGAAGCCCGCGCCGCTGTAATGCGAGGACATGCCCGGGAACTCACCGGTCTCGTTGGCGATCAGGTGGAGTTTGGTCTCCATGGCCGTCATCGAGTAGATCATGCTGCCCAGGTGCGGAATGAAGAACGCATTCATCACCGTATCGGACGTGATCTTGAAGTTCAGCGGGGTATCCACCGGGAAGGTGATCTCGTTGACGGTGGCGATGTTCTCTTCGGGATAGATGAAGAGCCACTTCCAGTCCAGCGAGATGGCTTCGATCACCACCGGCTTCTTGTCCGAGTCCAGCGGACGATACGGATCCAGCGCGTGCGAGGAACGCCAGGTCAGCACGGCCAGCACCAGCACGATCATGCACGGGATCGACCAGACCACCACTTCGATGGCCGTGGAATGCGACCACTTCGGCTCATAGCGGGCCTTGGTGTTGGTCGCACGGTACTTCCACGCGAAGGTGAGGGTCATGATGATGACCGGCACGACAACCAGCAGCATCAGCACGGTCGCCGTGATGAGCAGGGTCTTCTCGTCGTGGCCGATCTGGCCCTTGGGGTTGAGGATGGCCGAGTTGCAGCCCGTCAGGAACACGGACAACGCAAACAGCAGGCCCGGACGCAGGAAGCGTCCAAGGGGTTTCAACGGAATCATCGGTCGATCCAATTGCGTAGGGAATGCCAGTTCAAGCCCGCCTCCGTCCCAGCCAAAGCCGGTGGTGCCGGTCCAAGGGGACAGGCACGGAGGACGATCATGTCAGCCTTCCAATTTTAGGCCGTCACGCATCATTTAAGAAAGGCATTGACAATGATCCAGCGCAGGAAAGGCCTGTTTTGGGCTGCGACACGTTGTCGCAGTGCGGGGCAATGACCCGATTCGGCAACATTCCGGCCCTTGTATAGACATGAACGGGTCAGTTCCGGGGCTGCGGCTGCCAGCCTCGCCGGCGGCGGCGCTCAGGGGGGCAGTACCTGATTGGCGCAGCTTGCGCCACTGACGAAGTCCGCCAGGTTGCGCAGCGTGATGGCCGAGATCTCCTGCAGCGCCTCCACCGTGAAGAAGCCCTGGTGCCCGGTCACCAGCACATTGGGGAAGGTCATCAGGCGCTGGAACGCGTCATCGTCGATGATTTCGCCGGACCGGTCCTGGAAGAACAGCCCGCTCTCCTGCTCGTACACATCGATGGCCAGATGCCCCAGGCGCCGTGACTTCAGCGCGCGGATCACCGCATGAGTATCCACCAGCCCACCGCGCGAGGTATTGACCAGCATCGCCCCGGGCTTCATCCCGGCAAGTGACGCATCGTCGATCAGGTGATGGGTGTCCGGCGTCAGCGGGCAGTGCAGCGAGACGATATCCGCGCGGGCGAGCAGCTCGTCCAGCGCGACCGACGTGCCGATCGCGGCAAACGCCGCCGACGGATACGGATCGTGGCCCAGCACGGTGCAGCCCATGCCCTTGAAGATGCGGGCCGTGGCCAGGCCGATCTGCCCGGTGCCGACGATGCCCACTGTTTTGCCATGCAATGTACGGCCCAGCAGGCCATCAAGCATGAAGTTGCCCTCGCGCACCCGGTTGTAGGCGCGGTGGGTCCGGCGGTTGAGCGTCATCACCAGCGCCAGCGCGTGTTCGGCCACGGCCTCCGGCGAATACGCGGGCACACGGGCCACGAACAGGCCCAGCTGCTCCGCCGCTGCGAGGTCGACATTATTGAAGCCGGCGCAGCGCAGCAGGACCGCGCGCACGCCCATTGCCTGCAGCGCCTGCAGTACCGGGGCATCCAGCCGGTCATTCACGAACACGCAGACCGCCTCGCACTCCTGCGCCAGCGCCGCGGTATGCAGATCCAGCTCGGCATCGAAGTACAGAAACTCGAACGGCTGCCCTGCCCCGCGGCGCTGGCTGGCCTCATCGAGAAACTGCTGGTCGTACGGGCGGGCGCTGAATACTGCGATCTTCATGAGGGTGATCCCCGGGAGTTCGAGCATGACCATACCGCAGTACACTCCGGCCAACTGCCTGGAGCCTGCCGTGTCCCTGACTGCCCGCCTTCTCCGCTGGACCGCCACGCCGGTGGGCCGACGCGCCCTGTTCGCAATCACTGCCGCGATCGTGACCCTGATGGCCTGCAATCCATTGCTTGCACCACTGCTGCCGGTGGTGGATGCGCTGGGGCTGGATGTGCTGATCCTGCTGATCGGTGCCCAGGCCATGACCTTGTTGCCGTGGGTGCGGCTGCATGCCAGCCGTATCGCCCGCGCCGCAGCCCGTTTACTGCTGGATACGCTCGCAGGGGCCATCGCAGGTTTCATCGGCGGTTATCTGCGGCAACTGGTATTCAGCACGGGGGCGCGTTGGACCCACGCGCGCCCGTGACCTAGTATTCGGCCCTTGCAAGACGCCATGGGTGGATGTGCGTGAAGAGTTTCGAGCGGTTCAACGGGCGCCGAAGCGGTGCGGGTAAAGCGGTCGCGATCCTGTCACACGGCTTTGGTACCGATCAGACCGCATGGAACGCCCTGCGCCCCTGGTTTGAAGCACGCTTTGATGTGATCTCCTTCGATCTTGCCGGCTGCGGTCCGCAAGGTGCGCAGACCTACGATTTCGAACGGCACGGTTCGCTGTTCGGCTATGCCGACGATCTGATCGACATTCTGGACGAGCTGGACGTGCATGACTGCACCTACATCGGCCACTCGATGAGCGGCATGATCGGCGCGGCCGCCGCCGTTGCACGCCCAGAGCTGTTCGAGCGCCTGGTCATCATCGGTGCGTCGCCGCGTTATCTCGACGACGACGGCTACACCGGCGGCTTCCAGCCGCAGGACCTGGAGCAGCTGTTCGAGAGCATGCGCGCCAACTACCAGGCCTGGATCGCCGGCTTCGCCCCGATGGTCGTCGGCGTGGAGGACAGCGCGGTTGTCGCCGATTTCTCCAATACGCTGTTCCAGATGCGCCCGGATATCGCCCTCAATACGTCGCGCACGATCTTCACCTCCGATCTGCGCAGCCTGGCTGCGCGGGTTTCCACGCCGGTCCACCTCATCCAGACCGCGCACGACGTGGCGGTACCGGTCGCCGTCGGCCACTGGCTGGCCAACGCGATCGATGGCGCCACCCTGGATGTGATCGATGCCTCGGGTCATCTTCCGCACATGACCGCGCCGGATGACGTCATGCGCATCCTTGAACAGCGACTGGCGGGCACCGCGTTGTGACGACGTCCGACAGTGACGCGCTGGCGGCCCTGTGCCAGTTCGCCCGCCTCGCCTCCCACGCTGACCTGGTGATGGCGGTGGAGGTGGACGTCGGCGGCAGGGCGACCTGGGCGGTGTCAGCCCCGGCACTGCCCTCGCCGAGCTTCAACCTGGCGCGCAGCGGCATCCTCGAGGCGCGCTGGACCGGCGAGGCCATGGACGCAGCGGACTTCCGGCTGCCGACGGCGATCATCCATGCCCTGGAAGGCCGCCCCGCCCGCCTGCTGTACGTTCCGGCCCCCTCCCACGGCGCGCCGCTGAGTGGCCTGCTGCTGCTTTGGCGAAGCCCCCCTGCCCCGGCAGCCTTGACGGCACAGGTGCCACTGCTGGCCACGAGCGTGGCCCGGCTGCTGTCCGCACGGCGCGAAGCCGCACGCGGCACGATCGTCCGCAATCAGTTCCTGGATCTGTTTGAAAGCGTGCCGGCGGGCATCGTGCTGATCGACGGCGATGGCGTCGGGGCGGCTGTCAACGAGCACGCCGCGGAGCTGCTGGGCTGCACGGCAGGCAATCACCGCGCGGCGGATCTGGCCGGCCCGATGCGCGCCCTGCGTCAACGCTGCGACAACCACGCCGAGCTGGAAGTGGCCTACAGCGCCCAGATGAACAACGACCAGTTCGCCGCCAAGCAGAACTGGACCCTGGGCGAGCGCACCTTCGAAGTGGACACCCATCCGGTGCGCGGCAACGGCGCACACGGGCGCATCTGGCTGTTCACCGATGTCACCGCCGATCTGCTGATGGCCGCCGAGCTGCGCCGCCTCGCCTCCTCCGATCCCTTGACCGGCGCCCCCAACCGCCGTCATTTCGAAGAATGCTCGGTCCAGATCATCGCCGCCCGCGAAGCCAACGGCCGCGCTGTCGCGGTGCTGATGGTGGACGTGGATCACTTCAAGAAGATCAACGATACCTACGGCCATCCGGTCGGCGATGAAGTCCTCAAGGTGGTCGCCAAGCGCTGCCGCGACGCCCTGCGGGAGCGCGATCTGTTCGCCCGCTTCGGCGGCGAAGAGTTCATCGCCCTGCTGGCGGCGTCCGCCGTCGATGAGATTCCCGCCGCCGCCGAACGGTTGCGCAGTGCGGTGGCGGCTGAACCCATCCTCGTGGGCGGCGAGCGCATCACTGTCTCTGTCAGCGTCGGGGGCGCGATCGGCGAGGCGCTGCCGGGCGGCGACCAGCGGCTGTTGGAGGCGCTGATCGCCCGGGCGGATGAGGCGCTGTACGACGCCAAGACCAGCGGGCGCAACCGGGTCCGGATGGCGGTCCTGCAGCCTGACCTGATCGACCTCTGAGCCAACCGGGCGCCTGGGGCCCCCTCCCCCCCCTGGGCGCGCCTGAACCCATCAGCCACGTCCCTCGGGCCCCATTGGGGATCTGTGCACGGGCACTTGTCGGCGCGAACCTAACACTGTTAGATTCGCCCCCTAACAGCGTTAGGCCAGAGCACAGTGCGCCAACCCATCGCGCGGGAAGACATCGTCAAGGCGGCCTTCCGGATCCTCGACGAGGCCGGCCTGGAGGGCATTACCCTGCGCAAAGTGGCCTGCTCGCTGGGCATCCGGGCGCCGTCGTTGTACTGGCACTTCAAGAGCAAGCAGGCGCTGATCGACGCCATGGCCGACGCCATGATCTGCGACGTCGCTCGCGTGATTCCCGACGGACAGCCATGGCGGCAGACGCTGCTGCAGATCGGGCGTGAGTTCCGCCTGGCGTTCAAAGCGCGCCGCGATGGTGCGCGGGTGTATGCGGGCACCTTCCTGGCCACCGAGAACGTGCTGCGGGTAGGTGAGGCCAGCATCGCCGCGCTGATGGGCGCCGGCGCGCCGGCACGCTTTGCCGCGACCGCGGCGATGGACCTGGTGTACTACACGATGGGCTTCGTGATCGAGGAGCAGTCCTGGCCCGGCGACGGCAGCATGGAAGCGCTGGGTGAGGCCTTCATGGCGCTGGCCGAGGCGCGCTTCCCCCATTGCTGGCAGGCCCGTGATGCATGGAGCGAGGTCGATTTCGACGCCCGCTTCGAGCAGGGGCTGGGCCTGATGCTCGATGGCATCGAACGACGCCTGTCGCGCGAATCCTGATTTCCCGATTCCTTTCTTTTCCCGCTGTTCCGACCCGGAAAGCCTCTCGATGCGTGCACCCTACCTCCGCAGTTTTTCCCTGATCCTGGCTGTCGCGCTGCTGTCCGCCTGCGGCGGCAAGGACGACAAGGCCGCGGCCGACGCCACGGCCGCCAGCTCCGCGCTGCCGGTCTCGCTGGCGCCCGCGCAGCAGCAGACCATGGCCCGCACGGTGCTGGTCTCCGGGCCGGTGACCGCCTATGAAGAAATGCAGCTGGGCGTGGAGATCAGCGGCCAGCGCGTGACCGCGTTGCTGGTGGACGTGGGGCAATGGGTCAAGCAGGGCCAGGTGCTGCTGCAGGTGGACCACCGCACCCTGGACAGCGAGCTGGCGCAGGCCGACGCCTCGTTGCGACAGGCGCAGGCCTCCCAGGAACTGGCCCGCATGAACTACGAGCGCAGCGCCAAGCTGGCCGCCCAGCAACTGATCAGCGAAAGCAGCCTGGATGAGCTGCGCGCCTCACGCATCAATGCCGAAGCGCAGACCTCCACCGCACGTGCCGCGCGCGACGCGGCCAAGCTGCGCCGCGATTTCGCCGACCTGCGCGCACCCGCCGACGGCCTGATTTCCAAGCGCCTGGTGCAACCGGGCCAGGTGGTCTCCGCCGGTACCGAGCTGCTGCGCCTGATCCGCGATGGCCGCCTGGAGTGGCGTGCGGAGCTGCCGGAAAACCAGCTGGCCGATGTCGCCGTCGGCAACACGGTTGAGCTGCCGTATGCGGGCCAGGTGGTCAGTGGCCGCATCCGCGCGGTCACCCCGGGTGTCGATGGACAGACCCGCACCGGCACGATCTATGCCGACCTGCCAGCCCCCGGCCCACTCAAGCAGGGCATCTACGTGGATGGCCGCATCGTCACCGGCGACGGCCCGGTGCTGACCATCCCGACCGCGGCGATCGTGCAGCGCGACGGCCACAACTATGTGTTCACCGTGAACGACAAGCAGCAGGCCACCCGCCACCGCGTCAGCACCGGCCAGGCCGTGCAGGGCCGCACTGCGATCCTTGAAGGCCTGAAGGCCGGTGACCAGGTCGTGGTGGATGGCGCCGGCTTCCTCGGTGAGGGCGACCGCGTGCGTGTGGTCGCTGCGACCAAGGCCGCCGCACGATGAACATCTCCGCCTGGGCGATCAAACGCCCGTTGCCTGCGCTGCTGATCTTCTTCGTGCTGTGCGTGGCCGGCCTGTGGGGTTTCCATCAGTTGCCGGTGGCGCGCTTCCCGGACATCGCCTTCCCGATGACCACCGTCACCGTCACCCAGCCCGGCGCCTCGCCCAGCCAGCTGGAGGCCGAGGTGACCCGCAAGGTCGAGGACTCGGTGGCGACGGTCAACAACGTCAAGCGCGTGATGTCTTCGGTCAGCGAAGGCGTCAGCACCACCACCATCGAGTTCCAGCTGGAAGCCGATCTGGCCACCGCGCTGGACGACACCCGCGACGCGGTCACCCGCATCCGCACCGATCTGCCGCAGGACATCCAGGAGCCGGTGATCTCCAAGGTCGATATCGGCGGTTCGCTGATGACCTATGCGCTGGTCGCCCCGCACATGACCACCGATGAGGCCAGCTGGTTCGTCGACCGTGACATCTCGCGTGCGATGTACGGCGTGCCCGGTGTGGCGCGCGTCACCCGCGTAGGCGGCGTGCAGCGCCAGGTGCGGGTGGACCTGGATCCCAATGCGCTGATCGCGATGGGCATCACCGCCGGCGATGTATCGCAGCAGCTGGCCCGCATCCAGGTTGAGCGTGCCGGCGGCAAGACCGAGGTCGAAGGCGCGCAGCAGACCATCCGCACGCTGGGTACCGTCGGTGACGCACAGGCACTGCGCGACTACTCCATCGCCCTGCCGGACGGGCGCGCCGTGCGGCTCTCCACGCTGGCCACGGTGACCGATGGCGCTGCCGATCCCACCGAGGCCGCCCTGCTGGACGGCAAGGGCGTGGTGGCCTTCTCGATGTCGCGTACGCGCGGCTCCAGCGAGGTCAAGGTGGAAGCCGGCGTGCATGACGCGCTGGACAAGATCAAGGCCGAGCATCCCGGCATCGACTTCCGCCTGGTCACCACGGCGATCGACGAGACCCACCGCTCCTACGATTCCTCGATGACCATGCTCTGG
This sequence comes from Stenotrophomonas sp. TWI809, assembly GCF_039673205.1. NCBI lineage: Bacteria > Pseudomonadati > Pseudomonadota > Gammaproteobacteria > Lysobacterales > Lysobacteraceae > Stenotrophomonas > Stenotrophomonas sp. TWI809. The sequence goes on along the minus strand of NZ_JBDJLE010000016.1, from coordinate 36,573 downwards.
GAAGGCGCGCTGTTGGCGCTGCTGGTGGTGTGGCTGTTCCTGCGCGACTGGCGCGCAACCTGGGTGTCGGCGCTGGCGCTGCCGCTGTCGATCATTCCGACGTTCGCGGTGATGTACTTCTTCGGCTTCACCCTCAACATCATCACGCTGCTGGCGTTGTCGGTGGTGGTCGGCATCCTGGTGGACGATGCGATCGTGGAGATCGAGAACATCGTGCGCCACCTGCGCATGGGCAAGCCGCCGCTGGAAGCTGCACGCGAAGCGGCCGGCGAGATCGGCAACGCGGTGATCGCCACCTCGCTGACCTTGGCGGCGGTGTTTGTGCCGGTCGCCTTCATGCCCGGGATCGCCGGCAAGTTCTTCCGCGAATTCGGCTGGACCGCCGCCACCGCCGTGCTGTTTTCGCTGCTGGTGGCCCGCCTGCTCACCCCGATGATGGCCGCCTACCTGCTCAAGCCGCATGGCGAGGAGAAGCCGGAATCCAGGCTGATGACGTGGTACCTGGGCTGGGTGGACGCCGCACTGCGCTATCGCGGCCGCACCCTGTGGCTGGCCACCGGGTTGTTCGTCGCGTCGCTCGCGCTGGTGCCGTTCATCCCGGCCACCTTCATCCCGCAGTCCGATCTGGGCCGCAGCAACCTCAATCTCGAACTGCCGCCGGGCACGCGCCTGCAGGAGACCGTGGCCGTCGCCGAACACGCGCGCGGACTGCTCAAGGACATGCCCGAACTCAAGCAGGTCTATACCGCGGTCGGCAGCGTGCTCGACCTGGGCGACCCGGGTGCGACCGGCGTCGGTGAGCCGCGCAAGGCGACCCTGGTGCTGGACTGGGGCAGCGCCGACGGGCGCGACCGCGACCAGCGCGTGCTGGAACGTGAGGCGCGTGAGCGTCTGGCCGATCTGCCCGGCGTGCGCGTCAGCTATGTCAGCTCCGAGCCCGGCAACCTGCTGCAGCTGGTGCTCTCCGGTGACGACCCGCAACGCCTGCAGGATGCCGCCACCGCGCTGGAGCGCGACCTGCGCGGCATCCAGGGCCTGGGCAGCGTCACCTCCACCGCCTCTCTGCTGCGCCCGGAACTCCAGATCGTGCCGAACCCCGCTCGCGCCGCGGACCTGGGCGTAGCGACGGCCGATATCGCCGAGGCCGCCCGCATCGCCACGGCTGGCGATTACGAGCAGCGCCTGGCCAAGCTCAACCTGCCCGACCGGCAGGTACCGATCCGGGTCGGCTTTGCCGAAGCCACCCTTGCCAACCCGGGCCTGATCAGCCAGCTGCGCGTGCCCGGCCGAAATGGCCCGGTGCCGCTGGCGGCTGTCGCCGATATCCAGCAAGGCAGTGGTCCCTCACAGATCTCGCGCTACCAACGCCAGCGCAACGTGACCCTCACCGCCGAGCTCAACGGTCGCCCTCTGGGCGATGTGATGACCGAAGTGCAGGCGTTGCCGGGCGTCAAACAGCTGCCACCGGGCGTGACCTTCCTCAACACCGGCGATGCGGAAGTGTTCGTCGAGCTGTTCATCGGCTTCATGCTGGCGATGGCCGCCGGACTGATCTGCATTTACATGGTGCTGTTGCTGCTGTTCAACCACGCGCTGATGCCGGTCACCATTCTGGCGGCGGTGCCGCTGTCGGCCGGCGGTGCGTTCGGCGCGTTGCTGATCACGCAGAACATGCTCTCGCTGCCGGCGCTGATCGGCCTGCTGATGCTGATCGGCATCGCCACCAAGAACTCCATCCTGCTGGTGGACTACGCGGTGATGGCCGAAGACGAGCACGGCATGAGCCAGCACGACGCGCTGATCGATGCCTGCCGCAAGCGTGCACAGCCGATCATCATGACCACCCTGGCGATGGGCGCGGGCATGATGCCGATCGCACTGGGCTTTGCCGGGGATTCAAGCTTCCGTGCGCCGATGGCGATCGCCGTGATCGGCGGATTGATCACCTCCACGCTGCTGAGCCTGATCGTGATTCCGGCGGCCTTCACCGTGGTGGATGATGCGGGGGATTGGCTGTCGCGGAAGTTCCGGCGGCGGTCTGCGCATCCGGCGGGGAGTGGTGCGGAGTGAGGTGACTGTCGGCTTCGCCACAAACAAAAAGCCCCGGCCAATGCCGGGGCTTTTTGCTGCATGTGGTGTCCGGAGCAGAAATTGAGCCTGCTGCCAAGCTGACGCTGGCTGCATCACCTGCTGCATAGATACGGTTGCACTTCAAAATGCAGCATGTACAGATGCGCCATCCGCCATCGAAGTCTCATCGACAAAGTTATGGCAAGGCACTTACGAACATGTCAACGGCGCAGCTCATCTGTGATGTCAGACAGAAATCTTCGCAACCCAACCGGATCGTCTTCTCCAGGGTCAAAATCCTCGACCATTCGCTCCATGACACCGCTCAAACCATGAAGACGGTCGATCACCTCGCGCATGAAATCTCGCTCTGCCGCAAACAGGGTCACGTCCTGATCGAGGCGAACCACCCAGTTGAACGAGGACGAAAACAGGTAGTGATCGCGCAGAAACCGCTCACCTTCCATCCAATACCGGCGCAGCGAGTCAAGATCGGGCTCCACGCTGCATTCTTCTTTGCCGGCAGCCAGGTCTTCAAAGGACGCAATCCCTATTGCGCTAGATGAGCGGGACTGCCGTATATGCACATCCAACCAGGCATTCCAAACGTCTGTCGGGGCAAGATCCGCATAGCAATTTCTGTCAAATGCAATCCCCGCCCAGCCATTAGCAATAATCGGATTGTCTGGCGGTTGCGCATCCGACAGAACCGAGAGCAACTTCAGCTTCCGCAAACAACCAGTCATCATATCTAGTCCCACCCCACCCCCCGTGATGAGTCTTCGTTTTGCTGGATGTTCCCGCCACGATTATCTAAAGGCAAAGTGATAATGCAAGGGATAGGCATCTTAAGTGCCTGCCGCCCATCCGGATCAGTGAACCTGTAAGGATTGCCATTCGCATACCGATAGCGATTGAACTGATCAACCGGCTTCTGATAAGCCGTCACCGCGCCCACGCACGGGCAAGTTCACTGAAACCGCATGCAGCTAGGATGCGTTCGTCCTTGCCCTTCATTATCTTCAGAAATGCGCTATTCATCATTATCTGAAGAAGCAGGCTCAGCCCCAGATAACGATGCTACCGTCGGGCCCGTTCAGCTGCATGGCCTCCGGCCCGGAGTATCCGTCGTCCGTCAAGTCGACGGTGAGAAATTTATCGCCCGAAAACATCATGGTCATTTTGACGTCATCGACCAGGCAATCGACCAATTTCAATCGGAGCGACGCATGTGTCAGTGCGCCCATCCGCACGCCGCAGGAGAGCGTGTATCCGTTATAAATATGAAGCGACCATCCATCATCAGTTCCAACCCGAAGCTGCTCATCCTCGACGGTCAACGTTACATACTTGCCTTTTAGATGTTGAAAAGTGTCTGATCGATGCTCGTTCATGTGACGTTTCTCCCGCTACTTGATTGGAAAATGCGACTTGGAATTGGGCAGGGTCTTTCCTGAATATGGATCAACACCTTGCTTACCTGCGTTCTCATATTTGATGTAGCCCGCCGGCGACAATACCCGCCCCCACGTTGCCTTGGCTAAAGCGCTGATCGTACTCGTCGCGATGTTGGCAATGTCCCATACGATCTCGACAATGCGACCGTCAGGGTCTTTGAACTTTTACAGATTGCCATTCGCATACCGATAGCGATTGAACTGATCAACCGGCTTCTGATAAGCCGTCACCGGATCAACCGACAGGAACATCCCTAGCTGCGGATCCATGTACCGCTGATGCATGTAAACCAGACCTGTTGCCGAATCGCTCACATGCCCGGTGTAGCCAGGCCCATCCTTGACCTGCCCACCCAACTCGGCACCATACGGCTCAATCCGGCCGCGCTCGACAACGCTGCCTGTGCGATCCGTGACAGCGACCGGGCTGCCCAACGCATCCACATGCGTCCAGCTAACACCTGTCGAGCTGCGGGTCGCCAGCAGTCGACCACCTACATAGATGTACTCCGAGGCGCCCTTTCCTCGTCGCTCTTCGTGCACCACCTTTCCGGCCAACGAATACATCGCGCGCAGGCGTTGCCTCTGGGCATCGTGCGCCACCGCACTCCGCCTATAGGAATTGTAGGCCTAGCGCTCCGCCTCCTCCTTCACTTCACGCAGCCTATTGCCAAAGTTGAAGTCGGACTTCCGCCCATTGCGTAGCTGGAGATGGCCTTGAACATCCCAGGCCAATCCAGTCACTAGACTTGCCTGGAACACCTGCCCTACGTGCTTGGACCGGAATACAGGACAACGCCATGCACACGCAAGTTCGGATGCACCTCGCATTCCTTGCTTTCATCGTGGAAACACGCTTGTGGAAGCCCAGCCATGTCCATCTCGAAGACCACTCTGGAGCGGTTGACGAAGTTCGCATAGCGCCTGCCGTCTTCATTTCCCGTGACAAGACGACCGTCCGGATAGGCAGCCTTCAGCGCCACCAACGTGGAGCCAACACCAACTCCCTTCTCATCTAACAATCCCTCGGAGATGGTCCGCAGCTTCTCTATCCTGCCTTGGTCGAACCAGCATTCGACAACCAGACCGTCGGGTAACGAGACATCCATGACTATGTACTCGTCTCCTTCCTGCATAACCGAACGTTCAATGATGGGATTGCCGGCTGCGAAAAGCTGGTCCTTGGTCATCCCAATACGCAGGCCCGCAAGGGAGCCACTGCTGGCATCAATGCCTGCCACCAAGGGGACAGCTTCAGTAGGCGTCTGCTTGGCCAGATCCCTTACGTCGGAGGGAGCAGGGCTGCATGCCACTAGCATCATGAGCCAAGCTCCGCCGGAGATTATCTTCATTTTTTGGGTTTCCAGTCAGTGAAACGTCCCTGCGTTCCATCCTGCTTAAGATCCACATGAACGCCGCGGCCATCAGTATATTGATTGACCCGGTTGAATTCGCCGGAACCATGGGCCGCATCAGCGGTCTGCTTAGCTGTGCTCCCATTGATCCGTATGTCTGCCGCGTTGCCCTGTAGGTGCTGGCTCCGACTAGCGCCACCCACCGTTCGGTTTTGCTCCACCGTTCTTCGGCCACTAGTCGCTTCGACATTCTTGCCGGATTTATCACTGAAGTTGAGCAGTTTGGTCGTCACTTCAGATCCGGCAAAGGCCGGGTCCACAACTGATAGCCCATTGCTGCTTTCTCCAATCGCCTGGCGACTAAAGGCGAGTCTAGGGGATTGATGCCGCACTTTGCTGCATTCGCTCTTGCAAACTAAAGCTCCAAGCTTCATGTCTTCGAGCTATTTGGTCAGGGTCCGACCCTGCTCAGTCATAAGTGCTCTGGAAGCCAGGCTTCCGAATGCGCCCCTCAACACCCATACGGATGCAAACCTTCCGCAACGAGCAGCATTGATGCTTGCGACGATCGGCTCGCAACGAATCCCTCACCAATCAATGAGTTCCACGCCGCCCCAAACAAAAAGCCCCGACCAAGGCCGGGGCTTTCTGCTGTATCTGGTGCCGGAAATAGGAATCGAACCTACGACCTACCACATGCGCACCAGGTACAAAGCGTACCTAGGCTCGTTCAAGGTTGATCTCGAATATTTCGCCATCTTCAATGTACAGCACGACATTTCTGTCGGAAGCCAAGCGAATGTCAAGGATCCAGACCTGGGGAGCACCTTCCAAAGCCTCGCATAACCCTGCGGTAGAAATGCGAGAACCTTGTTCAGAGAGCTTTTCTCTTAGTACATCGAGCGACGGAGCTTTCAATTCTCCAGATGGAACATCCAAGGAGGACAGCTCCCAGATATCCTCCGGGCTGAAGTGCCCTCTGAGCACCTGGCTGACTTTTGATCCGGTTATCGGAAAACCCCATTCGTCAGTATTCATCGCGATCAGCCTCCATTGAGTGGCCGGGCCTTCGCCCGGGATGGTGTCCCACCAGTACCGTTAGACTCGTAAGGATGCTCATGGGGACTTGTATGGCTTCCAGGTCTCCCATGGTCAGTAAAGTCGATTGTCTTGACCGGCCTGCCCTGCCCATCGAACTCACGGGCCTGGTCATACTTTCCGTTTCTGCCTTCTTTCTGTCCCAATTGAGTATGGGGCCCGCCCGCATCAGGATCAGGCGCTGGCTCGCCACTAGGCTTGGTTGGCAGCGCTCGATCAGGAAATCGATTCCCCGAGGCGCCCTCAGACGCTATCGATCCATCGCCCTGAAGAGCTGGTTGCTGCGGGGTCGACTCGGACTTCTGGAACACCCCCCTTACAGCGCTTTCCAATTTATTGCCGAGATCTGCACGCTGTTCTGAACTTGTCGTAGCGTAATAGGTGGTTGCGACTACGATCGGGATAACCACGATAGGGATGAGAAGCGTGGCACTCTGCCCGTCTGGATCCGTGAACTTGTAAGGGTTCGAGTTCGCATACCGGTATCGGTTGAACTGACCCACCGGCTGCTCATACGCCGTCACAGGGTCGATCGAGAGGAACATCCCCAGCTGCGGATCCATGTACCGCTGCTGCATCTGGCTTAGTCCAGTAGCAGCATCACTCACATGCCCCGTATACCCCGGGCCATCAGCAACCGGCGCACCTACGACAGCGCCATAAGGCTCGTAACTGATGCGCTCGATCACTTTGCCGCTCGCATCGCTCTTGGCTACTACCGAGCCCAAGGCATCGGTATGGATGTAGGTGACCGTTTGTCCCTGCGCCTGTAGCGACGCTATTGCGAGCCCACACAGAACCAGCGCCGTCAGGCCAGTCAGCCTCAGCAGCCGGTGCAATATCCCTCCCCGCATCATGGGATCACCTCGCCCGGCTTACGTGGCGGCTGTCCCGGATCGCCGTCGCCCGGGTGTGGCTCTTGTTCGAACGCGCCGGTATAGGGCTGCGACCACCCCGAACAGCCTGCTGCGTTGCACGCGCGCACGATGTAGCTGGGCGCACAATAGCTGGCCGAGTACATCGGCGATGTCACCGATGTCGCCGACCCCGAATAGAGCAGCCTGAGCCCACCAGGCGCGCTCAGCTCGTATCGATCTGCATATGGCGATGACGACCAGCTGACCGTGCACAGGGAGTACTCGCTGTTATGCGGCCCCGCGTAGTAGTTGCGTTGATGCGCGTAGCCCACATTCGTGCCGCGGGGCGGCTTCAGGACCGTCACTACCTTGGTAGCTGAGTAATTTCCGCAGCCAGAACCGTTGCACGCCTTTACCCGATAACCGTACTTGCCGGAGGTGGCAGGATCGCGGGCGATACTTGTGGCGGCCGTGTCCTGCTGCGCGCTCCACGCCCCACCGTCGATGTTCTGTTCCAGCACATAGGTGCCTGCGGTGGCTACAGTGGTCCAACTAACCGTATAGGCAGCACTGGTGCCGGTCGGAGCGGTAAGGGTCGGCGTGCCACTCGGCTTCAGCAGTACTGTGGTGGCCGCCGTCGGCGACCAGGTGCCACAACCGCCATCATTGCAGGCCTTTACTCGATATCCGTAGGTGCCATTTCCCTTACCACTGAAGGCAATGCTGCGCTCGTTCGTAGACTTCACTGACGACCAAGCGCCCCCGTTTGACTGCTGCTCGATCAAGTAGCTGGTTGCCGTCCCTACACTCGCCCAAGAGAGCGTATAGGCGCCGTTGGTGCTGCTTCCCGGAAGAGTCAGAGAGGGCGCACTGCTGGGCGGCAGAGTTACCACCGTGGAGACGGATGCCGAGTAGCTACTGCATCCACTGGTATTGCATGCCTTCGCACGGTAGCCATAGGTGGCCGAACCACGACCGGTGGTGGCCCAGCTCAAGCCGGCGGAGGTTTGCGCGCTTTTCCACGCAGCCCCATTAACACTTTCCTCCAGCTGATACGACGTTGCCGTAGACACAACGGGCCATGTAACCATCCATGCCCCGGTATTGTTAGTCGCTGGCGTCGTGAGGATTGGCCCAACCGGAGCACGCAGTACTGTAGTTGTTTTTTCCGCCGACCAGCCGCTGCAACCACTGCTGTTGCAGGCGCGCACGCGGTAGCCATAGGCGCCATTGCCCCTGCCTGTGGCAGCGTAAAGGGTGGCCGCCTCCGATTGCAGCTGAATCCAGCTTTCACCGTTGATCCTTTCCTCGAGTACATACTCTACCGAACCCGGGACGGCATTCCAGGTGACCTGGTATTCGCCGCTCCCGTTGTTGGTGGGCAAAGAGATTGCCGGAGCCGCCGCGGGCGGCAGCAGCACAATCGTAGTCACGGTGTTCGACCAAGGGCTGCAGCCGGCCGCATTGCAAGCACGAACCTGATACCCGTGACTTCCCGTCTGCTTGCCGGAAACCGCGAGCGACTCTACCGTCGTCGCCGAGATGTTGGTCCAGGCTCCGTCCCCCAGGCGCTCCTGCGGTTCGTAGCGTGTGCTGCCCGCCACTGTCGACCAGCTCACCGTATACGCACCCGTACCGCTATTGGTCGGTGCCGTGATGGCAGGCGCGGAGGCAGAAGGGTAGATAACAGTCATCGCGTGCTCTACTGACCAGCCGCTGCAGCCGGAGGCATTGCATGCCCGCCCCCGGTACGCATATGCACCAGCCGCGCGACCAGTCAATGAAACGCTGGTGCTACTGGCGCCATGAACGGATCTCCATGCAGCTGAGCCCGCACGCTCCTCGATATCGTAACGCGTGGCGCCGGCAACGGCCGCCCACGAGACCGTGTAGCTTCCGTTGAGACCCGCCGCAGGTACAACCAGCGCGGGCGCACTTGACGGTATCGGTAGAACTTGAACCACCAGAGCAATGCTCCAGCCGCCGCAGGTTGAACCCTGACAAGCCCGGACTCTATAGGAGCGGGCCCCAGTGGAAGCGCCCGTCACGGTGTAGGAGGCAGCCGGACCGCTGTAAACCGCTGTCCATGAGGCACCTCCGTTGATGGAGCCATGCAGCTCGTAGCGACTTGCATTGCCAACGCTGGTCCAAGCCGCTGTGTAGGTGCCGGTAGCTACAGTGGCTGGGCCACTTAGAGAGGGAGTCCCAAGGACCACCAGACTCTCCAACTCGGCGACCAAACTTCCGCCAAGACTGATGTACTCCAGCTCTTTCCCGGTTCGCTTGTTGTGCTGGCGACGCAGCACGCCATCATTTCCGTAGAAGGAAAGAATGTCGCCCAATGCTGCACTGTAGCTGCCAACGCGGCGACCTTGCGCATCGTAGGCGTAGCTCTCTCGACCCGCACCGTCCCTCAGACGATTGCCGTAGTCGAAACTGAAAACATCGCCGTTCTTTTTTGCCAAATTTCCCTGCGCATCATAGGCGATACCGATGACGGCACTCCCGTCATCCAGATTCACCGTCGTCATTCGATTACGTGCGTCATACCAGTAATTGTGCTGCTTTACACCACCGAGTTTGGCGCTGCGAATGTTGTCCAGTACGTCGTAGGTGTATCGGTACGTACCATCCCCACCGAACGACGAAGACTTCGCATAAGTCAGGCGATCCAGCGCGTCATACTGCATCTGCCTGGATTTGGCAGGCTCGACAGCGTCCACCGTAGCGGTGACGTTACCGTTGCTGTCATAGCTGAAGGTTGTATCGAGGACGGTTGTATCAATTGCTCGTGCCGGCATGCCCCGTGCGTTCTGAACCATGTTGCGCACGATGCCATTCCCATAAGTGAATGATCGCAACCCCCCGTTCGGGTAATAGCGAGCTCCTGATGCGTAAGGTCCCGCCTGCGTCGCCTGCCCCAACGCATTCGGCGCCAGAGCGATGACCTGACCGCTTGGATACTGCAGGCTGGCCAGCGCCGCGTTGCCGTTGTAGCCATAGCCCATTGTCCATATGCCCACGCCCTGCTGCTGCATCGTTTCACCGACTATCAGCCCGCGCTTGTTGTAAGCATAGGTATTGATGACCTGCCGACCGCCACTATTCGCTGTAACCACCTGCGATGGCTTGCCGTCTGCGGTGTAGCTCCAGTCCTGGCTGCCGTTGCCGTCCGGGAAACTCAGCCGACTGAGCCGGTTGCGACTGTCGTAGCTGCGATCCACACGCCGTCCAGATGATTGCGCGACCGATGTTTCGCAATCACTCAAAGAGGTCAATGTCAATCCCGCAGCACTCCAAAACAGATTGCCTGCCGGGTCGTACGTCATGACCGTTGCGCCGGATTCGGGCTCCACTGATTTGCAAAGCTGTTGGAAGCTGTCGTACACGTACGAACGCGTCAGCGAGGTACTGCTGTCAGCGTTACGCCGCTTGATCGAGAGAACCTTGCCGAACCGGTCGCGTGCAATTTCGGTAAGGCTCCAGCGGGATGCTCGATACGAGTCGGGGCGTCATAGTTTGGATTGTCAAACACCTGATGGCTGGTAACTGACTTCTGACCACGCGGATTGGTCGTTCGCACGCGCAGCCCCGACAAGTACTCAGTCACTGTCGTCAAGAGCCCCAGCTCGCTATCGGCGGAAATGGATGTTGGCCGGCCGAGCGCATCGAACTCACTCCATTCGCCGGCGGTCGGGCTCGCGCTGCTGCTGGGGTAAGACTGGAACGTGGCTCGCCCAGCATGATCATATGTGAAGCGCTGGTAGCGCTCCGTCTCCGCCAAGGTTGCATCAAGCTCACGGGTCAGCACCGGGCGCCATAGAGCGTCGAACCATGTGAACCTGCGATGGTTCCCGGTGCTGCTGGTCAGCCGCCAGTGTCCCGATGCGATGCCATGCTCCACCGCGTCCACCCGCTCAAAGACCTGTGTCGTCGGATTCCAGGCTACGCTGTCGCCCGCTCCATGTGTCTTCGCGGTGATGCGCCCCATTGCATCGTAGTCGTAGCTGGTCTGGTAACCCTGTTCATTGGTGACGGCGCGGATCCAGCCATTGTCATCTACGCTGGCACTGAGCGAAGTGCCATCTGCAAATCCAATGGACTGAAGTGTCCCGCGCTTCCAGTTGTTCAACGCTGTGCTGTTACCACGCCCGTCGACGAAGCTGGCAACACTGCCATCGGGGTGGTAAGTCAGCGATTGAACGAGCTTGCCGAATTGGTGCTTCTGCTGCGGCATGCCCAGTACGTTGAAACTCGTTTGGGATTCCACCAGCCCCGTGTTTACGTTGGTGGTCTTGGCAGTCTGTCCTAACAACCAACGCGCCGTATCATCGTAATAGGCGGTCACGTCGGTTCGACTGTCGCCCAGCGAGCTACTGCGCACTACCTGCAGCGGGCGGGCCTTCGCATCAAACGAGGACACGTTCCAAGACATGGTAACGCCATCACGCGTAATCACCTTCTTCGCCAACGGACGCACCAGCACGGATGACTCGTCATTCCCACCCCAGCGCGAGCCATAGCGGTCGGGAAACGGCATGGAGTTGGCCTGGGCGGAAGTTACATATGTCAGATCCTCCTGCTCAAGCTTGGTACCGTTGGCCGCCACCGTACTGCGCCCCAGTAGTTTGCCCTCATCGCGCGAGTAGACCGTTCCGTAGTGCTCCAGCAGGACGCTGCCATCCGGCTGCACGACGGCGACGCTCTTTCCACCAGTACAGGCGGTGCAGGGCGGGACCACACCTGACCAGAGGGCCGTTTCACCGTTGGCACCTTCATAGCTCCAGACCAGAGGCGCCGGCAGTCCGGGACCTTCGATGGTCTTACGCGTCAGCCCCAGTACATCGAAGTGTATTGGTACGGCCAGATGGTGGACCATGGCAGAGTTGTTTTCTGCCGAGCCGCTGACCGCTTCACCTTGGCAAAGAACGCTTGGCACACCGTCGCGATAGTGACGCTGATGATCAAAGCGGAAGGTGCCTACAGCTCCGGATGGGTGCTTCATCTGTACGCTGTAACTCTTGGGTGACAGCGGTGCGACGTTTCCACAGCCCGGGCCTGGATCTTCGGTCCAGGTCATGTATGAAACGCGCATATCCGACAGATGGTTGATTTCCCATGCCGCCTGGTCGGGCTGCACGATGCGTTGCAATAACTCGCCGTTGTAAGCGTAGATCCAGCTTCTACCATGTGCGCTGGCACTGGCGAGTCGATTGTTAGCATACTGGAGCGTTATGGCTCGGCCATCGCTCGCAGTGATGCTTGTGGGGTGGCCATTGCTGTTGTAAGCAATCGCGACCGAGTTTCCAAAACGATCTTCAATTCGGCTGGCAAGCAGAAAAACCTCGACGCGGGGCCGCGCACCGCCATTCTTGACGTCCTGCCCCATGTTGCCTGCGTAGCGTGTGGTCCCGATGTTGAACGTGTAGGTGATGCCATCGGTTGTCTGCAGTACGAAGCCCTCGCCCTCATAGCCAGCAACCATTGGCGTGCAGGTGATCGAATCCAGCGCACTGGTCGTCCATACACTTGCCTGGCGGTTGTCTGGTTTGAATTGTGCAGGCGGCAATGCGATGAGCGATCGAGCCCCTTGGCCAGGAAGATTTACCGAGTACCCGGACCAGATATCTTCTATGCGATGTGGTGGAAGCGTATAAGGATAGAAAATGTCCGTACAGCGTGGTTTGCGCATGCCAACCGTGACGTTCCATCCGTAAGCTGAGTCAAAGACACCCGAGATGCAGGGAACGTCGATGTTCCAGTCGCCGACTCCTCCGTAAATATGCGGAGCTATACCCGCAAGCGGCGTTGGCCTGATGACCAGCTTCCGGGTCAGCTTCACCGGAAGCGTGTTGGTGCCAGGAATATCGATGTCGGTTTGCTCAAACGCGACGCTCTGATCGAACATATTGATCGCGTCGCCAAACAAATCCGACTTCAGCGCACCAACCTGCTCGGCCGTGCGCAAGCGCTTGTCGTACTCCTGATAAGGCTGCATCGCCTGGGCATATGCGGCTCCGACGCTGCCTCCCATCAACAGCGTAGCCAGACCCACGCGTACAGCTCCCTTGACCGCGCTATGGCAGCCTGACTTCCTGTCCTGCATCCGTACATCCCCTGTTATCGGCGACGCCAATATTCACCTAACTTTCACCCCTGTCAAGCGCTGCGATCTCTCCGCTTCGATAGCTCTTCCGAGCAAGCCCCGAGTTCAGACGCGCTGCACTGAGACGAGCCAATTGGAGTTGACGCCATACGTCCAAGCCATGACGATCCCCAAACAAAAAGCCCCGACCAAGGCCTGGGCTTTCTGCTGTATCTGGTGCCGGAAATGGGAATCGGACCTACGATCTACACATTACGGACCAAGCCGAGTGAACCGTGCTAGCGATTGACCGGCTGCTCATACGTCGTCACCGGATCCACCGACAGGAACACGCCCAACTGCGAATCCATATACCGCTGCTGCATGTAGCTCAGGCCAGTGGCAGAGTCACTCACATGCCCCGTATACCCCGGGCCATCAGGAACCGGCGCACCTATGACAGCACCATAAGGCTCGTAAGTGATGCGCTCGATCACGTTGCCATTGGCATCACTTTTGGCTACAACCGAGCGTAGGGCATCGGTATGGATGTAGGTGACCGTTCGTGCGCTTGCGGTTGCACAGCAGCCAGACTCAGCAACAGCACAAAGCATAGCGATGCGTCTACGGCACCAAGCTTCCGAACTGGATCCTTAAATCTCCCGAAGCGGGTGGACACGCCGCTTGCAGTTTCCCCGATCCTGCGCATCCTTCCAATCCCTGAAAGAGCTTGAAGCAAGGCAGGGTATTCATAGCACAGGAATAACGCGCCATGAATCCAACGGGGCGATTGAGGCCACCCACACCATCCTGACGTGAGCAACGCCCTTGGCGCTAAGCGCCGGCGAGGCCGAACCGGATCGAGGTGCCGATGTCAGTCCGGGGTGCGTCGAACGGACCTGAGGTTGCCGGCCGCTGGCCGGCACTACCACCAAGCGAGCCACAAACAAAAAGCCCCGGCCAAGGCCGGGGCTTTTTGATGTATCTGGTGCCGGAAATAGGAATCAAACCTACGACATACGCATTACGAATTACTGAAAAAGAACAACTCATACGGATGAAATGCGTCGCTATCCACGTACTTACCGATACGCCCGTTATCGGAAATGACAAAGAATGCCCTGATGGGTCGCATGAACACATCATCGGCAATCGGACAGGAACTCGTCATCTCGCTCCAGGACACATCTAGCGGATACGCAAATCGGAAAAACGATCGAGATGAAAAATCCACCCACTCGCTTTGCCCAATATACTCAATCACTGCGAAACTCTTGGCACCTAGATCAATAGACAGCCGCTTGAAGTCGAGGAACTCCTGCTCAGTAAATAGGACGCCCCCGGGCCGGTACTCCATATTTGATTGGCATCGGATTTCAGGACCGTCGCGATTCACAACGAAAGCCTGATCAAGCAACCCCGCCCAATAACTTACCAAGCTTTCTAGATTCAACCAGTATTTCTCTAGGTAATAAATATCCAGCTCATCGAGAGAAACCTCGCCGTATCCCACAATGCCGCTTGACTGAAAGTCGATCATCACTCCACCCCCGAACCTACTTAAGCGCATCGATTCTTATCTGTAAATTTGGCCAGACTTGTTGATGTCAATAGTCGCCACGCCAGTAGTTTTTGACGTGTGGCTTCCTATGACTATTCCGTCCGGGATTCTCACCCGACCGCCAGAGGTCTTAGTGCCGCCATCGGTGATTGCATCAAATAGCTTGCCTGCGTCTCCTTCCACCCGCCCTTGGCACGGGCCGCCCTTGGCACGCGCCCCCCTTTACCCGCTCCAGCTTTCCAGCTGCATCGATCAGATGGTCCGCGTTCCACCTTGCGGCTTGCTGCTGATCGTTGACGCATGCCCATGAGGGGATTGGTCTCGATCAACTTCCACTCCACAGCCCGCGACAAGGCAGACCGCAGGCAAGCAAAGTCGCGCGCTGCGGTAGCCTTGGTGACGGCATCGGGGCCAGTGACACGCCCGCGCCACCATCGCTCCATTGTGGGCACGTCGATTTCGATGATCTGACGACGCAGCAACCACGGAAACACGGATCGGATGCGATCCGGGTACTGGCGACCACCCTTGAGTTCGGCAACCGCCCAAGGCTCGAAATGCTCGTTGAGGAGCGTTTCGAGCGTGCAACTAGTGGGCTTGGATTTTGCGAGCGTCGGCAATCCGGACTGAACGTATTCAGCGACTGCTTGCCGGGCTTGATCGCGGGCTTGATCAAGTGACAGATGCTCGACCGACCCCAAGGTACGACGCTTACCGTGCGCCCAAGTCACGATCCAAGCCTTGTGCCCAGAGGGCTGCACGCGCAGGATCAGGCCGCGAACCTGGGCATCCCTAAGCTCATAGGGGCGATCCCGGGGCTCCGACGTAAGGACGATGCGCTTGGTGAGGACGGATGACATCGGGCGGAGGGTCCGTAAGTGGCGATAAGGCCAACTTAGGACAGGATGCGAGGCGATGTTTGGATGCGGAGCGTCCGCAGCGCTCTACTCCTCCAAATAACGAGTTTAAGCTCACTCATTCATCAGACCTGTGCCTGAGTCCGGCCCGATAAAATCAATCAACGCTTCGATTTCCAGCCCACGCTCATTAGGTTCATCGTCCAATTTCAGGCCAGTATCGGAGAGCTCTCGAACAAGCGCATCAACCAACCACTCCCGATCATTGCCATCGAATAAACACTCGTCGCCCTCCAGCTTCTCAAATGACAGATCACGGCCATTTTTGGCGCAAATCTCCACAAGCAGCATGCGCAAATGCAACGGCACCTTTCCACTCATTTCACTTCACCTTTGGGTCTCTCACACCATTACTATTTCGTGGAATTGTAGTTATCACTTTTCCATCACCGTTCAGAACAACCTTGGCATCCCTCCCCGTGTATACCGTCTTGCCTCCGGCCTGCTCCGCTACCTTTAAGGGCTCTCTAACTGCCGACAAAATTGCTTTTGGAGATACACCCCTGCCGCCATCACGTGAAATCGCCTGATTCAGACCGTGCTTGGTGTATCCCGTTATCCTCCCAGCAACTGCGCCGGTCCCTGTCACTCCCGCAGCGCCAGCCCCGATTTCGGTCGCGGTAGCTACAGCAGCAGGATTGGCTAGCGCTGCCATGCCCACCTCAACTACCACGGGGGCAAGCATTACACCTGTTACGGCAATCGCAAAGGGCTGTAACGGCTTGTACACATCGCCATTGCCAGCCTCCATGTCCTTACGATGCTGTTCGACAAAACGCTCTGCTGCTTGTCGCCCATCCGGATCAGTAAAGCGATACGGATTGCCGTTCGCATACCGATACCGATTGAACTGCCCCACCGGCTGCTCATACGCAGCCACCGGATCAACAGACAGGAACACACCCAACTGCGGATCCATGTACCGCTGCTGCATGTAACTCAGCCCAGTAGCTGCATCGCTCACATGCCCTGTGTACCCCGGTCCATCCGTGACCTGACCGCCTACCACGGCACCGTAGGGCTCGTAGTCATAGCGCTTGATCACGTTGCCGTTGGCATCGCTCTCGGCCACTACCGAGCCCAAGGCGTCGGTATGGATGTAGGTGACCGTCGTCTGGGCGATTGCGGATGGTGGCATGCCAAGGCCAATCAGCAACACACAGAACATCCAGGCGCCTACCGCACCCAGCTTCCGAATTCGATCCTCAAATCCCCTGAAGCGGGTCGACACACCGCCTGCAATTTCCCCGAACCTGTGCATCCTTCCAATCCCTGAAAGAGCCTTGAAGCAAGGCTGGGTATTGATAGCACAGGAATGATCCGCCATGAATCCAACGGGGCGATTGAGGCCAACCACTCCATCCTGACGTGAGCAACGCCCTTGCCGCTAAGCGCCAGCGAAGCCGGATCGGATCGAGGTGCCGATGTCAGTCCGGGGTGCGTTGAACGGACCTGAGCTTGCCGGCCAGCGGTCGGCACTACCCGCAAGCGATCCACAAACAGAAAGCCCCGACCAAGGCCGGGGCTTTCTGCTGTATCTGGTGCCGGAAATAGGAATCGAACCTACGACCTACGCATTACGAATGCGCCGCTCTACCAACTGAGCTATTCCGGCGAGGTCGTGAATTCTAGGGGGTGCAGGCCACTTTGGTCAATCAGGGAAGCGCGCGCGCCGCCGAACCGCCGCGCGCCAACGAGCCCGCCCGACGTGCTCCAGCAGCACCAAGCCTTGACGCACCAGCCCCTACAGTGGATTCCCCACCTTCGGAGGCATCCCATGCGCCCCTGCCCCCGCTTGGCCGGTCTGCTGCTGTCATCCCTGTTGTTCAGTGTCCCCGCGCTGGCACAAGGCACGGCGCCGATGCCGCAGACGCCGGACCAGCAGTGGCAGCCGCTCTTCCAGCAGGTCCAGGGCGCACACCTGTTCAAGGATCAGAAGACCTTCGCGGATGCAGTGCCCCACCAGCCCAGCGCTGCCCTCCTCACCCAGTGGCAGCGCGCCAGGACTGGGCCCGGATTCGACCTGGCAGCCTTCGTGGCCGAGCACTTCGCGGTGCCCGGTGACACCCAGCCCTACGTGCCACCAGCGGGGGAGACGCTGCGCGCGCACATCGAGGGGCTGTGGCCCGTGCTGACCCGCAACACCGACACGGTGGATCCGAACGGCTCGCTGCTGCCGCTGCCCAGGCCCTACGTCGTGCCCGGCGGGCGCTTCCGCGAGGTGTATTACTGGGACAGCTATTTCACGCTGCTCGGGCTGGCCTCCAGTGGCCGCTGGCAGCAGGTGCGCGACATGGTGGACAACTTCGCGTTCCAGCTCGACAGCTACGGCCATGTTCCCAACGGCAACCGCAGCTACTACCTCAGCCGCTCGCAGCCGCCCTTCTTCAGCCTGATGGTGGATCTACTCGCCACCCACGAAGGCGATGATGCCTACCGCCGTTACCTGCCGCAGCTGCGCATCGAGCATGCATTCTGGATGCGCGGCGCGGAAACGCTGGCGGCGGGGGAGGCGCGCGAACGCGTCGTGCGACTGGCGGACGGGCAACTGCTCAATCGTTACTGGGACGACCGCGCGGTGCCACGCACCGAGTCCTGGATGGACGATGTGGCCACCGCCGCGCAGGCGCCGCAGCGCGCGCCTTCGCAGGTGTATCGCGACCTGCGCGCCGGTGCGGAATCGGGCTGGGATTTCAGCTCACGCTGGCTCACGGAGCCGTCTGCACTGGCGAGCATCCACACCACGGCGATCGTGCCGGTGGATCTGAACAGCCTGCTGTTCCATCTGGAAACGACCGTAGCCCGCGCCAGCAAAGCAGCCGGTGATCGCGCCGCTGTACGCACCTTCACCCAGCTGGCGAAGGCACGTCAGCACGCCATCAACCAACTGCTCTGGGATGACAAGCACGGCTGGTACGTGGACCGCGACCTGGAGCGCGGCCAGACCCGCCCTGCCCTGACCGCGGCGGCGCTGTTTCCCTTGTGGCTGGACGTCGCCGGGCGCACGCAGGCACGCCGTACCGCCCAGGCAGTCGATTCGCAGCTGCTCCGCGATGGCGGGCTGCTGACCACCACCGTGGCCACCGGTCAGCAATGGGATGCCCCGAATGGCTGGGCACCGTTGCAGTGGGTCGCGGTGGACGGGTTGCAGCGCTATGGGCAGGACACCCTCGCCCGCCGGATCGGCACGCGCTTCCTGCGCACCGTGCAGACGGTGTATGACCGCGAGGGCAAGCTGGTGGAGAAGTACGTGGTGGACGGTTCGGCCACCGGCGGAGGCGGCGGCGAGTACCCGCTGCAGGATGGCTTCGGCTGGAGCAACGGAGTCACGTTGGCGCTGCTGGATCGGCTGTGTGCGCCGAAGCGAGCGTGCGAGAGCGCCCAGGATGTGGAAGTCGCGGACTGAGCTGGCGACCTCTTGACTGCGCACGTTTTTTCGACGTTCACTCCCTGCTCCCTGCCGGAGAGCGCTGTGGCAGATGCAGATTCACCCTCGCATCCACGGGCGCTCCTTAGCTTGAGCGTATCTCAACGTGTGCGACACCTACACGGGATCCTTGCGTCTACATCTGGTGCCGTTTCGCCTACGTCACACACTTGAACACGGAAGCCTACTGCGGGCTAAGGTTTTTCGCTGACGAGCCGTTAGCAGTTCTGTTTATCCTCAACCATGAAAGGAAGCATCAAATGAATCGTCGAGAGAGGGATCTCGTGAGCCTCTTCAATACGCTGTGGTTCCGCGACTTTCCAATAACTCCCGTGCACACCGATTTCGGGCGGCGGGCAGTGTGGACGACGCACATTGCATCAGTGATAAAGCAGGCGGCTGATCTGCTGGGCTACTTCACTTGCTTTGAAACAGGCAATCGAACGGATGCAGTGATCCAGACCGCAAAGCGTCGAAGCTGGGCCAAGATTGAGTGGGAATGGATCCAACCGCGCTTTGAGGCGCGCGTCAATGAGATCCAGAAGCTGAGCGATGCCTCGAAGCTAGACCCGGAGGCACTGTCCGTCTACATCGGCTATAGCGACATCCGTCACCATGATGCGAATCTGGAGAGCATCCAGCGTCAGTGGACGTCCAGCGGGCAACTCATCGCATTCGTCATCCAGTTCGAGATCAGAGGCCGAACTCGACACTTCACGCAGTTGCGCACTTATGCGTTCCGCGGTGGCGAATTCAGATTACTGAGAAAGCAGGAGGCCCTTCCTTGGAATGTCAAGGATACCCGCTGGCAATTGGTCGCCACTGCGGCGCGGCTGGAAGATAGTGGTGCAGCAGAGCTGGGAGACGGTGACGACGAATGATATTGGCGGGGGGAGGTCAGCATTGCTGTCCTCCCCCTCCTCTCCAACATTGCCGTGCCCTTCGATTGGATGCGCCAATGGGCACCAGGATCTTGCCGGGCAAGCTGGATCTGCCAGAACCGGAACCGTTTCAGCCGCTACTGAAGTCCATTGCTGGAAACGCGCCCGACGCTGAAGACCCATCGCGTCCACTCCAGATTGGCTGCAGAGGCGTCGCGCATCGTGTGTCGAGGGACACTGTTCAGCCCACTCACCGAGCCTTCCACAACTCCGCCAACCGATCCGGCTTGCCCGCGATGCGCTCCAGCGACGGATACTTCAGCCCATCGTGATAATCCAGCGTCACCGTATCGATGCGATCGAAGCTCTTCACCAGCAGCGTCAGCGGCGCCTTGTCGGTCTTGGCCGCGGTGATCGCCTCCTTCAACTGCTCGGCCTTGAACACGCGGCCATTGAGCGCGACCACGCTCATGCCGGGAATCAGGCCGGCATTGAACGCCGGGCTGTCCCACAGCACGTCGCCGATGTAACCGGACTCGCTGACGGACAGGCCAATCGAGTACAGCAGGTTGCTGTTCTTGCCGCGGGTTTCCTGCGCCTTGAACGCTTCGTTCGGCGTATCGGTGTAGACCAGCTTCCAGCCGGCCGCCTCCAGACCGCCGGTCAGCGGCCCGTGCCCGTCCAGGCGCTCGCGCAGGAAGCTGGCCCAGTCGAACGGCGCCACGCCATTGAGCGTGCTCACCACCTCTTCGAAGGTGTACGGATGGACGTTCCAGTCACCGTCGTTCATGCCGAAGAACGCCTTGGCGAAATCATCCAGGCCGCGCTTGTTGCCGGTCAGCGCGCGCAGCTTGCCCTCCACGTCCAGCCACACCATCTGGCCGCCGGAGTAGTAGTCCTCGCTCATCTGATAGTTGCGGAACGCCAGCGCGCGGCGCTGGGCGATGGTCGGGTCGTTGGTGGTGTCCTGCAGGTTGCGCCAGGCCAGGCCGGGGCGACCGCGGTCGTAAGTGCCCGCCACATTGGCCAGCACGTCGCGGGTCTGCTGCGGGCTCCACAGCCCGGAGCGCGCGGCCAGCACCTGGCCCCAGAACTGGGTCTGGCCTTCGTACAGCCACAGCAGGCTGTCGCCCATCGGCACGTTGAAGTTGGCCGTGGTCAGATCGGCGCCACGACGGTACTTGCCGTTCCAGGAGTGATTGAACTCGTGCGGCAGCAGATCGCGGCCCAGCCAGGTCTTGTCCCACTCGGTGAAGTAGCCGGTGTCGCCGCTGTTCTCACTGGAGCGCTGATGCTCCAGGCCGATGCCGCCAAGCTTGTCGGTCAACGCCAGCAGGAACTCGTAGCGGTCGAAATGGCGTGCGCCGTAGAGCTTGTACATCTGCTGCACCAGCGCGCGATGCGCCTGGATCTGCTCGGGCTTGGCGGCCAGCGATTTGGCCTCATCGGCGAAGACATTCAGGTGCACCGGCACCTTCGCACCGGGATCCAGATCAAAGCGCTGGAAGTGGCGCCCGGCGAACAGGGGCGAGTCGACGAGGTGGTCATAGCTGATCGGCTTGAACACCACCGTGTCCCCCTCGCGGCGCTCGGTATCCAGCGCGGTGGCATATGACCAGCCCGGCGGAAGAGTGACGGTGGCCTGCGCCTGGATGTTGCGGGTGATCACCCCGGCCGGGTACAGCGAATTGGCATTCCACTGCAGGTTGAGCATGTCCGGGGTCATCACCACGCGGCCCTGGGCGCCCTGCGAAGAGAGGAACTTGAACTCGGCCACCACTTCGCTGGCGCCCTGCGGCACCTGCACGGTGAAGGCATAGACGTCGTACGGATCACGCGTCCACTGCAGCGGCGTGCCGTTGGCGGTGACGACCAGGCCGGCGAGCTTGTCGATCGGGCCGCTCGGTGAATGCGCGCCGGGCAGCCACTCCGGGTACAGCAGGGTCAGCGGGCCAGGCTTGGCCGGCACCGTGGCCTTGACCTTGAAGATGCGTCGCCCGATGTCGCGCGCGTCCACGTCGATGCGCAGCAGGCCCGGGAAGGCCACGTCCTGCGGCGGCGGTGTCTGCGCCTGCACGCCGGTGGCGGACACGGCCAGCAACACGGACAGGGCAATGGCACGCATCTTCATCAGGCAGGCTCCAGCGGGGGAAGCTTTTGATCCTAGCCCTCCGCCTGCGCCCTGCCCCATGGCCAAAGGTCATGCGTCGCGTTGCGGCCATGATTGGCACAGCGGCGCGCAGTGACGTTCTGTCTGCCGGACGGGATCAGGACCAACCGGGGTGCGCTGCCGGCCAGCGGCCGGCACTACCGGGCAGCGCCACGGCATGCGTGGCGGAAAGCTGCGGGTCAGTCGACCAACCGCAGCCGCAGTTCCTTCGGCAGCGCGAACACCATCGATTCCGGCTCGCCCTCCAGTTCGCCGACGCCGGTGGCGCCGAGTTCCTTCAGGCGGGCGATCACGCCATCCACCAGCACCTGCGGTGCCGAGGCGCCCGCGGTCAGGCCGATGTGCTTCTTGCCGGCCACCCACGCCGGATCGATCTCGTCGGCACCGTCGATCAGGTAGGACTCCACGCCATCACGGCGCGCCAGTTCACTCAGGCGGTTGGAGTTGGAGCTGTTGGGCGAACCGACCACCAGCACCAGATCACAACGCTTGGCCAGATCGCGCACAGCGTCCTGGCGGTTCTGAGTGGCGTAGCAGATGTCGTCGTTCTTCGGGCCCTGCATCGCCGGGAAGCGGGTGCGCAGCGCGTCGATGATGCTGCGGGTGTCATCCACCGAGAGCGTGGTCTGGGTGGTGTAGGCGAAGTTCTCCGGCTGGTCGATGACCAGCGTGGCGACGTCCTCCACATCCTCCACCAGATAGATCTGGCCGGTGCCGCGCTCGCGGCTCCACTGGCCCATCGTGCCTTCCACTTCCGGGTGCCCGGCGTGGCCGATCAGCACCACGTCGCGGCCGGCGCGGCAGTGGCGGGCCACTTCCAGGTGCACCTTGGTGACCAGCGGGCAGGTCGCGTCGAACACCTTCAGGCCACGTCGGTCGGCTTCCTGGCGCACGGCCTGGGAAACGCCGTGGGCACTGAAGATCACCGTGTTGTCGTCCGGCACTTCGTCGAGCTCCTCGACGAAGATCGCGCCGCGGGCCTTGAGGTCATCGACCACGAACCGGTTGTGCACGACCTCGTGGCGCACGTAGATCGGCGCACCCAGGGTCTCGATCGCGCGCTTGACGATCTCGATCGCACGATCGACACCGGCACAGAAACCACGCGGATTGGCGAGCAACACATCCATCGGTCAGATACTCCGGCCGGCGTAAGCCGGGTTGTTACGGATACAGGAGGGAATTATCCCGCTTTTTTGGCCGCCTTGCCGTCGAACAGGCCGAACAGGGCGATACCCACCGCGCCGACCACGATCGCCGAATCAGCGATGTTGAACGAGGGCCAGTAATGGTCCCCGATATGCCACTGGATGAAGTCGACCACGTGACCGTGCATCAGGCGGTCGATCACGTTGCCGATCGCCCCGCCGATCACCAGCGCGTAAGGCACGGCGCTGCGCCAGGCACCGCGCGCGGTGCCCCACATCCAGTAGGCCATCAGACCGCTGATGCCCACCGCCAGCGCGGTGAAGAACCACAGCTGCCAGCCACCGGCATCGCTCAGGAAGCTGAATGCCGCGCCGGTGTTGTAGGTGCGGTACCAGTTCCAGAAGCCCTCGATGACCACCACCGGCTCGTACTCGGGCAGGCTGGACAGCACCCAGGCCTTGCTCCACTGGTCGGCGATGATGATCGCTGCCGACAGCAGCAGCCAGATCAGCGCGTTCGGACGCGGACGGGCGGCGGCCATCAGAACCACCGCCGTTCTTCGCCGGCACCGTCGATGTTGGTCACGCAGCGGCCACACAGTTCCGGGTGCGCCGCCACCGAGCCGACATCGGCGCGGTAATGCCAGCAGCGCACGCACTTCTGCTTGCCGGTCGGCTGGGCGCTGACGAACACCTCATCGGTGGTCGCCGGGCGCACCTGCACGTCACCGCTGATCAGCAGGAAGCGCAGCTCCTCGGCCAGCGGCTGCCAGCGCGCGGCGGTCTCGGCATCGGCGGCGACGGTGATCTCCGCTTCCAGCGCCGCACCGATCGCACCGTTGGCACGCATCGGCTCGAGCACCTTGGCAACCTGCTCGCGCAGGGCCAGCAGCTGATCGAAGTCGGCGGCGTTGAGCGGTGCATCGGCCGGCAACGGGGCCAGGCCTTCGTACCACGTGGCGAACAGCACGTTCTCCTTGCGCTCGCCCGGCAGGTACCCCCACAGCTCATCGGCGGTGAAGCTCAGGATCGGCGCGATCCAGCGCGTGAACGCTTCGGCGATGTGGTACATCGCGGTCTGCGCCGAGCGGCGGCCGCGCGAGTCCACCGGCATGGTGTACAGGCGGTCCTTGGTGACATCCAGATACACCGAGCCCAGATCCACGCTGCAGAAGTTCAGCAGCAACTGCACGATCTCGGCCATGTTGTAGCCGGTGTATGCGGCCTTGATCTTCTCCTGCACCTCGAAGGCGCGATGCACGATCCAGCGGTCCAGCGCGACCATGTCGGCCGGGGCCACCAGATGCTGGGCCGGGTCGAAGCCGTCCAGGTTGCCGAGCAGGAAGCGCGCGGTGTTGCGCAGGCGCCGGTAGGCATCCGCGTTGCGCTTGAGGATTTCCTGCGACAGCGACATTTCATTGCTGTAGTCGGCCGAGGCGATCCACAGGCGCAGGATGTCCGCGCCCAGGGTCTTCATGATGTCCTGCGGCTCGATGCCGTTGCCCAGCGACTTGGACATCTTGCGGCCCTTCTCATCCACGGTGAAGCCGTGGGTGAGGCACTGCTTGTACGGGGCCTGCTTGTCGATGGCCACGCCGGTCAGCAGCGAGGACTGGAACCAGCCGCGGTGCTGGTCCGAGCCTTCCAGGTACAGATCGGCCGGCTTGCCGAAGCCACGCGCCAGCAGCACGCCTTCATGGGTCACGCCCGAGTCGAACCAGACATCGAGGATGTCGGTGACCTTCTCGTACTGCGGCGCTTCATCGCCCAGCAGCTCGGCGCTGTCCAGCGAGTACCACACGTCGATGCCTTCGGCCTGCACGCGATCGGCGACCTGCTGCATCAATTCGACGGTGCGCGGGTGCGGCTCACCGGTTTCGCGGTGGGTGAACAGCGCGATCGGCACGCCCCAGGTGCGCTGGCGGCTGATGCACCAGTCCGGGCGGCCATCGACCATCGAGCCGATGCGCGCCTTGCCCCAGCCCGGGAACCAGCCGACGCTGTCGATCGCGGCCATCGCGTCGCGGCGCAGGTTGGCCTTGTCCATCGAGATGAACCACTGCGGGGTGGCGCGGAACACGACCGGGGTCTTGTGGCGCCAGCAATGCGGGTAGCTGTGCACGATCTCAACGAAGGCCAGCAGCGCACCGGAGGCGCGCAGCACATCGATGATCAGCGGCTGCGCCTTCCACAGGTGCACGCCGGCCAGCTCGACATCGCCGGCCGGCGGGGTCGAGGACAGGTACACGCCACGGCCGTCGACCGGGTTGATCTGGCCGGCGTTGTACTTGTCCATCAGCCCGTACTGCTGGCTGACCACGAAGTCTTCCTGGCCATGGCCCGGGGCGGTATGCACCGCACCGGTACCGTCTTCGTCGGAGACGTGGTCGCCGTTGAGCAGCGGGATGTCGCGCTGCGGGTAGAACGGATGGGCCAGCAGCAGGTTTTCAAGCGCGGCGCCGGTGGCACGACCGTGCACGACCAGGCCTTCCACGCCGTAGCGCTGCAGCGAACGCTCGGCCAGCGCGGCGGCCAGCACCAGCCAACGGCGCTTGCCGTTGTGGGCCGGGCCTTCGGCCAGCACGTATTCGATCTCCGCACCGAGCGACACCGCCAGCGAGGCCGGCAGCGTCCACGGGGTGGTGGTCCAGATCGGCACCGCAACCTCGACATCAGCCGGCAGCGTCACGCCGAAGCGTTCGGCCAGCTGCTGCGCGTCACGCGAGACGTAGGCCACGTCGATCGCCGGCGAGGTCTTGTCCTGGTATTCGATTTCGGCCTCGGCCAGCGCCGAGCCACAGTCGAAGCACCAGTGCACCGGCTTGGCGCCGCGCACGATGTGACCGTTGGCGAACACCTTGGAAAGCGCACGGATTTCGTTGGCTTCGAAATCGAAGCTCAGCGTCTTGTACGGGTTGTCCCAATCGCCGATCACGCCCAGGCGCTTGAAGTCGCGGCGCTGCAGTTCGATCTGCTCTTCGGCGAACTCGCGGCACTTCTGGCGGAACGCGACCGCATCGAGCTTGACGCCGACCTTGCCCCACTTCTTCTCGACCGCGATCTCGATCGGCAGGCCGTGACAATCCCAGCCCGGCACGTAGGGCGCATCGAAGTCGGCCAGGTAGCGCGACTTGACGATGATGTCCTTGAGGATCTTGTTGACGGCGTGGCCGAGGTGGATCTGGCCATTGGCGTAGGGCGGGCCGTCGTGCAGCACGAACAGCGGGCGGCCCTGCGCGTTGTCGCGCAGGCGGGCGTAAAGGCCCTCGTCCTCCCAGCGCGACAGAATGCCCGGCTCGCGCTTGGGCAGGTCGCCGCGCATCGGGAATTCGGTTGCCGGCAGATGAAGGGTGGCTTTGTAGTCCTGGCTCACGCAGTGGCTCGCAATCTGTGTTCGGAAAGGATGTGACGGGCCTGTTCGGCGTCACGGTGCATCTGGTCGGTCAACGCAGCCAGATCTTGGAACTTTTCTTCATCGCGCAGTTTGGCGACGAACTCGACATCGATGTGGCGGCCGTACAGGTCGCCCTGGAAATCAAACAGGTGCGCTTCCAGCAGCGGCTCCACGCCATCCACGGTGGGACGCGTACCGAAGCTGGAGACCGACGGCCACGGCTGGTCGAACACACCGTGGACCCAGGTCGCGTAGATCCCCGACAGCGCCGGCGTCTTCGGAAAGCGCAGGTTGGCGGTCGGGAAGCCCAGCGTACGGCCCAATTGGCGGCCGCGCACTACCCTGCCCCCAATCGTATACGGCCTGCCCAGCAGATCGCCGGCATGGCTGAAATCACCGGCGCGCAGCAGCTGGCGGATGCGGGTGCTGGAGATGCGCTCGCCATGCAGGTCGACCGGCTCGATCTCACCGGCACTGAAGCCACGCTCGCCGCCCATCGCCTGCAGCAGGGCCAGATCGCCCTTGCGGCGGTTGCCGAAGCAGAACTCCGGCCCGATCCACACTTCACGCGCGCTCAGCCGGTGCACCAGCAGCTGCTCGACGAACGCCTCGGCCTGCATCGCGGCCATGCGCGCATCGAAGCGCAGCAGGCCGATCGCATCCACGCCGAGTTCGCGCAGCATTGCGACCTTGTCACGGGCCAGGGTCAATCGCGGCGGCGGCTCGCCCTGGGCGAAGTACTCGCGCGGCAACGGCTCGAAGGCCACCGCAACGGCGGCCACGCCCAGCGCGCGCGCGCGCGAAACGGCGTGGCGCACCAACGCACGATGGCCCAGGTGCAGGCCGTCGAATGCGCCGATGCAGACCACGCTTCCGTGCGGGAACAACTGCCCGCCTTCGACGTTTCTAAACAGCCTGCTCATCTACGTGGAATGCGGCCCACCAGGGCCGATGCTTTGCAAGAGATAGCCATGAAGTATAGCCGGGCTGCCCCCGGATCAATGCTCCCGCAGGTGGCGCGGGCGGAAGCCCATGGCGACCAGGGCCACCAGATAGGTCAGACCGCCACCGCCGACCAGCAGCGCGAGGTTGCCGATGCGGTGCCATTTATCCATGCCGGTGAAGTCCGCCATCCCGTAGCGCAGGCCCAGCAGCACCGCCACCATCGCCAGGCAGGCCAGCCCCAGCTTGGTCGCATAGCCGCCCCACCCCGCCTTGGGCTGGTAGACATCGGTCTTGCCCAGCCAATACCAGAGCAGGCCAAGGTTCAGATAACTGGACAGCGCGCTGGCGATACCCAGCGCGAGATGCAGGCCCGGCTGCTTGCCCAACGCGACCCAGACGCCCTGCGCTTTCAGCGCCTCCGGCACCATCACGTGGTACAGCACGGCCAGCAGGATGAAGTTGAAGACCATGTTGGCCACCAGCGCGACCACACCGGCGCGGACCGGGGTGCGGGTGTCCTGGCGGGCATAGAAGGCCGGCAGCACCACCTTGAGCAGCGCAAAGGCTGGCAGGGCGAAGCTCAGGCCGTACACCGACAGCGCGGTCATGCGGGTATCGAACGCGGTGAAGCGGCCGTACTGGAACACGGTGGCGATCAGCGGCTCGGCCAGCAGCAGCAGGCCCAGCATGGCGGGAATGGCGATCAACAGCGTGGTGCGCAGGCCCCAGTCCAGCGCACTGGAGAAGCCGGCCTTGTCGGTACTGACATGGTGGCGGGCCAGCGCCGGCAGGATCACCGTGCCCAGCGCCACACCGAACACGCCCAGCGGCAGTTCCAGGAAGCGGTCGGCCAGCGACAGCCAGGACTGCGAGCCGTCGGTCAGCTTGGCCGCGATCACCGTATCCAGCAGCAGGTTGATCTGCGCGATCGAGGAACCGAACAGGGTCGGCACCATCAGGGTCAGCACCTTGCGCACCCCCGGGTGCTGCCAGCCCCAGCGCGGCAGGGTCAGCAGGTTGATGCCCTTCAGCGACGGCAGCTGGAACAGCAGCTGCAGCAGGCCGGCGGCCAGTACCGCCCAGCCCAGGGCCAGGATCTGCTTCTCCGGGGTGCCCCCCAGCCGTGGGGCCAGCCACAGCGCACCGGCGATCATGCACAGGTTGAGGATCACCGGGGTCAGCGCCGGCATCGCGAACTTCTGGAAACTGTTGAGCGCCCCGCCGGCCAGCGCGGTCAGCGACACGAACAGCAGGAACGGGAAGGTCAGCCGGAACAGGTCCACCAGCAGGCCGTGCTTGGCCGGGTCGGTATCCACTCCGCTGGAGAACAGGGTCGCCAGCTGCGGCGCGAAGATCAACGCCAGTGCGGTGACCAGCAGCAGGACGGCTCCCAAGGTGCCCGCCACGCGCGACATCAGTTCGCGCAGTTCGGCATGCGAGCGGGTTTCCTTCACCTCCGTGAACACCGGGACGAACGCAGTGGCGAACGAGCCCTCGGCGAACAGCCGGCGCAGGAAATTGGGCACCCGGAAGGCGACCCAGAAGGCGTCCGTCACCGCATTGGTGCCGAACGTGGTGGTGATGACCAGGTCGCGAACCAGCCCCAACACCCGCGAAATCATGGTCATGCTGCTGAAAGACAGCAGGCCCCGCAACATCCTTGGTGAACTCACCCGTGTTCCCTCTTGACAATTGACTTGACGTACATTTTTCGAGCCATCATACTTTCCAGCTTGCTGTTCCCATTACACCGATTTTTCAGGAAACCACCACTGTGGCCAATATCAAGTCCGCCAAGAAGCGCGCCAAGCAGACCGTCGTGCGCAACGCGCGCAATACGGCTCAGCGTTCGATGCTGCGCACCGCTGTCAAGAAGGTGATCAAGGCTCTGGATGCCAATGACGCCGCCGGCGCCGAGGCAGCCTTCGCTGTTGCCCAGCCGATCCTCGACCGTTTCAGCTCGCGTGGTCTGATCCACAAGAACAAGGCTGCTCGCCATAAGAGCCGCCTGACCGCGCGCATCAAGGCCATCAAGGCCGCCTGATACGGCGCTGCGGGTGTCGTAGAGCCACGCCCCGCGTGGCTTCGATCCAGCCGCAGATAAAAACCCGGCCCCGGCCGGGTTTTTTGTTGCCTGCGATCTGCGACGTCCAGCCCGGCTGGCGGCGACGGCGGCACCACAGAAAAACCCGGCCGGAGCCGGGTTTCTCAGGGGCGCGCGGGCGCGCTCAGTACGCATCGCGCGCTTGCGCCTCGTCTTCCTTCTGGCGATCAAAGAAGGCCATGATGTTGTTCATGATCGGCCAGGTGCCTTCACGGCCGAGGGCCGAGACCAGGTACCACGGCTGGGTCCAGCCCAGCTCGGCAACGATCTTCTCGGCGGCGGCCTTGGCCTCGTCCTCGAACATCAGGTCGGCCTTGTTCAGCACCAGCCAGCGCGGCTTGTTCAGCAGCTCCGGGTCGTGCTTTTCCAGCTCACGCTCGATCGCCCGGACCTGCTCGATCGGCGACACGCCTTCCACGCCGCCTTCCATCGGGGAGATATCCACGAGGTGCAGCAGCAGGCGGGTGCGCTGCAGGTGGCGCAGGAACTGCGCGCCCAGCCCAGCGCCGTCGGCCGCACCCTCGATCAGGCCGGGAATGTCGGCGATCACGAAGCTGCGGTAGTTCTCCACGCGCACGACACCCAGATTGGGGTACAGCGTGGTGAACGGGTAATCGGCCACCTTCGGGGTCGCCGCGGACACGGCGCGGATCAGGGTGCTCTTGCCGGCATTCGGGAAGCCCAGCAGGCCCACGTCGGCCAGCAGCTTCAGCTCGAGCTTGATCAGGCGCTCTTCACCCTCTTCGCCCGGCAGCGCCTGGCGCGGCGAGCGGTTGGTGGAGCTCTTGAAATGCATGTTGCCCAAGCCGCCGCGGCCACCTTTGGCCACCAGCAGGCGGTCGCCATGGCTGGTCAGGTCGCCGATCACTTCGTCGGTACTGACGTTCATGATCACGGTGCCGATCGGCACGGTGATGACCAGGTCTTCGCCGCCCTTGCCATAGGCCTGGCGGCCCATGCCGTTCTCGCCGCGCTGCGCCTTGAAGATGCGGTCATGGCGGAAATCGACCAGGGTGTTGAGGTTCTCGTCGGCGCGGATCCACACGCTGCCGCCATTACCGCCGTCGCCACCGTCCGGCCCGCCCAGCGGAATGAACTTCTCGCGACGGAAACCGATGCAGCCGTTGCCGCCATTGCCGGCGATCACCTGGATTTCTGCTTCGTCTACAAGTTTCATGATTCTGGATGCCAATCTGGAGGCGGCGGGCGCGAGGTGCACCCCACCGCAGAGTCTAACGGCCCCGGTACGATCCAGGGCCGGCGGCGGGAAATGTCCCGCCCGATAGTTGATACCAACGAAAAACCCCGCCGAAGCGGGGCTTTCGTCAGCGACCCCACGCCGTGGCGTGGGCGCCTGCGTACCGCTGAAGATCAGGCTTCGGCGACGACGCTGACGGTACGACGCTTCTTCGGGCCCTTGACCGAGAACTCCACCTTGCCGTCGACGAGCGCGAACAGGGTGTGGTCACGGCCGAGGCCAACGCCGGTACCCGGATGGAACTGGGTGCCGCGCTGACGCACGATGATGTTGCCGGCATCGATGGCCTGGCCACCGAAAATCTTGACGCCGAGGTACTTCGGGTTGGAGTCGCGACCGTTGCGCGATGAGCCTACGCCCTTCTTATGTGCCATGACTGCTTCTCCTTATTACTTGCTGCCACCGGCAATGCCGGTGATCTCGATTTCGGTGTAGTACTGACGGTGACCCTGGCGCTTCATGTGGTGCTTACGGCGACGGAACTTGATGATCCGGACCTTGTCGGCACGACCCTGGGACACGACCTTGGCAGTGACCGAAGCGCCGCTCAGCGCGTCGCCCAGCTTGATGCCATCGCTGTCGCCCAGCATCAGGATGTTGTCGAACTTGATCTCGTTGCCGACTTCGACTTCGAGCTTTTCAACGCGGAGCGTTTCGCCCTGCGCCACGCGGTATTGCTTACCGCCGGTTACCAGTACTGCGTACATGACCAGACTTCCTCTGTAGTTATTGTGGTCTATGGACTGCCGCCATCGAGGGCGGACAGAAGCGGAATTTTAATGACTTCAACCACTTCGGGTCAACCCACCCCCTGCTCTGACCCGGATTTGGCTGAATACGGTTCAGGAAACCGGCTGGCGGGGTCTCAGGGAATGAGACATGGGGGTGGCAAAGTCCGCGATTGCCCCCAAATCCCAAGCTCGGTAGGCTGACCGATTGCCGTTTCCGATTGCCCCACCCGCTTGCCGGCTCCCTGAGCCGAAGCCCCACAACGGATCCCCCATGGCGATGGATTTCATCCGCATCCGCGGCGCGCGGACGCACAATCTCAAGAACATCGATCTCGACCTGCCCCGCGACAAGCTGATTGTCATCACCGGCCTGTCCGGCTCGGGCAAGTCCTCGTTGGCGTTCGACACCATTTACGCCGAGGGCCAGCGTCGTTACGTGGAGTCGCTGTCGGCCTATGCCCGCCAGTTCCTCAGCGTGATGGAAAAGCCGGACCTGGACCACATCGAGGGCCTGTCCCCGGCGATCTCGATCGAGCAGAAATCGACCTCGCACAACCCGCGCTCGACCGTCGGCACGATCACCGAGATCTACGACTACCTGCGCCTGCTGTATGCCCGCGTCGGCAGCCCGCGCTGCCCGGACCACGGCTATCCGCTGGAAGCGCAGACGGTCAGCCAGATGGTCGACCACGTGCTGACCCTGGATGCCGAGCAGCGCTACATGCTGCTGGCCCCGGTGATCCGCGAGCGCAAGGGCGAGCACGCCCAGGTGTTCGACCAGCTGCGCGCGCAAGGCTATGTGCGCGTGCGCGTGGACGGCCAGCTGCATGAAATCGACGCGGTGCCGCCGCTGGCACTGCGCCAGAAGCACACCATCGAAGCGGTGATCGACCGTTTCCGCCCGCGCGAGGACATCAAGCAGCGCCTGGCCGAGAGCTTTGAAACCGCGCTGAAGCTGGGCGACGGCATGGTCTCGGTGCAGTCGCTGGATGTGGAGGATGCGCCTGCGCATCTGTTCTCTTCCAAGTACAGCTGCCCGGTCTGCGATTACTCGCTGCCGGAGCTGGAACCGCGCCTGTTCTCGTTCAACTCGCCGGTCGGCGCCTGCCCGGGCTGCGATGGCCTGGGCATGGCCGAGTTCTTCGATCCCTCGCGCGTGGTGGTGCACCCGGAGCTGTCGCTCTCGGCCGGCGCCGTGCGCGGCTGGGACCGTCGCAATGCGTACTACTTCCAGCTGATCGCCTCGCTGGCCAAGCACTACAAGTTCGACACCGATGCCCCCTGGCAGAGCCTGCCCGAGGACGTGCGCCAGGCCGTGCTGTACGGCAGCGGTGAGGAGACGATCACCTTCACCTACTTCACCGAAGCCGGTGGCCGCACCCAGCGCAAGCATCGCTTCGAGGGCATCATTCCCAACCTCGAACGCCGCTACAAAGAGACCGAATCCTCGGCCGTCCGCGAAGAGCTGGCCAAGTACATCAGCGAGCGCAACTGCCCCGAGTGCCAGGGCCAGCGCCTGAACAGGGCCGCACGCAACGTGTTCGTGGCCGACCGTGCGCTGCCCGAACTGGTGGTGATGCCGATCGACGATGCGCTGAAGTTCTTCAGCAGCATGACCCTGCCCGGCTGGCGCGGCGAGATCGCCGGCAAGATCGTCAAGGAGATCGGTGAACGTCTCGGCTTCCTGGTCGATGTCGGCCTGGATTACCTCACCCTGGAGCGCAAGGCCGACACACTGTCCGGTGGCGAAGCCCAGCGCATCCGGCTGGCCTCGCAGATCGGTGCCGGCCTGGTCGGCGTCATGTACGTGCTGGATGAGCCGTCGATCGGCCTGCACCAGCGCGACAACGAGCGCCTGCTCGGCACCCTGACCCGCCTGCGCGACCTCGGCAACACGGTGATCGTGGTCGAGCATGACGAAGACGCGATCCGCCTGGCCGACTACGTGCTGGACATCGGTCCGGGCGCGGGTGTGCACGGCGGCGAGATCGTCGGCCAGGGCACGCTGCAGGACATCCTGGATGCGCCGCGTTCGCTGACCGGCCAGTACCTGTCGGGCAAGCGCGCCATCGAGATCCCGGCGCGCCGGCACAAGCCCAACCCGAAGATGACGCTGCACCTGCGCGGTGCCAGCGGCAACAACCTCAAGGGCGTGGACCTGGATATTCCCTCGGGCCTGCTGACCTGCATCACCGGCGTGTCCGGCTCGGGCAAGTCGACCCTGATCAACGACACCCTGTTCTCGCTGGCCGCCAACGAGATCAACGGTTCCTCGCACCCGATCGCGCCCTACAAGGAAGTGGACGGGCTGGATCTGTTCGACAAGGTGGTGGACATCGATCAGTCGCCGATCGGCCGCACCCCGCGCTCGAACCCGGCCACCTACACCGGTCTGTTCACGCCGCTGCGCGAGCTGTATGCGCAAGTGCCCGAAGCGCGTGCGCGCGGTTATTCGCCGGGCCGTTTCAGCTTCAACGTGCGTGGCGGCCGCTGCGAAGCGTGCCAGGGCGATGGCCTGATCAAGGTGGAAATGCACTTCCTGCCGGACGTGTACGTGCCCTGCGATGTCTGCCACGGCAAGCGCTACAACCGCGAAACGCTGGAGATCCTCTACAAGGGCTACAACATCAACGACGTGCTGCAGATGACCGTCGAAGATGCGCTGAAGCTGTTCGAGCCGGTGCCGAGCATCGCGCGCAAGCTGGAAACGCTGGTCGATGTGGGCCTGAGCTACATCAAGCTGGGCCAGAGCGCGACCACGCTGTCCGGTGGTGAAGCGCAGCGCGTGAAGCTGTCCAAGGAACTGTCGCGCCGCGATACCGGGCGCACGCTGTACATCCTGGATGAGCCGACCACCGGCCTGCACTTCCACGACATCGAAGCGCTGCTCGGCGTGCTGCACAAGCTGCGCGACGAAGGCAACACGGTGGTGGTGATCGAGCACAACCTGGATGTGATCAAGACCGCCGACTGGATTGTCGATCTGGGTCCGGAAGGCGGCCATCGCGGTGGCACCATCCTGGTCACCGGTACGCCGGAAGACGTGGCGGCCTGCCCGACCTCGTACACCGGCCAGTTCCTGGCCAAGATGCTGCCCTCCACCAGCGCGCGCCCGGAACAGCCGGCGGCCGTGGCCAACAAGCCCGACGCCCGCCCGCCGCGCAAGGCCAAGCCGGAACCGAAGAAGGCCGTGCGCAAGACCGCCGCGACCAAAGCCCCCAGCAAGACCAGGAAGAAGACCGCATGAGCAACGAGCACAAGATCCTCGCCCGCGTGCCGATCAGCGTCCGCTGGCGCGACATGGACAGCATGGGCCACGTGAACAACGCCAAGTACATCTCCTACCTGGAAGAAGCGCGCGTGCGCTGGATGCTGGGCGTGGAAGGCGTTTCGATGACCGACCGCATCGCCCCGGTGGTGGCGGCCACGAACGTCAACTACCGCCTGCCGATCGTGTGGCCCAACGACATCGTGGTGGAGCTGTTCGTCGAGCGCCTCGGCAACAGCAGCGTGACCATCGGCCACCGCATCGTGGACGAGAAGAACGACAGCACGCTGTATTCGGATGGCAACGTGGTGGTGGTCTGGATGGACACGCAGACCGGCAAGAGCGCGCCGTTGCCCGAGGCGATCCGCACCGCGTCCACCTGAGGGGTAGTGCCGGCCGCTGGCCGGCAACCTCATGACGCCGGACGGATGTGCGTGGGTGCCGGCCAGCGGCCGGCACTACCGTTCCATACCCCATGGGGCCTTACGGTACCGCGCTGCGCACCTGCATCATCCCATCCACCTTGCGCCCATCTTCCAGGCTCAGCCGCAACCGCAGCTGTGCGCCTTCCTTCAGTGCCACCTCCGGCTGCATGAGCATCAGGTGCAAGCCCCCCGGCTTCAGCTCGACGGTCGCACCGGCCGCGATCGGCAATCGCTCCACCGCGCGCATCCGGCTGACCCCGTCGACCAGCGTGGTTTCATGTAGGGACACATCGCCGAACGCCTTGCTGCCTGCGGCGATCACCACGACCGCCTCGCGGCAGTCGTTGCGGATCCGCCCGTAACCGGCGGCCATCGGCATCGCGGCCGGCGGCAACCGCAGCCAGCCGTCGCGCAGTGACACACAGGAAGGTTCTGCGGCCACTGTCGGCGCCGATGCTGCGAACGCACACAACCCCAACAATACGCACACGAATGGTTTGGTTATCATCGGCTTCGTTCCCTGTCCGCAACGAGACTGCAGCATGACGACGCTCATCGAGGTGATCAACCATGGCCCCATCCGCGAACTGCGGCTGGCGCGTCCGCCGGTCAATGCGTTGGACACCGAGCTGTGCCGGCACCTGATCCAGGCGATCAACCAGGCCATGTCCGAGGACGTGCACGGCATCGTGCTGTCCGGGAGCGAGCGCATCTTCAGTGCCGGCATGGACGTGCCGCACCTGCTCGGCCATGGCGATGACAAGCACAAGCTGCTGGACAGTTGGCAGGCCTTCTTCGGCGCCGTGCGCACCCTGGCCGAATGCCGCGTGCCGGTGGTGGCGGCCATGACCGGGCACGCCCCTGCCGGCGGCTGCGTGCTGGCGCTGTGCTGCGACTACCGGATCATCGCGCGCAGCCCCGATGCCGCCCATCCCACGGTGATCGGCCTGAACGAAGTGCAGGTCGGGCTGGTCGCGCCGGAAGGCATCCAGCGCCTGATGCGCCGCGTGGTCGGCCACCATCGGGCCACCACCCTGCTGGTCGGCGGCGAGATGGTGCCGGCCGAGCGTGCACTGCAGATCGGGCTGGTCGATGAGGTGGTCGATGCCGATCTGGTGGTCGCCCGCGCCGTGGCCTGGCTGCAGAGCTTGCTGAAGCTGCCGCGCCAACCGATGCTGCTGACCCGCGCCATCGCCCGCGCCGACCTGCATGAGGCGCTGCACGCCGACCTCATCCAGCTCGACCGCTTCGTGGACGCCTGGTACGCCCCGGACGCCCAGCAGGCGCTGCACGGGCTGGTCGCCAGACTCGGCAAGGCCTGAAACCCGGCAAACGCCAACGCCCCGGTAGTGCCGGCCGCTGGCCGGCAACCAGACAATGAACGATCGAAGTGGTGCGGGGTTGCCGGCCATGGGCCGGCAC
>NZ_JBDJLE010000015.1:0-103639 GCF_039673205.1 Stenotrophomonas sp. TWI809 | reverse complement strand
CTCTAACCATATCTGTTTTCGCCTTTAGTGTGGGGGTTTTTTTTTTCCCTCCCCCCACACCCCGGTCGGCTCTACCGGTTACACCGCCGACGATGACCGGTTATACCGCCGACGATGACCGGTTATACCGCCGACGATGATCGGTTACACCGCCGACGTTAGCCGGTTACACCGCGGCCGATCACCGGTGATACCACGGCCAACGAGACCCGGTGCCATGAAGAAGCGCCGCCCCTGGGGGCGGCGCTTCAAACCGGCTTATTCGCCGATGTGCTGCTTCAACCAGCCGTTGACAGTGTCGTGCCACTGCACGCTGTTCTGCGGCTTGAGCACCCAGTGGTTCTCATCCGGGAAGTACAGGAACTTGGATTCGATACCCTGGCGCTGCGCAGCGGTGAACGCGGCCAGGCCCTGCTCCACCGGAATGCGGTAGTCGAGCTGGCCGTGCACGATCAGGATCGGCTTCTTCCAGTCGGCCACATGGTTGACCGGGTTGAACTTCTCATAGTTGGCCGCCTTCTCGTATGGCGTGCCACCCTGCTCCCACTCGGTGAACCACAGCTCTTCGGTGGCGTAGCCCATCATGCGCTGGTCGAACACGCCGTCATGATTGACCAGGCACTTCCACGGCTCGTTCCAGTTGCCGGCGATCCAGTTGACCATGAAGCCGCCGTAGCTGGCGCCCAGGGCACACGCCTTGTCACCGTTGAGGAACGGGTACTGCTTCTGTGCCGCGGCCCAGCCCTTCTGCAGGTCTTCCAGCGGGCGGTCGCCCCAGTGCTGGCTGATCGCATCGGTGAAGGCCTGGCCGTAGCCGGTGGAGCCGTGGAAGTCGATCATGACTACCGCGTAGCCCTGGCCGGCGTAGGTCTGCGGATTCCAGCGGTAGCTCCAGCCGTTGCCGAAGCTGCCCTGCGGGCCACCGTGGATCAGGAACGCGACCGGGTAACTCTTGCCTTCCTGGTAGTTGTACGGCTTGACCACGTAACCGTGCACGGTCTCGTTGTTCCAGCCCTTGAACTGGAACTGCTCGTAATCGCCGAAGGCGACGTCGGGCAGCATCTCACCGGCGCTCGGGGTGATCTCGCGCGGGTTGGCACCATCGAAGGCGGCCACGATGATCTGATCACCGCTCTTCAGACTGTTCTTCGTATACGCCAGCGTGGTGCCGGCGATCACCGGCGAGCCGATGCTGCCGCCGTCGGCCACCACTTCAGCGGTGCCGGTGGCGATATCGACGCCGAACAGGCGGTGCTCGCCCATGTCGTCGGCGCTGGTGTAGATCAGCGTGCCGTCACCGGACAGCACGATCTCGCCGGCCGAACGATCCCACTTGGGTGCGATCTCGCGGGTCTTGCCGGTGGCCACGTCCATGGCCATCAGGCCGAAGCGGTCCGCTTCGAAGCCCGGGCGCTTCATGGCGCGGTAGTACAGGGTCTTGCCGTCGGCGCTGAACACCGGGCCGGCATCCCAGGCCGGGTTAGCCGCGGTCAGGTTGACCGGGGCCTGCTTGCCCTCGGCATCCAGACGGTACAGATCGAAATTGGTCGACCACGGCTCCTGCTTGCCGGCCACGCGGATCGCGGCGACCACGCTCTTGCCATCCGGCGACCAGGTGAAGTCGTCATTGCCGCCGAACGGCTTGGACGGCGCATCGCCGGCCAGCGTCGCGCTGATCGCCGAAGCACCCTTCACCGCGGCGGCCTTGCCTGCCGGCAGCGGCGCCACGAACAGCGTATTGCGGCGGCCATCGGCCCAGGTATCCCAATGGCGCACGAACAGGTTATCGAACACCTCACCGGTGTTCTTGCGCGCCTTGTGCGCGTCCAGCTTCTTGCTGGTGCACGCCAGGTCCGAACCGCAGTCCTGGAACACGCCGCTGCTGAAGGCCACGCGGTCGCCCTGCGGGGAGACGTGGAAGCTGTCCACATCGACGGGGAAGTCGGTCAGCTGGCGCGGCGTGCCGCCGGTGGTCGGCTGCGCGTAGAGCTGCTGGCTGCCGTTCCTGGCGCTCAGGAAGTACACCGTCTGGCCATCGGCCGACAGCGCTGCGGAATTGACGTTCCAACCGGCCGGAGTCAGCGGCTTGGGCGGGGCCAGGTCACGCGTGCGCAGGTTGCGGATGTACAGGCCGGTGCTGGCCTTGCTGTCGGTACCGACCACGCGCTTGGCGAAGATCACGTTGCCGCCATCGGCGGTGAGCAGCGGGCTGGAGACCCGATCCAGCGCGATCATGTCGCGCACATCCAGGCCACGCGTGGCCGCCAGCGAGGGCATCGCGGTCAGCAGGCACAACGGCAGCAGGGCGTAACGAAGTTTCATCGGGGTCTCCGCGGAACGGCAAAACGCCGATGGTAGGGCCGAGGGGTGGCCCATGCAAAGGCCATCGGTCATGCCGTGCCCTGGGCGCTCCAGAAACGACAAACCCCGCCGGAGCGGGGTTTGTCGTGACGCACACCGGGGTCGCTGGTTAGACCGAACCCACCGCGCGTTTGCCGGTGCGATAGATCAACCAGCCGACCAGGAACAGTACGGCCAGACCGATCCACTGCGCGCCCGGCAGGTGGAACGGCAGCGCCAGCACGTCGGCGCGGCTGCTGATGACGATCGGTACTGCGATCGCGATACCCATCAGGGCTTCACCGGTGATCAGGCCGGCGGCGAACAGCACGCCCGGCTTGTGCACGCGGTCGCGGCCTTCTTCATCGTCGCCGCGGATCTTGTGGAAACGCTCCACCAGGTAGGCGATCAGGCCGCCCAGGAAGATCGGCACCATCAGCTCCAGCGGCAGGTAGATACCGATCGCCGCGGCCAGCACTGGCACGCGGAAACGGGCGTTGCGCGACTTCAGCCAGCTGTCAAAGGCGATGATCGCCGCGCCGACCACGGCACCGATGCCGATGAAGGTCCACGGCAGCTCGCCGCCGAACAGGCCCTTGGCCACCGAGGCCATCAGGTTCGCCTGCGGTGCGGCCAGCGCGTTGGGATGCAGCTCGGACTTCACGCCGATGCCGTAGGCGGTGGCCAGCAGGTTCAGTACCGGCGCCATGATCAGCGCGCACGAGAACGCGCCGATGCCCAGCATCAGCTGCTGCTTCCACGGGGTGGCACCGATGATGTAACCGGCCTTGAGATCCTGCAGGTTGTCGCCACCGACCGCGGCCGCACAGCACACCACCGCACCGATCATGATCGCGGCCACCGCACCCAGCGGGGCGCCGCCCACGCCGACCGGGGTCAGGCCGTCCTTGCCGAGCAGCAGCACCAGCACCGCCGAGGCGAACAGGATGGTGGAGATGGTGATGCCCGAGACCGGGTTGTTGGAGGAGCCGATCAGGCCGGCCAGGTAGGCCGAGACCGAGACGAACAGGAAGCCGGCCACGATCATGATGAGCGTCATCGGGATCGAGACGTGCCACTGGCCCACGATGGCCTGGTACAGCGCCAACAGCGGCAGGGTGAACACCACCAGGGCCACCAGCATCCACTTCATCGGCAGGTC
The DNA here is from genome assembly GCF_039673205.1 of Stenotrophomonas sp. TWI809. Lineage (NCBI taxonomy): Bacteria > Pseudomonadati > Pseudomonadota > Gammaproteobacteria > Lysobacterales > Lysobacteraceae > Stenotrophomonas > Stenotrophomonas sp. TWI809. The sequence goes on along the minus strand of NZ_JBDJLE010000015.1, from coordinate 100,137 downwards.
GCGCTCGGTGTGCGCCAGCGCCGGGCCACCGCTCTTGCGGGCCGCGGCAAAGCCACTCTTGACGCCATTGAGCAGCGACTTGCGCAGCGAGATCAGGGTCCACACGCCACCGATCAGCATCGCGCCCACGCCCAGGTAACGCATCTTCGCGCCCCAGATGGCGAACGCCGCCTCGGTGGAGCTGGCCGTGGCGATCGAGGCGGCCAGGGCCGGATCGGTGTTCATGAAGAACGACTGGTACAGCGGAATGGCGATATGCCAGGTCAGGATCGAGCCGGACACCACCACGATGCCGACATTCAGGCCGACGATGTAGCCCACACCCAGCAGCGCCGGGGACAGGTTGGTGCCGATGAAGGCGGTGATCTTCGAGCTGCCCACGTAGGCCGAGGTGGCCCAGGCATCCGGAATCAGGCGCAGGCCGCTTTCGGCGGCCAGCTTCACGAAGGCGCCGATCACCGCCGACACAGCCAGGATCTTCAGGCCCGGGCCGGGGTTTTCACCGGCCTTGAGCACTTCGGCGGCCGCCTTGCCTTCCGGGAACGGCAGCGGATCTTCGACGATCATCGAACGGCGCAGCGGCACCGAGAACAGCACGCCCAGCAGGCCACCCAGACCGGCGATGCCCAGCACCCACCAGTACTTGAAGTCCGGCCAGTAGCCCATGATCACCAGCGCGGGGATGGTGAAGATGACGCCGGCGGCGATCGACGAGCCGGCCGAAGCACCGGTCTGGACGATGTTGTTTTCAAGGATGGTGCCACCGCCGAGCAGGCGCAGCACGCCCATGGAGATGACGGCCGCGGGAATCGCGGTGGCGATGGTCAGGCCTGCGAACAGACCGAGGTAGGCGTTGGCGGCCGACAGAATCACCGCCAGCACGATGGCAAGCACCACCGCGCGGAAAGTGAGCTGGCGTGGCGCAGCGTCGTTGTTCATGGAAGCCCCTGCTGGCAAAAAATCCCTGCCACGCTAGCGTTCATGTACGGGCAAGTCCAGTAGTGCCGGCCGCCGGCCGGCAACCCCGCACCACCTGATCGAGGCCCCTGTTGACCTACGCGGGCCGCCGCCGCTGCGACACGCCGGACTCGGCAACGTCCAAGGCCGGGCCCACCCACTTTAGTTATGTTATATCCTATCGCACCGAGCAACCGGCGCTGCTGTGACGCATTCCCCCACCTCCCGCCTGACCTCCATCGACCAGCTGCGCGGCACCGTCATTGTGCTGATGCTGCTCGACCACGTGCGCGAAACCTTCTACATGCACCAGCAGGTCGGCGACCCCATGGTGGTGGACCAGGTCGAGCCGGCGCTGTTCGTCAGCCGGCTGCTGGCGCATCTGTGTGCCCCGGTGTTCGTGCTGCTGACCGGCCTGTCGGCCTGGTTGTACGCCAGTGGCAAGCCGGATGGGCGCCGGGCCGCGTCGGCTTTCCTGCTCAAGCGCGGCCTGTTCCTGGTGGTGCTGGAGCTGCTGGTGGTCAACTTCGCGTGGACGCTGCAGTTCCCGCCCAGCGTGATGTACCTGCAGGTGATCTGGGCGATCGGCATCAGCATGATCGCGCTGGCCGGGCTGTTGTGGCTGCCACGCGGCGCACTGGCGGTGCTGGCGCTGGCCGTGATCGCCGGGCACAACCTGCTCGATGGCGTCCGCGTGCAGGGCGACGGGGTGCTGGCCGTGCTGTGGAAGGTGCTGCACCAGCGCGACTGGATCACCGTGACCGACGGGCTGCGCCTGCGGACCTCGTATCCGGTGCTGCCGTGGATCGGCGTGATTGCACTGGGCTGGGTGATCGGCCCGTGGTTCGCACGCGGCGGCGATGCCCTCCTGCGCCAGCGTCGCCTGTGGCTGGCCGGTGCCGGTGCGCTGCTGGCGTTCGTCATCCTGCGGGCGGTGAACCGCTACGGCGACAGCCCGTGGCAGTCCTTCGCCACACTGGGCAGCACGCTGATGAGCGTCTTCAACGTCACCAAGTACCCGCCCTCGCTCCTGTTCCTGCTGCTGACCCTGGGCATCGGCCTGCTGTTGCTGCGCCTGTACGAGCAGCCGCGCGTGGCACGGGCGCTGGCGCCACTGGCCGACATCGGCGCAGCACCGATGTTCTTCTACCTGCTGCACCTGTACGTGCTGAAGCTGCTGTACGTGCTGGCCGAAGCACGCTGGGGGCACACCCACGGCGCGTATGTCGCCGTGGACCACGTGGCGAGCCTGTGGGTGATCACCGTGGTGCTGGCACTGGCGCTGTACTGGCCCACGCGGGCGTTCGCGCGGTTCAAGGCGCGGCGGCGGGATCTGGCCTGGCTTCGCTATCTGTAAGCGCGCGATGCCGGGATGGTGAGGCTGCCGGCCAGCGGCCGGCACTACTAGAGCGTAGCGGCCGGCACTACGACAGCGGCGCGGCCGATACCACGACGGCGGAGCGGCCAGACACGGCACGGCTGACCCTTCGCCCCGGGCCTATACTCGCCCCCTTGTCCGCCCTGCCCGATCCCTCGATGACCGCAGCCGCCCTGCCCGCCGCCGCAACCTCCACCCCCACCGACGACTTCCTCGGCCATCCCAAGGGCGTCTACATCTGCTTCTTCACCGAGATGTGGGAGCGGTTCTCGTTCTACGGGATGAAGGCGCTGCTGCTGCTGTATCTCACCAAGTACCACCTGTTCGGCGACAAGGCCGGCCTGGATCTGCTCGGCGCGTACGGTGGCCTGGTCTACTGCATCCCGGTCTTCGGCGGCCTGCTCGCCGACCGCTGGCTGGGCATGCGCAAGGCGGTGGTGTTCGGCGGCGTGCTGCTGGTGCTCGGGCATCTGGGCATGGCCTTCGAAGGTCATGCAGCGGTCCGCGTCGATGGCGCGATCGTGCGCGATGACGCGGCCCTGGGCATCACCTACCTGTCGCTGGCCCTGATCATCATGGGCGTGGGCTTCCTCAAGCCGAACATCTCCACCATCGTCGGCAAGCTGTACCCGGAAAACGATCCGCGCCGCGACTCGGGCTTTTCGCTGTTCTACGCCGGCATCAACCTGGGCGCGCTGTTCGCCTCGCTGGTGTGCGGCTTCCTCGGCGAAGCCTATGGCTGGAAGTACGGCTTCGGTGCGGCCGGCATCGGCATGGTGATCGGACTGGGCATGTTCCTGTGGGGCCAGAAGTATCTGCAGGGCCACGCCGAACCGTCCGATCTGCCCGCGCTGCGCCAACGCGTGCTCGGCATCCGCCGCGAATGGCTGATCTATGCCGTGGCCGTGCTGGGCGTGATTCCGGTGGCCGCGCTGATGTGGGCCGCCGCCAATGGTGCGTTCGCGCTCGGTGGTGAACTCAGCTTGGCGCTGATGTTGATGATCGTGGTGCTCGGTGGCGTGCTGGTCTGGTTCGCCTGGTTCACCGGCACCCGCTGCACGCCGGTGCAGCGCCAGCAGATGATCGCGCTGATGGCGCTGATCTTCATGGCGCTGGTGTTCTTCACCCTGTACGAGCAGACCTATGGCTCCTGGGTGACCTTCACCGACCGCCTGCTCACCAAGGACCTGGTACCGTCGCTGGTGATCCAGGGTGGCACCCCGCTGCCGTGGTCGATCGCCTCGCTGCTGCTGGCGCCGCTGGGCTTCGTGGTGGCCGCGCGTCTGTCCGAGCGCCGCCCGGGCTCGTCCGCGCCACGCACATTGTTCATCGTGATCGTCGCGGCGATGCTGGTCATGCTGATCCGCGACTGCCTGGTGATTCCGCAGACCGCCGGCTCGCTGACTTACCTGGGCGGCCTGTTCCTGGTGGTGCTCGCGCCGCTGTTCGCCATGCTGTGGGCGTGGCTGGACCGTCGCCGCATGGACCCGTCCAAGCCGGTCAAATCCTCGATCGGGCTGATCTTCGCCGCACTGTCGTTCGTGCCGCTGGCATTGGCGGCGCAGCAGGTGGGCGCGACCGGGCAGATGGCCAGCGTGTGGTGGCTGGTACTGGCCTACCTGATCCTGGAGATCGGCGAAATGTGCCTGTCACCGGTCGGTCTGTCCGCCGTTACTCAGCTGGCCGCGCCGCGGGTGGTCAGCCTGATGATGGGCACGTGGTTCCTGGCCACCGCGTTTTCGGAAACGCTGGCCGCGCTGTTCGGCAAGCTCGCCGCGATCGAGGTACCGGAAGGCGAAACCATGAACATCGCCAGCGCCGCCGCCAGCTACGAACACCTGTTCTGGCTGCTGATGTGGATCGGCCTGGGGTGCGCGGCGGTGGCCCTGGCCTGTTCGCCGCTGCTGAAGAAGATGATGCACGGGGTGAAGTAGCCGAACCGCGGCAATCAGCGCTCGGGCAGCGTCACCTCATTCCGCGTGTTGGCCGCGCGCAGTTCCTGCAGGAAGCGGCGCACAAGCACGCGTCCAAACTCGTCCAGATTGCGCCCGTCAAGATGCTCGAAACGCATATCCGGATGGAGCGCATCTGCGTTCAGGGCCAGGCCGCCGAGTTCTTTCACCAACGGTGCGGGCAGGATGCCCTCCAGCAGTAGCTTGGGCAAAGCACCTGACTCGGCGTGCCATGCGTCGCCATTCGGTCCGGACACCTGCTGAAAATCCACTGCGGTTGCGGCCGCATGAGCAGGTGACGTGGCGATCGTTTCCGTCGCGCGCTGAAGGAACTGGCGATAGCGTGCCGCCAAGGCGGTCGCATCACGATCATGGGCGTCGAGAGGTGCAAGCGTCCACTCGAGCGCGGGCAACGTGCATTCCAAGTCAGCCTGCGCCAGGCGAACGGTGTGCGCTTCATACTGGTCTTCCCCCTGCTGCACCTCCTGCACCCGGCATTCCGCCGTCGCTGCGCGGCGGGCAGCTGCGCGCGCGAACGAGGTGACGTCCTCGCGCACGGCACCCCACAACACTTCCGGAAAGCGCAGCAGGAGGTGCGCGGCGATCGCATCCTGCAGGTCTGCCGACGCTTCTCCGGCAACCTGCATGCGCTGCATCAGTTCCTGCACCGCCACGCGCACCGATTCAGCCTGCGACACCGGCGCCGGCATCCACACAGTGGGCGGCACCTCTGTTTCCGCCAGCAGTTGTTCGCCCACAATGGCACCGCTGCTCGTCCAGTTACGGCCGTGTGCATCGCTGGACAAGTGGAGGCTGCCGCCCATCGACCAGGGCCGAGCCTCGTCGCGGCGCTCGCCGGCCAACATCGACTGCTCCAGTGCATCTACCGACGGTGCGGCCTGTCCCTGCACGGCAGCCGTCATCAGCTGTGCCAGCGCACGACTCTTGTGCATATGTGGTGCGATGCAAACGTACTGGACGCGATAGCCCACCCTATCGGTGGATGCGGGGTCGAGAAGTGCGCCATCAACAGGCTCGCGCCGGACGTCCTGTGCCAGGCAACGAGCGCCGTCGCCGGCAAATCCCCATGCTGGCGATGCCGCCAGTAGACGACCCGCCGCTGTGCCCTCAAGCCGGTTGCCGTACGCCAATGCGACAACATTTTCGGTCACCAGCTTGCCCATTGTCAGCAACTGGACGGTGTCATGAAGTACCGCAGTGTCGGGCTTGCTCAATGGCGCCGCGGGCTCGCCCCCGCGCATCAATTTGTGCAACCGGATCGTCCTCTCGTCCACCTCGCCGCTGAGCACTGCGATCTTGAGCGCCTGCTCCACCGTCAATTGCAGACCGTCATCGATGTCTGCCGCACGGGAGGGACTGGAGAACAGCACAAGCAGCAAAGGCGCTGAAAGGCACGGGAAAGACCGTAGGCGGGACGGCGAGGAGAGGTTGCGCCACATGCTGGAGAACACCGAAGGGGAGAGCTGCCCAGCATCCCGCGGGGTCGCGCCGGGGACCATGCAACAACTTGCATTCTGTCGTGCCCAGCACCCCCCTCACAAACAACGACGGCACCTCACGGTGCCGTCGTTGTTTTTCCGCCGAATGAAGCGATCAAGGCTGCGCGGACGCCGAAGCAGTCTCCCCGCCCAGGCTGTTGGACAGGAACGCCAGCAGCTTGGTGTAGTACTCGCGGCGGTGCGGATCGGTGTAGAAACCGTGGCCTTCGGTCGGGTAGTACAACGCCTCCACGGGCACGCCGGCCTTTCTCAGCGCCGCTTCCATCCGCCTGGTGTGCTGGATCGGGGCGCGCTCGTCTTCGCCACCGGCGGCAAGGAACACCGGCACCTTGATGCGGTCGGCCAGGTTCACCGGCGATACCGCCGCCAACTGGGCGCGCTCGCCGATCCATTCCTTGAGGTAGGTCTCGCCCGAGCCGCGGCGCTGGATATCGCCACTGGTGAACATGATCGGCAGGTCGTAGACACCTACATACCCGGCGGCGCACCGGTACAGCGCCGGCTCCTTCGCCGCCCCCATCATCGCCGCATAACCGCCATAGCTGGCGCCATAGATGCAGATCCGCGAGGCGTCGGCAATGCCCTCCCGGATTGCCCAGCGGGTTGCATCGGTCAGATCGTCCTGCATGGTGCCGCCCCACTGGCGGGCACCCGCGGACCGATGGGCGCGCCCGTAATTGCCCGAGCCGCGGAAGTTGACCTGCAGGACAGCGTACCCGGCATCGGCAAGCATCTGGCTTTCCGCGTCGTACCCGCCGGTATCGAACGGACCGTAAGGCCCGCCGTGCGGTATCACCACCATCGGAAGCGACTTGGCAGCGGCCTTGGCGGGCACGGTCAGGTAGCCGTGCAGCGGCAGCCCGTCACGTGCCTTCAGGGCCACCGGGCGTACCTCTGCGGTGGCGGCCGGGTCGATCCAGTTGCTGCGGCTGATGACGTGGTCCGCTTTCTTGGCCACGTTGTCGAAGATGTAGAAATCGCCCGGGTTGCGCCCGGACCACGCCTCCACCATCAGCTGCCGGCCGTCGCGGGTACTGGACGTGACGAAGACCGCATCGCCCCCGAACGCCGCTTCCAGGCTGCGATACAACCGCGCATCGGGGCCCTGTTCGTCGAAGAAGCGGGTGCGTGGCGTGTCACCCAGGTACAGCGCGCCCACCGGGATCGAGGTGCCGGGCCGGTAGATGTATTTGTGCACGTCCACCACGGGATCACGCAGCACGAGCCTGCGCTCTTCGGTCACCGGATCCCAGGACACGATGGCGTCGGGGCCCTGCGGCATCTCGGTGTTGAAATACGCCAGCCGACCGTCTTCGGAGAACCCGATCGCCGTTTCGATCCGCCCGTTCAGGGCTTCATCGTTGACGAGCTTCCAGGTCGTGCCCGACCCTTCCCGGTAGTACAGCTTGTTGACGTTGTCGGTTCCCGCGCCATGGGCGAAACGCACCTGGCCCTGGTTGTCGGTGACGAAATCGGCGCGGCGTACGGGCGAGCGCGCCACGGTCTGGCGACGGCCGGTGGTGACATCCATCCGGTCTGCACGGGTGAACGGGTCATCGTTGAATGGCCAGATCGTGACCAGCACGTTGCGCTCGTCCGCCGGCAGGTCATCGGCGAGGAACGCGGCCACGGCCTCCACTTTTTTCTGCTGGATGCGGGTACCCGGGCCGTTGTCCTGCGCGCGGTAGCCGACCAGCAGCTCGCCGCGCCCGCCGTTGGCGTTCATGGCATACAGCTCGCCAGTCATGCGCGGCTGGTCCAGCGAGCCCTGCTTCTCGGCCAGGCCGATCAGCACACGTTCTGCGCTGACCCAGTCGAAATGATTGGCGTGATTGTTCCTGGGCGGCACGAACGAGCCCACCACCTCGCCCCCGTTCCTGCGCAGAATCGCCAGGGCGGTACGATCTTCCATCGGCACGGTGGCCGCGTAATAGTCGCCGTTCGGCGAAATCTTGATATCGGTGAAGGCATCCCGGCGCAGGTAGCGCTCCAGATCCACCGCGCCGGCCTGGCCCGTAATGGCCAGCAATACCAGCAATCCCAACCTTTGTACGTGCTTCATCCTTTCCCCCTGCTGCATCGGACCTCATGTCCGGGATCGCGATTCTAGGCGGAAGATCGAGCTGCCAACCAGAGGGATGTTCCTGTTGGTGCAAAAAAAAATGGCACCGCGAACTGTGCCATTTCCAGGACCTGCATCGAGGAGAGAGTTCAATGCATGCCGCGGAACGCGAGGCTGAGCGCCAGGATCGACAGAACCACCGCGATGGTGCCGTCGAGGATGCGCCAGGTCTTGGGCTTGGTGAACAGTGGCGCCAGCAGGCGTGCCCCCAGGCCCTGGGCGGTCAGCCACAGGCAGCTGGCGGTGAACACGCCGGCGGCGAAGGCCATGCGCGCATTGCCGAAGTTCTCGGCGATACCGCCGATCACCATCATGTCCAGCCAGAAATGCGGATTGATCAGCGAGAAACCGACCGCCGAGATCAGCACCGCGCGGCGCGAGGTGCTGTCGCCCTCGTCCACGTGCATGCCGCCACCGCCGGCCAGCGCGCGCCGCGCCGACTGCCAGGCGTACCAGGCCAGGAAGGCGACGCCGCCCCACAGCACCACGGTGGTGAGCCACGGCAGCGCCTGGGTCAGCGTGCGCAGGCCGGCCACGCTGGCGAAGATGAAGATGCCATCGATGGCGGCACACGTCGCCACCACCGGAATGATGTGCTTGCGCAGGATGCCCTGGCGCAGGATGAACGCGCTCTGCGCGCCGACCACCGCAAACAGGCCGATGCCGGTTGCGGCACCACTGAGCCACGCGCTCAGCCCGGCGCCGCCGGAAATGATCGAAAACATGGGATACCACCTGTGTCGTGCTGGGGGGCGGTGCCTCGCCAAGGCGTACAGCACCGGATGGCGCGTATTGTCGCGCCGCAACATGAAAAAGTAGAGCTAAACTTACTTAACCATCTTTAGCGGAACTTAAGATCATGCGCATCGACCATGCCCAGCTCCGTGCCCTGGCGGCGGTGATCCGGGAAGGCAGCTTCGAACGGGCCGCGCAGTCGCTCAATGTCACCGCCTCGGCCGTCTCCCAGCGGGTCAAGGCGCTGGAGGACCGGGTCGGCCGCCTGCTGGTCAAACGCTCCTCCCCGGCGGTCGCCACCACCGAGGGCCAGGTGCTGGTGCAGCTGGCCGAACAGACCGCCCTGCTCGAGCACGATGCGCTGCACCGCATGGGCATCGCCGATGAGGACCTGCCGCACGCCAGCATCCCCGTGGCAGTGAACCATGACAGCCTGGAGACCTGGTTCCCCGAGGCCGCCCTGCAGTTCGCGCGGCAGACCGGCACCACCCTGGACCTGCGCTCGGAAGACCAGGACCACACCGTGGCCCTGCTGCGCCAGGGGGCCGTGCTGGGCGCGGTGACCACCCTGGACGAGCCGGTGCAGGGCTGCCAGATCCACGCGCTGGGCAGCATCCGCTACGCCGCCACCTGCACCCCGGCCTTCCATGAGCAGTACTTCGCCAAGGGGGTCAATGCGCAGTCGCTGGCCCAGGCGCCGGTGCTGGTGTTCAACCGCAAGGACGACATGCAGGCCCGCTTCGCCCGGCGCCTGGCGGGCAACGACCTGCCGCTGACCGCACCGACCTGGTGGATTCCTTCCACCCGCGCGTTCGTGCAGGCGAACCTGGGCGGGCTGGGCTGGACCATGAACCCGCTGCCGCTGGTCAAACGCCACCTGGATGCCGGGCGCCTGGTGCACATGAAGCAGCGCGCGTGGGAAGACGTGCCGCTGTACTGGCAGCACTGGAAGGGCGATGTGCAGACGATGGCGCTGCTGACCCGGGCGGTGCTGGCCGCCTCGGCGACGCTGGTGCGCAAGAAGCGATAGCCCCGGACCGGTAGCGCCGACCGGTGGTCGGCTGTCGTACCGGGGGCGCATGCAGCCCTACACGACCTGACGACCCGCCCCGTTGCAGCATCGGCGCATTCCCGCCGCGGGCACGTCGATGGACACCGATCCGGTCTACCTGCACATCCGCGTGGTGCTCAGCATCATCCTCGGCCTGAGCATCACCACCCTGCTGCGGGGTCTGGCGGGGATCATCGAGCACCCCCAGCGCCGCGGCTGGTCGTGGATCCACCTGTGCTGGGTGGTCTGGGCGCTGATCTCGGTGGTGACCTTCTGGTGGTGGGAGTTCCGCCTGGGCGAGGTCCGGCAGTGGACGTTCGAGCTGTATCTGTTCGTGATCGCCTACTGCGCCGCGTGGTACCTGCTCTGCGTCCTGCTGTTTCCGGACGATGTGCGCGAGTTCGGCAGCTATGAAAACTACCTGCTGCAGCGGCGCGGTGGCTTCTTCGGGATGCTGGCGCTGGTCACGCTGCTGGATCTGGTCGATACCGCCATCAAGGGGCACAGCCGCTGGCAGATGCTCGGCGATGCCTACTGGGTCCACACGGTGGTGATGCTGGCCATTGCCGGGCTGGGCATGGCCCTGCGCCAGCGTCGCGCCCATCTGGCCCTGGCCCTGATAGCACTGGTCTATCAAGCCAGCTATTTCCTCGTTGAATACTTCACCTTGGCCAGCGACTGACCCGGTCTGGCACACCCACCGGATGCTGCGTTGCACCAAATCCGTACCGGAAAGGGCTAAAATTGCCTCCAAGGTACCGCTGTGACGCCCGTCTTCACGGGCGTTCCCGGCAGCGGCGGCATCCTTCCCATGTCTCCCTACCTGAGATCCCCATGAAAAAACTAGCGAAGGTCGTCCTCGGCCTGTTCGTGGTGTTGCTGTTGGCAGCGGCACTGTTCCTGTACTGGCCGCTGCATCAGCGTTCGGTCCCGGCTGCCGGCAACGACAAGCCGGTCGACGTCGTCCTGGTCGGCGGCGGCATCATGAGCATCACGCTCGCCACCTTCCTGCAGGAGCTGCAGCCCGACTGGAACATCCAGGTCTATGAACGCCTGGACGGGGTTGCGCTGGAAAGCTCGGACGGTTGGAACAATGCCGGCACCGGCCATTCCGCGTTCGCCGAGTTGAACTACACCCCCGAGCTGCCGGACGGCAGCATCGAGACCAAGCGTGCGGTCGGCATCGCCGAGCAGTTCGAGATCTCGCGCCAGTTCTGGTCGCACCAGATCCGCGAAGGCCGCCTGAGCCAGCCCAGCGATTTCATCAACCCGACCCCGCACATGAGCTTCGTCTGGGGGGATGAGAACATCGCTTACCTGCACAAGCGTCAGCAGGCGCTGGTCAAGAACCCGCTGTTCTACGGGATGAAGTACTCCGAGGATCCCGCACAGATCACGCAGTGGGCGCCGCTGTTGATGGAAGGCCGCGATCCGAAGCAGAAAGTCGCCGCCACCTGGATGCCGCTGGGCACCGACGTGAACTTCGGCGTGATCACCCGCCAGCTGACCGCGGGCCTGGAACGCAGCCCGAACTTCAAGCTGCACCTCAACCATGAAGTGCGCGCCCTGCGCCAGAACGATGACAAGAGCTGGAACGTGACCGTCAAGGACCTGAAGTCCGACAACGAGACCACGGTCAAGTCGCGCTTCGTGTTCATCGGGGCCGGCGGCGCCGCGCTCAAGCTGCTGCAGCTGTCGGGCATTCCGGAATCGAAGAACTACGCCGGCTTCCCGGTCGGTGGCCAGTTCCTGGCCTTCCAGGACCCGGTGATCGCCAACCGGCATTCGGTGAAGGCCTACGGCATGGCCGAAACCGGCTCGCCGCCGATGTCGGTGCCGCACCTGGATGCGCGCAAGCTGGATGGCAAGCCGGTGGTGCTGTTCGGGCCGTTCGCGCTGTACAGCACCAAGTTCCTCAAGCATGGCTCGTGGTTCGACCTGTACTCCTCGGTCAACCACAACAACGTGGCCGGCATGATGGGCGTGGGCCTGGAGAATCTGGACCTGGTGAAGTACCTGATGGGCCAGGCACGTCTGAACGATGACGACCGCCAGGCCGAACTGGTCAAGTATTTTCCCCACGCCAAGCGCGAGGACTGGAAACTGGTGACCGCCGGCCAGCGCGTGCAGATCATCAAGAAGGACCCGGAAAAGGGCTCGATCCTGCAGTTCGGTACCGAGATCGTGACCGACCAGGACCACACCCTGGCCGCCCTGCTCGGCGCCTCGCCGGGTGCCTCGACCTCCCCGCCGATCATGCTGGACCTGCTCAAGAAAGCCTTCCCGGAGCAGATGGCGGCGGGCTGGGAAGCGCGCCTGAAGCAGATCGTCCCGTCGTATGGCCGCAAGCTCAACGACAGCCCGGCGCTGACCAATGAGATCCGCCGCCTGACCAGCGAGACCCTGAAGCTGCCGTACCTGGAGGTGCCGGTCGAGACCAGCCCCGCGGTGATGCTGACCCCGCCGCCGGCCGCCAAGCCGGCCGAAGCCAAGCGCAACGCCAACGAAGAACTGCAGGCGCTGTAAGCCTGCACCGGCAAGGGCCTGAGAGCCCCCGCCACGGTTTCCCTCCGGCCACCCTCGCGGTGGCCGGTTGCGTTTTGGGGCCAGCGCCGCCGCGCGACCGCTCTACGCCGACGCGGCCGATTGTTCAAGAATTGTAAAGCGACTGAGAACGATTTACATTTGCGCATCGCAGGGGTGTCGCTACGGAAACGGGACGGTCTCAACGGACTGCCGTCTCCCCGCAGCTGCCCGACAGCCTGCTTTCCCAGGATGGACCTACCGTGCCTGGCGCCTGCGCGCCGGCGTTGCCTGCCTGTTGCCTTCCTTCCCTACTGCCGTCCAGAGACCCCCATGTCGCTCCGCGCCCACCCGCTCCGCTCCCGCCGTGCCCCGCTGGCCCTGGCCCTGCTCTCCGCCCTCTCGCTGACCGCCCCGCAGGCCTTCGCCGATGCGCTGGCAGACGCCAGCAGCGCTGCCGATGCCAAGACGTTGGACAAGGTCAGCGTGGTGGGTGCACGGGCCGCGCCCTCGAGCACCACCCGCCTGCCGATCAGCCTGCAGGAAACCCCGCAGTCGGCGACGTCGATCGGCCTTCAGCGCCTGCAGGACGAATCGCTGTTCAGCATCAACGACGTCATGCGCAACGTCACCGGCGTGAGCGTCTCGTTCTACGACACCCAGCGCCCGCTGTATTACGCACGCGGTTTTCCCATCACCGATTTCCAGGTCGATGGCATCCCCACCTACAGCGGCTCGACCAACCAGGAATATGACACCGCGTTCTACGATCGGGTCGAAGTGATCCGCGGCGCCAACGGCCTGCTGAGCGGCGCAGGCGTGCCATCGGCGACGGTCAACCTGCTGCGCAAGCGCCCGGGCAAGGAGTTCGATGCCTCCTTCTCGGTCAGCGCCGGCAGCTGGGACTACCAGCGCATGGAAGCCGACGTGACCGCGCCGTTGACCGCTGACGGCCGTTTCCGCAGCCGAGTGGTTGCCGCCTACACCGACCGCGATCTGTATTACGACCGCTACCACGAGAACAAGATGGCCGGCATGGCCGTGCTGGAAGGTGACCTGACCGACAGCACCACGCTGACCGTCGGCTACCAGACCCAGGACAACAATCCGGTTGGCTCGACCTGGGGCACGGTGCCGTTCTTCAACAGCCAGGGCGACTTCGCCCATCTGCCGCGTTCGACCAACGTCGCGCCGAAGTGGAGCTACTGGCAGCGCGAGACCAGCACCGCCTTCGCCAACCTGGAGCAGCGCTTCGGCGAGAACTGGCTGCTGAAGATCAACACCGCCTACACCCAGGGCAACGTGCAGAACGTGCGCGTGTACGGCAGCGGCTACCCGGATCCGGCCACCGGTGCGGGCATCTTCCTACGCACCGCCGCCGGCGATTCCGAAGACACCCGCCGCAACGTGGATGCCTACCTGAGCGGCACGTTCTCCTTGTTCGGCCGCGAGCACGACCTGACCGTGGGGGGGCAGTGGGCGGATCTGGACGGCACCACCAACACCATCGCGCTGCGCTATCCCACCGATTGGGCACGTTGCGGGACCGAGCGCTGCTACTACATCCCGGATATCCGCACGTGGGATGGCGACATCTCCGAGGTGACCTACGCGCGTACCGGCGCACGCCGCGTCGCCAAGACCACGCAGAGTGGCGTCTACGTGGCCACCCGCCTGCGCCTGGCCGATCCGCTGGCCTTGATTGCCGGTGCGCGCCTGAGCCGTTGGGAAACGCTTTCCCGTTCCTACAACGCGGCCGGCGCGTACACCGGCACCAGCGGCGCTTACAAAGTGACGGATGAAGTCACGCCTTATGTGGGACTGGTGTACGACATCACCCCGCAGGTGGCGGCGTATGCCAGCTACACCGAAATCTTCAACCCGCAGAATTTCAAGGACCGCAACGAAAACCTGCTGGCACCGGTGGAAGGCTCCAATCTGGAAGCGGGCATCAAGTCGCAGTGGTTCGATGGTCGCCTGACCGCCAACGCCGCGGTGTTCGAGGCCAAGCAGGACAACTACGCGGTGCTCGACACGAGCGTGCCGGAGCGCTCGCTCAGCGATGGCAGTTCTGCCTATATCGGCATCAACGGGACCAAGGCACGCGGCTGGGAAGTGGACGTCAACGGCGAGATCCTGCCGGGCTGGACGGTCAATGCCGGCTTCACCCACGTCAAGGTCACCCGTGCCGCCACCGATCTGCTGTACGCCAACCCGGCCGAAGATCTGCTGCAGCTCAACACCCAGGTGCGGCTGCGCGGTGCCCTGGAGCGCCTGAGCGTGGGTGCCGGCGTGCAGTGGCAGAGCAAGGTGCAGGGCTACAACGTCCCCTATCCGCTCGGCGGCACGGTCACGGTGAACCAGCCGGCGTACGCGCTGGTGCAGTTCAACGCCAACTACCGCCTCAGCGACAGCTGGACGGCGACGTTGAGCGTGCGCAATGCGCTGGACAAGACCTACTGGGCCAACCTGGATTACAACAACTACGGCGAGCCGCGTTTTGTCGCGTTGAGCCTGCGCTGGAAATACTGAGGCCTGACGACATCGCTGTGTTGAACGAACGGGTCGCCTTCGGGCGGCCCGTTTTTTTGTGGCGACCCACCGTACACAGGTAGTGCCGGCCGCTGGCCGGCTCCTCGAAGACCCGACATTGCGTGGAGCCGGCCAGCGGCCGGCCCTACCGGGGCCGCGTCTCGCGCAGCGTCCACATCACCGGCAGTACCAGTATCGCGACCACCGCGATCATCGCCCCGGGGGCCGACGACCAGCCGGTATGCCGCACCAGCAGTTCGGCCAGCAAGGGCGTAGCACCGCCAAAGAACGCCGTGGCCATGGTGACGCCCAGGGCCAGCCCGCTGAGCCGCCCTTCGCCGGGGAACTGCTCGGCCGTGGCAGGGGCCGCCACCGCACTCACCCCACCGGCCAGACACGCCAGCACCACCGCCGCCAGACCGATCGCCACGGTGCTGCCGCCGGCCATCACCGAGAACATCGTCAACGGCAGCAGCGCCGACAGCGCAGCCAGCGCGATCAACACGGGGCGGCGCCCGACCCGGTCGGACAACGCGCCTGCCAGCGGCGTCACCACGATCACCGCCACCGCCGCGACCGTGGACAGCCACAACGCCTCCGATTCACTCACCTGCCCCACGGAACCGAGGAATGCGGGCACATAGGTGATGCCGACGTAATAGGTGATCGAGCCCAGTGCGGAGATCGCAAACGTGCGCGCAATCGCGGGCTTGTGGTGCCGCCAGCTATCGCGGATCGGCGACGTCGGCACGGTGCCGTCGGCCTGTTGCCGCTCGAACTCCGGCGATTCGTGCATGGTCGAGCGCGCCAGCAGGATCGCCCCCGCCAGCGCCGCGCCGACGAAGAACGGAATCCGCCAGCCCCAGCCATCCAGCTGCGCGGTGCTCAGCAGCGCGACGGTCAGCGCCGACAACGCCACCGCCAGCAGGGCCCCCACTTCGCTCGCGGCCGAGGCCAGTGAGGTGACCAGCCCGCGCCTGCGCACGGGTGCGGTTTCCAGCAGATACGCCACCACGCCGGTGTATTCGCCACCGACCGAAAAGGCCATCAGGCAGCGCAGCAGCAACAGCAGCACACCGGCGGTCGCGCCAATGCTCTCGAAGGTGGGCAGCAGCGCGGTGGCCAGCATCGCAACCGTCATCAGCAACATCGAGGCCAGCAGCATGTAGCGCCGCCCGAAACGGTCGCCGAGATGGCCGAAGACCAGTGCCCCCAAGGGACGCATCAGATACGACACGGCAAACCCGGCCAAGGTGGCCAGCAACGCATTCTCGCCGCCACCGAAAAACACGCGCGACAACACCGTGGCCAGATACAGGTAAAGGGTGAAGTCGTACCACTCCACCACGGTGGAGAGGCCGGCGATGACCATCGAGCGCGTCTGCGGGCGCGCCGTGGGCGCGGTAGCGGCCGTGCTCAAGCCTGCATCCTGGAAACACGCAGGCCTTCGCGGCGCGGCAGTGGGCGAGATTGCATCGAGGGACTCCCGGCCGCCTGGGCCGCATCTGGACGGCGACAGCCTACGCCAGTCGATCTGCAGGCCGCGTCACAGGAGAGCGGTCGTGTCGCAACACGCCCTGCCTGTGCTCAGGCCACGGCCGCCGGCCGCACCGCACCCCGCCGATAGCTCAGCAGGCGGCCGTTGCCTGGCGCATTGCCTTCATCTTCGAACAGCCCCAGTTCCTCGGTCACATCGAAGCCCTGCAGGGCCATGCCACGCGAGAACGAGCCCACGTTGCCGCGGCCGGGATCGGTGATCAGCAGCTCGGCATCGGGCTTGGCGTGCCGTAGCATCATCGCCGCGATCTGATGGGCATGCCCTCGTTCGTAGAGGATGTCGCTGCCGATGATCAGGTCGAAGCGCCCCAGCGAACCGTCAGGGACCTCCCAGGGCAGGTCACGGTAGGTCACCGCCGGCAGGTCGTTGAGGCCGGCGTTGTAGGCCAGGAAGGATTCGGCCAGTGGATGGTGGTCGGTCGCCACGACATCCGCGCCGCGATGGGCCAGCACCAGGCTGGACAGGCCCAGCCCGCAGCCCAGCTCCAGGATCCGCTTACCGGTCACGTCGAAGTGGCTCATGGTATCGGCCAGCGCGCGGCCGGCCGGCCAGATCTGACCGAACAGGCTCCACAACGAAGAGTGGATGCCGGCCCGCTGGGCACGTCCGGTGGGATCGGAAAACTGCTGCAGATCGCTGAGCGCGCGGATACGGAAGTCGTGCCCGCCGACCGGGATGGTGAGAATGCGGGTGGTATAGCCCGGCATGTGCGCTCCGTGGGACACGGGAGTCTTCATTCCGCGGGCGGCATGAACGACTCTGAGAAAGGAGCGAAGGCGATCAGGTGTCGATCGCGCAGGACGCGCGTACGTGCGTGTTGCCCCCATCCTACGCCATGGGCGAGGACCTGGCTGAACGCCTCGGGGCGGCCTTGCGTGCGTTCGGCGCGGCGTTGCGCCCGGCAGGCGCGGCGCCGTAGCGCACCTGGCACACCGGGCAGAAGAACGCCCGCCGCCGGGTCGTGCCCGGGTAGGTCTTGCTGATCGGCCCGCCGCAGTGGGGACAGGTGCGCTTGGTATGCACGAGCCAATGCTGGCGCAATACGAACTGCCGCTTCCAGTCCAGGAAATCGAAACTGTACTGCCGCGCCTGTTTGATGATCTCGCCCAACTTGCGTGGCGGAAGCGCACCCACCGTGGATTCGGGATGCACACGCGTGCGGAACAGCACTTCGTTCTTGATGATGTTGCCGACGCCGGCAAAGATCTCCTGGTCCAGCAGCGCGTCGCAGATCAACGTTTCCGGCTGCTGCTTGAGCTTCCTGCGCGCCAGCCTGGGATCCCAGGCCAGGTCCATCACATCCCCGCGCCAGTCGTAGGTGTCCTCCAGCGCGCCGTCGATGTACTTCACCGACGAGGCATAGATGTTGAGCTCGCCGTTGTCGAACTGCAGCGACACCCGCGGTGGCGATGGCTTGCGCTCATCGATGCGATAGCTGCCGAACATCAGCATGTGCACGCGCAGGCTGAAGCCGCGGAACTCGATCAGGAAGTGTTTGCCCCAGCTGCGCAGGGCCACCACCCGCCGCCCCTCCATGCGGGTCAGGTCCAACGTACTGTTGCCGGTGGCCAGGCGCACGGTCTTGCCGCGGAACTTGGCGGCGGCCTCACGCAGGATGACGATGGAGGGACCTTCAGGCATGGGCGGGGTCCTGGAGGGTGGCGGCGCCGAGCAGGTCCTGCAGCCGCGCCGCATTGGCGATGGCGAACCCATGGGCAGTGTTGTCGAAGATTACCCAGCGCGCACCTGCTGTCCGCGCAGCAACCGTCGTGGCCAAATCCCGCAGTGCTGCGTCGTCATAGTCGCTGTAATACATGCGTGGCGCCCCATGCCATCGCCAGTAGCGCCATCTGGCGTCACCGCCCGGCTGGGCAGCCTCGGGAACCCGCGCAGGGTCCGCGCCGACACGCCCGATCGCATGCCGCTGCAGCAGCGCGTCGGCCTGCGGCGTGAACCAGCTGGCATGGCGCGGCTCGCAGACCACGCGCACAGCGGTGCGACGGCGCAGCATGCCGAAGAAGCCGGCCGCCACCCGCGCATCGAAGGCATGACTCGGCGGCAGCTGCAGCAGCAGCCCGCCGAGCGTGCGGCCCAGGCCGGCGGTTTCCTCAAGGAAGCGGTCCAGCGCCGGACCGCAACCGCGCAGGGCCGCCTCATGCGAGATGGCCTTGGGCAGCTTCACCGAGAACCGGAACGTGGCCGGCACGCTCGCCGCCCAGCGTTCATACGTGCGCTGCTGGTGCGTCCGATAAAAAGAGGAGTTGATCTCCACCACCGGGAACCGCGTTGCGTAGCGCGCGAGCGTGCTCTCGCCCGCGCCGGTCAATGCGGCGTAACGGCTGGGAATCGACCAGCCTGCGCATCCGATCTTGATCGACGGGGCAGGCATCGCTTACAGGCGGATCTCGCCGTCGTCCTCGCCCGACCAGTAGTGGATGCGGGTCGCCTTGACCTGGATCAGCACGATGCCAGGCGTATCCACGCCCTGCTTGAACCACCGCTCCAGGTCCGGGACCCAATGCGCCTGCAGGGTCGCACGGTCGCGGCTGAGCGTGGCATGGCCTTCCACGGCCACGAACAGCGGCGGCTTGCCCAGCAGCGACTTGCTGCCGGTGAAGGACAGCGCCACTTTCGGGTCGCGCTCGATCTCGGCCACCATGTCGGCGCTGTCGAAGGCGAAAAAGTAGCTGTCGCCATCGTAGTCGACGTCGCCGTTGTTGCTCATCGGCCGGCCGGCGATCTCGCCGCTGGCGGTGTGGGTCTGCAGCATCGCGAAATCGATGCCGGCCATCTTCTTGGCCAGTTCGGGCAGGGTCAGGGTGGTCATGGCATCTCCGCAGGTCAGGGCTCGTGCGCCCAGCCTCCGCGCAGCCCGGTGACCGAGGCGTGCACACCCACTGGCGGAAATTTCACACGGTCCGGAACGTGCTCCCATTGGGGAACAACGCCAACAGAGCACGGGTGAGCATCGCCGGATATACCGTCAGGTGATCCTCATCCGGCACCACGCGTGTCTCCAGCTGCAGGCCGGGATACCCGCGCCCGCGCAGGCGGTCGGCAAAGGCCTGGGTATGCGCGACCATGTCGTTGCGGGCGGCGAACGGCGCATCGGAGGCCGGGGTTTCGTGCGCGCCGATCGACAGCAGCACGCGGGCGTCAAGATCCGCATGCGCACTGGCGTAGTCCGCCTCGATCCGCTCGATCACATGCTGATCGAACCACAGCGAAGGACTGGACAGGATGTAGCGCTGGAACATCGCCGGACGCGTCAGCAACACGAAGGCGCCGAACAGACCGCCGTAGGAATGGCCGGCGAACGCCCGCTGCGCTGGATCGGTCCGGTAGCGCGCCTCGACCTGCGGCAGCACGTGCTGCGCCAGGAAATCCCGGTAGTGCGCGGCGCCGCCGTAGGTGATGCCATCGGTGTACTCGTCCCCGGGACTGCGGGTGGGCCGGGTCGGGGTGTAATCACGCGAGCGGCTCTGCTGCGAGCTCAACCCGTCCTGCGGTGGCAGGCCAATCAGGATGAAGGGCGCCAGATGCGCACCACCCTGCCCGACCATGTTGCGCACGCTGCGCGCGAGCGGAAAGCTGTACAGCGCATCGGTGACATACAGCACCGGGTAGCGCAGGTGTGTCTCCCGCGCGTAGCCGGCCGGCAGCGACACCCAGATCGGATAATCGCGGCCTACTGGATCGTGCACTGTCCAGGCCTCGGTGTCCGGCAGCACTACCCCGGGCATGGCGCATCCACACACCATCAGCGCGGCCGCAGCGTGATCAGCGTGATCTCGGATGGCACGCCGATACGTGCCGCGAAGCCCGGCCACAGCCCGGCACCGTTGCTGACATACAACGCCATGCCATCCACCTCGTAGCGCCCGGACACAAAGCCGCCATTGGCGCGCTTGACCAGCTGGTCCATGCCGACGATGTGGCCGCCGTGGGTGTGGCCGGAGAGCTGCAGCGCCACGCCCTTCGCGGCATTCGCGCGTGCTTCCACCGGACGATGGTCGAGCAGGATCACCGGCGCCTGCGGGTCCGCCCCGGCCAGTGCGGCCGTCAGGTCCGGCATGGGCAGACCGTAGCGCGCGGCCACTGGATCGGTGACACCGGCGATGGTCAACGTCGCACCGTCACGCTGGACCTGCGTGTGGGTGTTCTCCAGCACCTGCATGCCCTGCCCGCGGAAGGCCTGCATCCACTCGGCGTACTGCGCGTAGTACTCATGATTGCCGGTGATCGCGATGACGCCATCGGGCGCGTGCAGCCTGGCCAGCGGCGCAAAGTCGTTGGCGCGGGCGCTGACGCTGCCGTCGATCAGATCCCCGGTGATCACCACCAGATCCGGATGCAGGGCATTGCTCTCGGTGACTACCTTCTCCACCCAGGCACCGGTGAGCATGCGGCTGGCGTGGATGTCGGTGAGCTGCAGCACGCGGTAGCCGTCGAATGCGGCCGGCAGCCCCTCGATGGCGACCTCGATCTGCCGCGGCTTGGGGACCGCCATGCCCTGCCAGATGCCATAGGCGGAGAGCAGCAACGCCAATGTGCCCGCTGCAGGGCGCAGCCACGCCGCGCGCAGCATCGGCAGCACGCGCCGCGCCCGGACCAGGCGCGCGATCAGCAGCAGCGCATCCAGCACCAGCACGAACACCGCACTGATCAGCAGCGTGGTGAACCCGGTCGCAAGCACCGCGATCACCGCTTTGGGAATCTCGGGCGAGGCCATGGTCCCGGCGAACTGGGCCACGATCCGGTGGTGCAGCGCCAGTGCGACCACCAGCAGGCCCAGTACGATCCGCACCGGACGCGACAACCGCAGCGGCCAGATCACGCGCCACACCAGATACAACGCAAGCAAACAGCCGATCACACTCAGCACAGGCACATCCTGGAAACGTGGGGGAATGGGCCGGCCGCATCGCTGCCGCCTCGCCCAGCCCTTTATCGTTGCCGAATCGCGCGGCGTGTTCCAGTGCAGGAGGTCGTGATGATTCAGGCAGAGCGCTGGCTTGCTTTCGCACGCGCTGCAGCGGCAGGGGGCTTCGCTGCACGCTTGCGCGCGATCGCGGCGCGGATCAAGGCCTTGAACGCGGTCGCGTGGATCGTTTCGCCGTCGTGCAGATCGATGGCGCGGCGGGTGTTGCCCTCCAGGCTCGCATTGAACAGCCCCTTGGGATCGGGCAGCGCCGCGCCCTTGGCGAAGGTCAGCGTCACGGCCGCCTTGTCGGTCTCGCCGGTACACAGGATGCCGCTGTGCTCCCACACGGGCACGCCTCGCCACTTCCATGTGTCCACCACCGCCGGATCGACCTCGTGGCTCAGGCGGCGGATGCGACTGGCTGCGCGCATCGATCTGCTGCGATGCGGACGGCTCGCTGGCTGCCGCAGCGCGCGGGGGCGCACGGGCGTTGGGCTGGCTGCCGGAGGTCAAAGGGAAGCGGACATTAATGCAATGTTATATTATTTCTTTTTAGTTCCCCCTTCCCCTCAGCGAGCGACCGCTGTCCGCTTGCCCTACCCCTGTTCTCACGGCTACTGAAAGGCACAAAGAGATGAAAACCAAGGCAATGGTGTCCGCCGTGCTGGCGACCCTGTGCGCCGGCGGAGCGCGCGCGCAGTCCAGCGATGCGGCGATCACGCTGGGCAGCGTGCATGTGCGCGAAGGCTCCCGCCGTCCCCTCGCTGCGAACCGCGTGCTGACCTCGGTGGATGTGATGGGCGGCGACCAGGTGCATGAGAAGAACGTCTCCAACAGCTGGGAGCTGCTCGGCCAGATGCCGGGTATGCAGCTGACCGAAACCCGCCAGGGCGCGGAGTCCGGCAAGGCCACCTTCCGCGCGTTCAACGGCGAGGGCTACCTCAACGGCATCAAGATCCTGATCGACGGCATCCCCAGCAACGTCAACAGCGGCAACCAGCGCTTCATCGACATGGTGTTCCCGCTGGACATCGACTACATCGAAGTCGTGCGCGGCACCAACGATCCCCGCTACGGACTGCACAACATTGGCGGCAACATCAATCTCGGCACCCGCCAAGGCGGCAACTACACCGATGCGCGGCTCACCTACGGCAGCTACAACACCCGCGAAGCGCAGGTCGCGATCGGTCGCGAAGCGAACGGTGTCGCCCAGAACTACTTACTGGCCTCACAGGCCTCCGATGGCTACCGCGATCATGACCGTTCGAAAAAATACTCGCTCGGCGGCAAGTGGTTCTACAGCGGCGACGAGGACCTGTTCACCATCGGCCTGATCGCACGGGTGTACCACCACGAGGCGGACGAGCCCGGCTTCATGACGGCTGAAGAGTTGGCCACCGACCGTCGCGGATCGGCGCTCAAGAATGCCAACGATCTCGACGACCGCGACATGCGCCATCTCAGCACCCATCTGGACCTGCAGCTGAGCGACACCGTGCATGTCAGCAACACGCTGTACTACAACCGCTACGAGGACGATCGGCAGGTGACCTTCACCCGTTACGTGCCCGGCAACGCGCCGCGCCAGCGCCGCCAGTGGGACGAGAAACAGACGGGCCTGCTCAGCACGCTGACCTGGGCGGCCATGCCTGCGCTGACAGTCGAGGGCGGTCTCAACGCCGAGCACCAGGACAACACGTACCGCCGCCTGCGCTACAACCACGCCGTCCCGACCGACTTCTCGACCCCGGCGCGGGTCCAGAACGATGACCGTTACACCTTGGACAACCTCGGTGCTTACGTGCAGGCCGTGTATCAGCCCACCCCTGCCCTGAAGATCGTGCCGGCCTACCGCGTCGACCGCTTCTCCGGCACCACCCGCCTGCCCGGTGGCATCACCGCCCCGCTGCAGCACTACGGCACGATCGAGCAGCCCAAGCTGAGCGTGGTCTATGCGATCACCCCGGCCTTGAACGTCTATGCCAACTGGGGCAGGACGTTCCAGGTACTGACCGGCTCCACCGCGCCGGCCTACCTCACCGCCGGCCAGGACACGTTCCGGCCCTCGATCAATACCGGCAAGGAGGTGGGCATCAAGTTCACCCCGGCCGTCGGCACCGACGCGCGCATCGCGGTGTGGCGCCAGGATGCAACCGACGAGGTCGCCAACATGCCGGCCACCGGCACCTCGGTCGGCCTGGGCCAGACCCGTCGCGAAGGCATCGACCTGCAGGTCACCGCGCGCCTGGGCGACCGGTGGACGCTGTGGGGCTCGCACGCCATCCAACAGGCCAAGGTGGTCAGCGCCTTCACCACCGACGGTACCTCCCTGGCCGGCAACGAGGTCATCGCCACGCCGCGCTACATCAGCAACATCGGCCTGGACTACCGCGCCAACGATCGTTGGACCTTCGGCCTGCAGGGCCGGATGCAGGGTGACTATTACATTGAAGAGCGCAACACGCAGGGCACGTTCGGCGCCTTCGCGGTGCTTGATGCCAGTGCGTCGTATCAGCTGTCCGAGCGGCTGAGCGTGGATGTACAGGTGAAGAACCTGACCGGCCGCGACTACGCCTATGCGTGGTACGACAACTTCTTCTGGGGCGGCGATGACCAGCCGATGTTCTCGCCCGCACCGGGGCGCTCGGCTTACGTGTCGTTGAACCTGAAGCTGTAGGGCAGCCCTGCCCTCACATCCGCTCGCCGGGCAGGCGGCTGGCCTGCTCCAGCCAGGTACGGAACTGCGCTTCGTCCAGCGGCACGCCTTCCTCGATATGCAGGTAGCGCGTGTCCTGGCTTTTCGAGGCGACTGGCGGAACCGGCTGCAGTAACCGCCCGCGGAAAAAGGCCACCTTGATGTAGCGGGTGAAGCAATGCAGGCTCAGAAACCAGCCATCGCCTTCGATGCCGTACAACGGCGAGTTCCATTTGACCGCTTTGTGCACGCCCGGGACGGTTGCCACGATCAGCGCATCCAGGCGTTCGCCCACCGCCCGCTTCCAGCCGGGCATCGCGGCGATGTAGGCCTGTACCGGCCCGTCGCCGTCGCCTTTGGGAATCTGCGGGTTGCCGCCGGACAGCAGCTGCGGGGCGCTGTCAGGGAGCGGGGGCGCGCCCTGACTGCCTGACGCGCGTGGACCGTTCGTCGCCATGGTGCCGTTCCCGTGGAAGACCCACCCGCGTTATAGACCGCGGCGGCGCTGGGAGCAACGGAGCGCGCGCGGCGGCCGGTGATTCAGATCCAGCGCTGGTCCAGCAGCTCGCGCTTGATATAGGCATAGAACACGGGCGCCGCGACCAGCCCTGGCAGCCCGAACGCGGCTTCCATCACCAGCATGGCGAGCAGCAGTTCCCACGCACGTGCCTGGATCTCGCCGCCGACGATGCGCGCGTTGAGGAAATACTCCAGCTTGTGGATGACCACCAGGTACAGCAGCGCGACCACGGCCACGTAGAACGACACCGACAGCGCGACGATGGTGATGACCGTGTTGGAGATGATGTTGCCCACCACCGGCAGCAGGCCGGCGAGGAAGGTGATCAGCACCAGCGTCTTGGACAGCGGCAGATGCACGCCGAACAGCGGCAGCACCCCGAGCAGGAAGATGGCGGTGAACAGCGTATTGAGCAGCGAGATCTTCACCTGTGCGAACACGACCTGCCGGAACGCCGTGGCCATGCGGCTGGTGCGGCCGATCAGCTCCTGCGCCAGCGGCCCCATCTTGGGCAAGGGCAACTCGTCGTAGAGCGCGATCATCGCCCCCAGCACCATGCCGATCAGGATCCGCACGCTGATCTGCACGGCCGAGGTGCCGGCGATGCCGAGCTGCTGGCGGTGCGTCGCCGCCCAGTCGTTCATCGCCGTGCGCAGCGCCTGCAGGTCTTCCGGGATATAGGGCTGCAGCAGGTCCGGCACCTGGTGGCGGGAGGTGTTGAGGATGTCCATCAGGCGCATCAACAGCGCATCCGGGCCACCGGTCTCGTTGCGGAAGAACGAAGCGATGCCGATCGCCGCCAGGGTCAGCGCGCCGATGATCAACGCCGACAGGACGATCACCGAATAGGCCCGTGCGCGCCCGGGCGGCAGCTTGCCTTCGACGGTGGAGGCCAGCAGGTGGGTCAGGTGGAACACCAGCAGGCCCGACAGCAGGGTCACCACCAGCCCGAGTTTCAGGGTCAGCCACATGCCCAGCAGCATCAGCACCCAGGCCGCGATGCGGGCGGTGGGCGGCTTGGGCAACGCGGGGATCACTATGGACATGCGGGCGCATCCTGACGGGTGGCCCATGGTAGTGGATGCGGCGCGGGCGCTGCAGTCGAGCCCCGCACCATCAAACTGAAATCCAGCGTCTGCTGAAGCGGTACATCGACACGTTCGATGATGGCAAGCAGCAGATGGACCGCGCGGGCACCGATCTCCCGCATCGGTTGTCGAATGGTCGTCAACGGGGGCGTGAGGTAACGCGACGATGCCAGGTCGTCGAAGCCGACGACAGACAGACCATCGGGCACGCCGATGCCAAGATCCCGACAGGCCGCCAGCACGCCCAGCGCCATCTGGTCGCTGAAGCAGAAGACCGCGGTCGGCACCGACGCGCGGGCCAGCAGTTTCATCCCGGCGGCATGGCCGGATTCCACCGAGAAGTCACCCGGCACAACGCTCAGGTGACGCAGGCGACCGCGCGCCTTGCCGGCGGCCCGAACCCCTTCCAGTCGCTGCTGGTGCAGGGGATTGTCCGGCGGCCCACCGACCACGGCGATCCGCTCGTGCCCCAGCCCGTACAGGTGTTCCATCACCGCGCGCGCGGCGGCCGCGTTGTCGATGTGGACGCTGGGGATGCCCAGCGCGGGATCGACCTCGCAGCCGTTGACCACCGGCGCGGCACTGCCCTGCTGCTGGACGATGTCACGTGCCGTGGGCGGGAGGCGATGGCCCAGCACGATCAGGCCATCGGCCTCGTTGCGCCGGAGCATCTGTGCGTAGCGCTCCTCGCGCTCGGGCAGGTTCTGGGTATCGCCCAGCAGCACGGCGTAGCCAACGGCCTGCGCCGCGTCCTCCGCGCCCTGCAGGATCTGGGCGAAGAACGGGTTGGCGATGTCCGGCACGGTGACCAGGATCTTGCCGCTGCGCTGGGTCTTGAGGGTTCTGGCCACCGTGTTGGGGACATAGCCCAGCGCGGCGGCCGCCTGCTCGATGCGCGCCCGCGTGGCCGGCAGCACTTTCTCCGGTCGGGACAGCGCCCGCGACACCGTGCCGGCCGAGACGCCGACGTGCTTTGCAATGTCGTAGATGGTGGCCATGGGGTTACCTCTTCCTTCCGCTGTGCAGTGCACAACGGGTCTTTCGAATGCCCCTGCTAGGATAATGCAATCGATTGCATCGAGGGCGAATCCTCTTGAAAACGCTCAAGGGTCCAGCGCTGTTCCTGGCGCAGTTCATCGGCGACACACCTCCTTTTGATCGGCTGGACACGCTGGCCGGCTGGGCCGCGGGGCTGGGCTATTCTGGCGTACAAGTGCCGACCAGCGCGCCCCACCTGTTCGATCTGGCCGAGGCGGCGCGCAGCCAGGCCTACTGCGACGACGTCGCCGGCATGCTGGCCGGGCATGGCCTGCAGATCACCGAGCTGTCCACCCACCTGCAGGGGCAGCTGGTTGCCGTCCATCCGGCCTATGACAGCCTGTTCGACGGCTTCGCACCACCGGACAAGCGCGGTGATCCCGCGGCCCGCCAGGCCTGGGCGGTGGAGCAGCTGCTGCTGGCCGCCAAGGCCAGCGAGCGCCTGGGGCTGACCGCGCACGCCACGTTCTCCGGCGCGCTGGCCTGGCCCTACTTCTATCCCTGGCCGCAACGCCCGCC
The DNA here is from genome assembly GCF_039673205.1 of Stenotrophomonas sp. TWI809. Taxonomy (NCBI): domain Bacteria; kingdom Pseudomonadati; phylum Pseudomonadota; class Gammaproteobacteria; order Lysobacterales; family Lysobacteraceae; genus Stenotrophomonas; species Stenotrophomonas sp. TWI809. Next base: position 73,022 of record NZ_JBDJLE010000015.1, on the reverse strand, counting down.
CGGACTGGTGGAAGAAGCCTTCGCCGAACTCGGCCGCCGCTGGCGCCCCATCCTCGATGCCTTCGACGCCTGCGGCGTGGACCTGTGCTTCGAGATCCATCCGGGCGAGGACCTGCACGACGGCGCGACCTTCGAGCGCTTCCTCGACATGGTGGACCACCACCCCCGCGCAAAGATCCTGTACGACCCCAGCCATCTGCTGCTGCAGCAGATGGACTACCTCGCCTTCATCGACCGCTACCACGCGCGCATCGGCATCTTCCACGTCAAGGACGCGGAGTACCACGCCAGTGCGCGCAGTGGCGTGTATGGCGGTTACCAGGACTGGATCGATCGTCCGGGCCGGTTCCGCTCGCTCGGTGATGGGCAGATCGACTTCAAGGCGATCTTCTCGAAATTCGCGCAGTACGACTTCCCCGGCTGGGCAGTGCTGGAGTGGGAGTGCTGCCTGAAACACCCGGAAGACGGCGCGCGCGAAGGGGCCGTCTTCATCCGCGACCACATCATCCGCGTGACCGAGCGCGCCTTCGACGACTTTGCCGACAGCGGCACCGATCCTGGATCACTGCGCCGCATGCTGGGGATCTGAGCCATCACTGCCTGGGAGGGCAAGCCATGACGCACACCATGTCGCGCTTGGGCGCGATGATGTTTCTGCAGTTTTTCATCTGGGGCGCGTGGTTCGTGACCCTGGGAACGTACCTGGTGCAGGGGCCGTTGCAGGCCACTGCGAGCCAGGTCGCGACGGCGTTCCTCAGCCAATCCATCGGCGCCATCGTCGCGCCGTTCCTGGTTGGCCTGATTGCGGATCGCTACTTCGCAGCGCAGCGCATTCTCGCGGTGCTGCATCTGGCCGGCGCGGCGATGATGTGGCTGGCCTCCACGGCGACGGACTTCAGCACCTTCTCCGTTTATGTCATGGGATACATGCTGCTGTTCATGCCAACGCTGGCGCTGGCCAACAGTGTGGCGATGCGGCACATGCAGTCGCCGGAAAAGCAGTTTCCGCTGGTGCGGGTGGCCGGCAGCATCGGCTGGATCGTGGCCGGCGTGCTGATCGGCTGGCTGGGCTGGGAACAGGCGCATCGGCTCGAGCTGACCTTCCAGATGGCGGCGATGGCGTCGCTGGCCCTGGGCCTGTATGCATTCACCCTGCCGCACACGCCGCCGCTGGCGCAACAGCGCGACGCCGGCCTGGGACAGATCCTGGGGCTGGACTCGCTGCGGCTGCTGAAGTCGCGCGCCTACCTGGTGTTCTTCCTGGCCTCCATCGCCATCTGCATCCCGCTGGCGTTCTACTACAACTTCACCAACCCGTACCTCAACGATCTGGGCGTGCGCGGCGCGGCCGGCCTGCAATCGCTGGGCCAAGTCTCCGAAGTGCTGCTGATGCTTGCCATGCCGTTCCTGTTCGTGCGGCTGGGAGTGAAGACGATGCTGGCGGTGGGCATGGCGGCGTGGGTAGTGCGCTATGCGATGTTCGCCTTCGGCGATGCAGGCAGCGGCTTCTCCCTGCTGGTGATCGGCATCGTGCTGCACGGCATCTGCTACGACTTCTTCTTCGTCACCGGCCAGATCTACACCGATGCGCATGCCGGCCCGGCCGCGCGCAGCAGCGCGCAGGGCTTCATCACCCTGGCCACGTATGGCGTGGGCATGCTGATTGGCACGTTCCTGTCCGGCGCGGTGGTGGAGCACTACACCACGGCGGCGGGCCCGGACTGGCAGAAGATCTGGCTGTTCCCGGCAGGCGTGGCGCTGGTCGTGCTGATCGCCTTCCTGTTGTTGTTCCGCGACCGGCCGGTGGTTGCGGCCGCACCGTCCACCCCCTGAGGACCGCACCCGATGCCCAAGCTTGGAATTGCCATCGTCGGCACCGGCATGATCGGCGCCGTACACCATCGCGCGGCGCTGCTGGCCGGTGCGGAGATCCGGGGCGTGGCCGCCTCGTCACCGCAGCGCGCACGCGACGTGGCGCAGGCGTGGGGCGTGCCGCGTGCCTATCGGGACATCGAGGACGTGGTCGCCGATCCACAGGTGCAGGTGGTGCACGTCTGCACGCCCAACCATCTGCACCGCGGCATGGCGCAGGCGGCGCTGAACGCGGGCAAGCACGTGATCTGCGAGAAACCGCTGGCCACCACGCTGGAGGACGCCCAGGCGCTGGCCGCATTGGCCGCCTCGACCGGGCTGGTCGCCACGGTGCCGTTCGTCTACCGCTACCACCCGGTGGTGCGCGAGGCGCGCGCCCGCATCGCGCAGGGCGAACTGGGGCCGCTGCACCTGATCCACGGCAGCTACCTGCAGGACTGGCTGCTGGACCCGGCCAGCAACAACTGGCGCGTGGACCCGGCGCTGGGCGGCGCGTCGCGCGTGTTCGCCGACATCGGCTCGCACTGGTGCGACCTGGTGGAATGGGTCAGTGGCGAGCGCTTCGTCGACGTCAGTGCGGCATTCGCCACCGTGCTCGCCGAGCGCGGCGCCCTCACCGGCCAGAGCTTCACCACGCCGGCGGCGGGCGGCGCGATGCAGGCCGTATCCAGCGAAGATGTGGCCGCGGCGATGTTCAAGACCGGCGCAGGCACGCTGGCGTCATTGACGGTCAGCCAGGTCTCGGCCGGACGCCACAATCGCCTCTGGTTCGAGATCGACGGCGCCCAGGCCAGCGTGGCGTTCAACCAGGAGGACGCCGAACGGCTGTGGATCGGCCGACCCGACCAGCGCGAGGAAACCTTCGTGCGTGGACCGGGTGCCGGCAGTGCCGAACAACGCCGGCTGTCGGTGTTGCCGCCCGGCCATGCGCAGGGCTACGGCCACTGCTTCGAGGCGTTCGTCGCGGACACCTATCACGCCATCGACGGTGAGCGGCCACAGGGCCTGCCCACCTTCGAGGACGGCCTGCGTTCGGCGTTGATCGTCGACCGCGTGATTGCATCGGCCAGGTCACGTGCCTGGACCACCATCGGTTGAATCCCGGGAGGATGTGTTGATGAAAATCGCTACGCGCAGGACCACCACCCTTGCACTGCTGCTGCTCGTTGCCCTGCCTGCCTTCGCAGGCGACCCCGCCGGTCCGCAGCAGCCCATCGCAGTGCAGATGTACACGCTGCGCGACGCCGGCACGCTCGACCAGCAGTTGAAGATCGTGCATGACGCGGGCGTCGGCGCGGTGGAGACAGTGGGTACCCAGAACGTCAGCGCCACCGAACTCAAGCACCTGCTGGACCGCTATTCGATCAAGGCCATTTCCTCCCACGTGCAACTGGCCGATCTGCGCAGCGACCTGGCCGGGGTGGTGGCCTTCAACCGCTCGATCGGAAACACCACCCTGGTGGTGCCGTACCTGGACAAGAAGGATCGGCCGACCGATGCCGCAGGCTGGACCACACTGGGCCAGGAACTGGGCCGGATCGCGGCGCTGGCAAAGGCCCAGGGGATGCGCTTGGCTTACCACAACCATGACTTCGAGCTGGTCGATTTCAACGGCAAAACCGGCCTGGAACTGCTGTTCGCTGCGGCCGGCCCCGACCTGCAGACCGAGCTGGACCTGGCCTGGGTAGCCCGTGCGGGCCATGACCCGGTGGTGATGCTGGGCAAATTCCGTGGCCACGTGTTCGCGGTACACGCCAAGGACAACGCCCCCAAAGGCCAGGCCGAAGACGAGGGCGGCTTCGCCGCCGTTGGCCAGGGCGTGCTGGACTGGAACGCGATCCTGCCTGCCGCCGCGGCGGCGGGCGTGCAGTGGTACATCGTCGAGCACGACCAACCGCGTGATCCGGCCAAGGTCATCAAGACGGGCGCGGACTACCTGCGTCAACACCTCACCGCCACGCCGCCCGCCAGCGCACCGCGCTAGCCCGCCAAGGAGCCCCACGTGAACAAGATCCTGACGCTGGTCCTGACGCTGTTCGGCACGGTGCTGGCCCCCACCACAGCGTGGTCCAAGGACGACCCGGCCGCTGGCGCACAACTCTATACCGTGCACTGCACGGCCTGCCACGGCGCGAATCGGGCCGGCATTCCGCCGACGTTCCCCGCACTCACCGATGTCGCCAAGCGGCTGCAGCCGGCGCAGATCAAGGAAAAGATCAGCAAGGGCGGCGGCTTGATGCCGCCCTTTTCCCAGCTGTCGGCACAGGAAATCGACAATCTCGCCAGTTACCTGGCGAAATAGGAGTCCACTACAGCGCCCGCACCCAGATGTTGCGGTAGCTGACGTTGGAATCGTGTTCCTGCAGGTAGATCGGCGCACACCCATGGGGCGCGTACGAGGGCGCGCCGATGTACTCGGTCTTGCCCGCCAGCACGGTGTCGTCCTGCACCAGCACGCCGTTGTGCAGGACCGTGATGCGCGCGGGCGACACAAGCCCGCCGCCGGGTGAGAACCGAGGTGCCTTCCAGAGGATGTCGTAGGCCTGCCACTGCCCCGGTGCGCGCGAGGCGTTCACCAAGGGCATGGCCTGCTTGTAGATGGCGCCGGCCTGGCCATTGGCATAGGTCGGGTTGTTGTAACTGTCGAGCACCTGCAGCTCGTATCGTTCCTGCAGGAAGATGCCGCTGTTGCCGCGGTCCTGGCCCTCAAAGCCCTCGATTTCGACAGGCGTGCGCCACTCGACATGCAGTTGGACGTCGCAGAAGTGCTGCCTGGTGCGGATGCCCTTGCTGCCCGGAACCACCGTCAGTACGCCATCAGCGACGCGCCAAGGCACGCGCCCGCCCTGCTCCGACTCCCAGGCGGACACATCGTTGCCATCGAACAGCACGATTGCGTCGGAGGGTGCCTTTCCTGGGGGCGTGGCCACGCTCGTTGGCACCGGCGTCCAGACCTCGGTCTTCTTCGGATCGCGTGCAGGGTCGGCACCGGCCTGCCCGAGCGCAGGTGCGGCAACCAGCACGGCGGCGGCGATCAGCACAGGCGTGATCATTCCGTTGCGCTCCATCAGCTGGTCCCCCACGCCGGCGTACCGGGGATATAGGCGAGGTCGCCGTCGTAGCGCCCCGGCACCGCGACGTAGCGCAGCACTTCAGTTGCGCCGGCCTTGGAGGTGAAGAAACCGAATATGGTCAGCTGCTTGAGCATCGTGAAGTAATGCGGCATCGGCTCTCCTGCTTCGGCGGTGCCGGTCTCGGTCACCTCGACCGCGTGCTTCCTGGCCTCTGCATCCAGCGCGCGCAGCAGCTCGGTGCGGGCCTGCGGCGCAAGTAAAACGAAGCGGCCGCCCGCGCGTTTGTCGATATCGGCCAGGCCGGCGCGGAACGTCGCCTGCTGCCGGGCGGTGTAGCAGTCGCTGACGAACGTCGCCATGAACGCACCGGCGCCTGCGTCTTTCGCCCCCGGCGTCTTCGTCCGCGGCAGGATGGTCTCGGCGATCTCATCCAGCGTGCCGACATCCGCGTCGGAAAAGCGCGACTTCGCCCCTGCGGCAGGAGCCTGTGCCTGACCGAGTGCGGGCAGACCGATCATGGCCGCACCGGTGGCGGCGACGATCATCTTCAGCAGTTCGCGGCGGTCCATCAGAGATTCCCCGCTTTCAGTTCGCGCACGGCATGGTCGGCAGCGCGTGCCGTCAGCGCCATGTAGGTCAATGAAGGATTCACGCACGCGCTGGAGGTCATGCACGCCCCGTCGGTCACATAGACGTTGGGCGCATCCCAGACCTGGTTGTGCTGGTTCAGCACGGAGGTGCTGCGGTCACGGCCCATGCGCGCAGTCCCCATTTCGTGGATGCCCTTGCCCGGGGCGTAGTCATTGTCATGCATCTCCACGTCCTTGACGCCGGCGGCCTCGAGCATCTCGGCGGCATCGGCGGCCATGTCCTTGCGCATGGCCAGTTCGTTGGCGCGCATGGAGACATCCATCGCCAGCACCGGCAGTCCCCACTTGTCCTTGCGGTCGCTGTCCAGGCGGATCGTGTTGTCGTGGTGCGGCAGCATCTCGCCGAAGCCGGTCATGCCGATGCGCCAGTCACCGGGCACGGTCAGCGCCTCTTTCAGGTCGGCACCGATATTCAGCTCGGCGATCTCGCGCGACCATCCCATGCGGCTGGCACCGCCCTGGTAGCCGAAGCCACGCAGGTAGCGGCGCTTGTCCGCAGCCACGTTGCGGAAGCGGGGAATGTAGAAGCCGCAGGGACGACGGCCGAAGTAGTACTTGTCTTCATACCCTTCGACCCGGCCGGAGGCACCCGCGCCGAAATGATGGTCCATCACGTTGTGGCCCAGTTCGCCGGACGAGGAGCCCAGCCCACCGTCCCAGACATCGGTGGCCGAGTTCATCAGCAGCCAGGTCGAGTTGAAGGACGACGCATTGAGGAAGATGACCTTCGCCGTGTACTCATAGGTCTGCCCTGTCTCGGCATCGATGACCTCTACGCCGCGCGCACGCTTGCGGTCCTTGTCGTAGAGCACTTCCTTGACGATTGAGAATGGCCGCAAGGTCAGGTTGCCCGTCTTCATCGCCGCCGGCAGCGTCGCTGCCTGGGTGGAAAAATAGGCCCCGAAGGGACAGCCGAGGATGCACTTGTTGCGGTACTGGCAGTTGACGCGGCCCTGCTCGGGCATCGGCTGGGTGATGTTGGCGGTGCGCGAGTGGATCATGTGCCGGGTGCCGCCGAAGGCCTTCCTGATCCGCGCGGCCACATCCTTCTCGACGATATTGAGTGGGATCGGCGGCAGGAACTCGCCATCCGGCAGCACGTCCAGCCCTTCGCGGGTGCCGGCGATGCCGGCGAACTTCTCCACATGGTCGTACCAGGGGGCGATGTCGGCGTAGCGGATCGGCCAGTCGGTGGCGATGCCGTCCTTGAGGTTCGCCTCAAAGTCCAGGTCGGAGAAGCGATAGCTCTGCCGGCCCCACATCAGCGAACGCCCGCCGACGTGATAGCCGCGGAACCAGTCGAAGCGCTTGGTCTCGATGTAGGGCGATTCCTGTTCGTCGGCCCACATGCCCTGGAGGTTCTCGGCCAGCGCGTAGTCGCGCATCAGCACCGGGAAGGCCGCCTTCATCGCCTGGGTTGGCCGGTTGCGGTGCGGGAAGTCCCACGGCTCCTTCATCGCGTTGACGTAGTCCTTCACGTGCTCGATGTTGCGGCCGCGTTCCAGCATCAGCACCTTGAGGCCCTTCTCGGTCAGCTCCTTCGCCGCCCAACCGCCACTGATTCCCGAGCCAACAACGATGGCGTCGTAATGATTGTCTGCCATGGATCTCTCACCTGGTGGATATCGTTTCAGACGTCGCAGAGGCGGATCGCCTCGCGCAGCGAGCCGACGGGATCCGGTGCCGCAGGCATGAATTCCTGCGCCAGATAGCCGTCGAAACCGGTGTCGCGGATCGCGCGACAGATGGCGGGGTAGTTGAGTTCCTGGTGGTCCCCGATCTCGTGCCGGCCCGGCACGCCCGCCGTGTGGTAATGCTTGAAACAGGCGTGATCCCTGCCGATGGTGGCGATGATGTCGCCCTCCATGATCTGCATGTGATAGATGTCGTAGAGCAGGCCGAAGTGGTCCGAGCCGAGACGCTGGCACAACGCCACGCCCCATGTGGAGGTGTCGCACAGGTAGTCGGGATGATCGACCCTGGAGTTCAGCAGCTCCATCACCAGCACCACGCCGCGTTTCTCGGCATGCCCGAGGATGCGCTTGAGGCCCGCCTCGGCGTGGGCCATGCCCTGCTGGGGATCCATGCCATTGCGGTTGCCGGAAAAACAGATGAGGTTGCGGTACCCCGCATCGGCCACCAGATCGATGTGCCGCGTGTAGCGCTCCACCAGGGCGTCGTGGAACCGGGGGTCGGCAAAGCCCTTGGTGAGGCCCAGCTCCGCGCCGTTGCACATCGAGCTGTCCACGCCGTGGGCCTTCAGTGTGGGCCAATCCTCTGGGCCGACCAGATCAATGGCGGCAAAACCAATGTCCTTCACCGTCGTGCAGAGCTGGGCGACCGACAGCTGCGGGAAGGTCCAGCGGGCGACGGCGTGCTTCAGGTTGCCCTTGAGCGGGGCGGCAGCGGCAAACGCCGGCAACACGGCCGCAGCACCCAGCCCAAGGCTGCCGGCGACCGCCATGCGAAGCGCATCGCGCCGCGTGAGCCCCGGCGCCGAGGGCGGTCTGATGGAATGGATGGACATCCGCCTTCCGGCCTCCTGGTATCAAACGCTGTCGAACTGCTGCAATGCAATCGATTGCACCATAGAGGAGGAACGGTTTTTTTTGCAAGACGCGGTGCACGAAAACGCATGCTGCGGGGCACAACGCCGCCCAAACGAGAAAACCCCAGTAAGCACACCGGCTTACTGGGGTTTATTCAAACGCGAACTGACGGCTGGAAATCAGAACGGAATATCGTCATCCGCAAAGTCGTCCATCGGCGGCGCGGACTGCTGCGGGGCCTGCTGCTGCGGGCGCTGCTGGCCGTAGCCACCACCACCGCCGCCGCGCTGACCACCGCCACCGCCACCGCCACCACCGCCGTACTCCTGGCGCGGGGCCTGCTGGCGCTGCGGACGTTCGCCACCGGCACCACCGCCACCGCCGCCCTCACGGCCGCCGAGCATCTGCATTTCATCGGCGATGATGTCGGTGGAGTACTTCTCCACGCCATCCTGGCCGGTGTACTTGTCGTAACGCAGGCTGCCTTCGACGTAGACCGAGCTGCCCTTGCGCAGGTATTCACCGGCGATCTCGCCGAGCTTGCCGAAGAACACCACGCGGTGCCATTCGGTACGCTCCTGCTGGTTGCCATCCTTGTCCTTGCGGACGCTGGTGGTGGCCAGGCTGATGCGGGTGATCGCCATACCGCCCTGGGTGTACTTCACGTCCGGGTCGTTGCCGAGGTTGCCGACCAGGATGACTTTATTGATGCCGCGCGCCATAGGGTTGCTCTTCCGTTGTCCGAGGGCAGGCCGCAGTCATATCACAGCCCCGGGCGGGGTGCAGATCTGCCGGGCCGCCCTTGGGAAAATTGGGGGGATCCAGATTGCACCATCTTATCATTGCCGCCGTCCCCGACCCTGTCGGAATTCCGCCCGGCAGCGACCGGAAACCTGCTCGAGCCATACGCGGCAAGGGTGACGACCGTTACGCCGACTGCCGCCAGGCCCCGGCCAGCCTGACCGTCCCGGCGACAGGCCCAGCCCTGGCAGCGCATGGCATGATGTCCCTTCACTGCCTCACCCCCTGCTGAAATGACCATCCGCGGCAAAGCCACCTCCCTCGATATCGCCCACCTGGCCGGCGTCTCCCAGCCCACGGTGTCGCGGGCGCTGCGCGGCAGCCCGATGGTCAACGCCGAGACCCGGCAGCGGATCCTGGCCATTGCCCGGGAGCTGAATTACAAGGTCGACAAGAATGCCTCCAGCCTGCGCCTGCGCAATGCCGGCACGCTGGCGCTGCTGTTCTTCGAAGACCCCACCAACGACGACTCGCTGATCAACCCGTTCTTCCACGCCATGCTCGGCTCGATCACCCGGGCCTGCGCGCTGCGCGGCTACGACCTGCTGGTCTCCTTCCAGCAGCTGTCCACCGACTGGCAGGCCGATTACGAGGACAGCAACAAGGCCGACGGCATCATCCTGCTCGGCTACGGCGACTACCACGAGTCGCGCGAGCGCCTGCAGCGGCTGGTCGAGCAAGGCACCCACTTCGTGCGCTGGGGTGCTTCCCTGCCCGATCAGCCCGGTGTCTCGATCGGCAGCGACAATTTCCAGGGCGGCTTCGACATCACCGCGCACCTGCTCGACCAGGGCTGCCGCCGGATCGCCTTCGTCGGCCATGCTTCCAGCCACTATCCCGAGTTCGAGCAGCGCTACCGCGGCCACGTCGAGGCGATGCAGGCACGCGGCCTCACCGCCGAGCCGTCCCTGCAGCACGATGCGATCACCACCGAGCAGTCCGGCTTCGATGCCTGCCAGGCGCTATTGGCGCGCGGCGAACGTATCGATGGGCTGTGCGCGGCCAGCGACCTGATCGCGATCGGTGCGATGCGCGCCCTGCGCGAGCACGGCCTGCGCGTGCCCGAGGACGTGGCGGTCACCGGTTTCGATGACATCCCGCTGGCCGCCTCGGTCTCCCCACCGCTGTCCACCGTGCAGCAGGACACCAAGCAGGCCGGGCACCTGCTGGTGGAGAAGCTGCTGGCGCTGATCGAGGGCAAGCCGGTGGAGGGCGAGAGCATCGCGGTCAAGCAGGTGCTGCGGGACTCCTCGCTGCGCGGCTGAGCCTGGCTCAGGGCACGCGCTGGAAGGTCAGGGTCTCGAACGTAAGCGACCGTACCTGGCCCTCTCCCACCTGGAAGGTCAGCCAGCTCCCCGAACCGGGGACGAGTTCAACGCGCCCCTGATCCCTCTGTTCGCCTGCACTGGCGACGGCGTCCAGCCGCCCCCAGCGCAGCCGCAGCGCCTGGTCACCTGCCGCGTCGACCCTTACCTCGCCGAGCAGCGGATGGACGAATCGGCCCACGAAATGGTCGCGCGGCAAGGACCGCCGCCAGGGGCGTGACTGGATCGCCTCGCGCTGGCGCGCCACGTTCGCCTGCATCTGGGCCGCCTTTGCCTGCAGCGCCAGGAAGCGGGCGGCGGAGCTCGACGCGATCCCGGGCTCGTGCAACAGCAGGCCATACACGTGATCGGCGATGAGGTTGGTCAGCGGCGCGCCCAGCACGTCCTCGTTGTTGAGCACGACCAGCGCGATGTTCTGGTCCGGCATGAACGACAGATGCGCGTGGAAGCCGGCGAATCCACCGAAGTGGTGCAGCAGTGGGTGGCCCTTGTACGGACCGGTGTACCAGCCCCACGCGTAGCCGTCGCGCGCGAAATCCAGATAGCTCGCGTCCAGCGCGACCTGACGCTGCTGCGAGCGGGTGATTACCTGCCGGGCTAGGGCGGTGTTGCCCTCCCCCGGTAACTGCGCGATCAGGAACCGCGCCAGGTCCGGCGCGGTGGCGACCATGCCGCCGGCCGCCTGCATCGTGTCGTCCGCTTTGCGCAGATACAGCGGCGTGGTCGGCTGCGCACTGGCCAGCGAGTAAGGCGTGGCCATGGGCCAGCCGGCCGCCTCGGCAGTGCTGATCCGGGTACTCGTGTGCCGCATGCCCAACGGATCGAACAGCGTGTGCTGCAGCTGGTCCTGCCACGGCAGGCCGTCGTGCTGGTCCATCCAGATGCTGAGCAGGTTGTAGCCCAGGTTGGTATAGCGGAAGGTGCCGTGCGCCGCGTCCGGATCGCGCCGCGTCGCACCCACCAGCGCCCGCCGCGAGGCGCTGTCGTGCACGCCGCTGAAGGCGGTGGCCCAGACCAGGGCAGTGTTGTCCACGCCGGCCGTGTGCGTGAGCAGATCGCCGACGGTGATCGCCTCGGCCTCCAGACCATCGAAGCGTGTTTGCGGAAACATCTGCTGGAGTGACATCGCCATGTCGAGCTCGCCGGCGGCCTGCTTGTGCAGGGCGTTCAGCGCGAAGAACGGCTTGGTCGCCGAGGCGATGTAGAAGACAGTGTCAGCCGTGACCGGCGTGCCGGCCCCGATATCCGCCAGGCCGTAGTAGCCTTCATGGATCACCTTGCCGTCCTTCACCACCACGACCGCGGTACCCGAAGGCAGGCCCGTGGCCGCCTTGGTCTGTTCGATGAGGGAGGACAGCGGGGCAAAATCGACAGGCGTGGCAGCGCGCACCGGAGACATCACGGCCACGGCAACGCCGGCACAGAGTGCCAGGATGCGTTTCATTCGAGGTCCTGTTGCAGGGGAGCCGCCGGCGACGCGGGCGGCAGGATGGCGGGCTTACTTCAGGCGGCGATCGAGCACGAAGTACACCACGTTGCCCAGCCCGGTCGCACCGAGCAGCAGGGCGATCGCGCCAGGGGTGACCCGGTCGATACCGAGCAGATCGACCAGGCCGAATGCCAGCGCCAGGGTCAGCAACACGCAGCCCCAATGCAGCGCGGCCAGCCGCCGCTTGGTGGTGTCGCCGGCCAGCAGCGAGCGCACCAGCTCTTCCGAACCGCGGGCTTCAACGATCCGGCGGCGGGTGTGGCCATCGACCACGCTCTTGATGGCATACACGATGCCCAGGATCAGGACGACGGGAAGAATCAGGTTGTAATCCATGGTGCGTTCGTTCCGTTGAGGAGGGGCTTGTCCACTGAGATACGGCCAGGGCGGAATGGGTTGCACGGAGCACGGTTGCAACCGATGGCGCACTCGACGTATCCCTATGGGGATGCGCACCCCGCCGCCCACCCCTGCCGACTGTCTCGACGCCGACCGGGCACTGGTCGCCGCCATTCTGTCGCGGCAGCCCGGGGCGTTCGAGCAGCTGGTGCGGGAGTATCAAGGGCTGTGCTGGCGCGTGGTCGACCGCATGGTCCGCCACCCCGACGACACCCGCGAGCTGTGCCAGGAAACCTTCCTGCGCATCCATCAGACGCTGTATCAGTACCGCGGCGAGAGCGCGTTGAAATCCTGGGTGGCGCAGGTCGCCTATTCGATCGCCAAGCGCCACCTGGAACGGCGCCGCATTCCGCTGGTGGAGAACACCATGGGCGAGGACGGCACCGCATTGATCGAACAGATCGGCGATGGCATCGATCTGGAAGCCTTGACCAGCGAGCAGGACATCAACGCCCACCTGTACGCTGCGATCGACGGCTTGCCGCCCCTGCAGCGCACCCTGCTCACGCTTTATCACCTGGAGGAGATCTCCATCGCCGAGATCGCCACCCTGACCGAGCTGGCCGAAGGCACCATCAAGAGCCACCTGTTCCGCAGCCGCAAGCGGTTGCGCGAACTGCTCGAATCCCGCATTGGAGTGCCCGCATGAGCAGCGCAGACGATCCCCGCATCGATCCCGAGGAATGGCAGGCCCAGGAGGATGCGCTGCGCGCCGCCCTCAGCGGCCAGCGCGCTGCGCCGGACGCCACCGACTACCTGCGCATCGCCCAGGCGATCGCTTCGGCCCCGCAGAGTGGACCGCCGATGCGCTTCGCCCGTGATGTCACGCTGCGCATTGCCCGGCATGACGCCGGTATCGAACGTTGGGTGTCGCGGGTATTGCTTGCCTTGTTGGCCCTCGCCGTCCTGGCCATCGGGGCGATGTTCGGCCCGGCGTGGTGGGGCGCGATCAAGCAGAGCGCGGGGCCAACGGCATCCGGCTGGCTGCTGGTGGCCGCAGGCTGCGTGGCTGCGTCATGGCTGGCCGCTCGGTGGCGCACACGTGTCCAGAAGCACCCATGACTTACGGCGGATGCGGCCTACCTGAATAGGGCGGATAACCGCGCTATCTCCCAGGGGAAGTGGCCACATGCTTGAGATCCGCGCGCTGTCCAAGACGTACGCCAATGGTGTCCATGCCCTCGCCGGTGTGACGCTCGATGTGCCCCGCGGCATGTTCGGTCTGCTCGGGCCCAACGGCGCCGGCAAGTCCTCGCTGATGCGCACCTTGTCCACGCTGCAGGAGGCCGACAGCGGCTCGGCGACGCTGTCGATTCCCGGTGAGGCGGCCATCGACGTGCTGCGCGACAAGGATGCGGTACGGCGCCGGCTGGGCTACCTCCCGCAGGACTTCGGCGTGTATCCCAAGGTCAGCGCGCTGGACCTGCTCAACCATTTCGCGGTACTCAAGGGCATCACCCAGAAGGGCCAGCGCCGTGAGGTGGTCGAGGCGCTGCTGCAGCAGGTCAACCTGTGGGATGCGCGCAAGCGCAAGCTCGGCACTTACTCCGGCGGCATGCGCCAGCGCTTCGGCATCGCGCAGGCGCTGCTCGGCGATCCGCGCCTGGTGATCGTCGATGAGCCCACCGCTGGCCTGGACCCGGAAGAGCGCAACCGCTTCCTCAACCTGCTCGCGGCGATCGGCGAGAACGTGGCGGTGATCCTGTCCACGCACATCGTCGAAGATGTCACCGACCTCTGCCCGAACATGGCCATCATGAACAAGGGACAGGTGCTGCTGACCGGCAAACCCAGCGATGCGATCGATGCGCTGCAGCACCAGGTCTGGCGCAAGCAGGTCGACGTTGCCGAACTGCCCACGTATGAGACCAACCATGTGGTGCTGTCCACGCGCCTGGTCGGTGGGCGGCCGGTGATCCACGTACACAGCGCGAACGACCCCGGCGACGGCTTCGCAGCCGTGGCTCCCGATCTGGAAGACGTCTATTTCCAGCGACTGCGCCTGCAGTCGCGGGCCGCCTGACCGGAGCCGGCCCATGATCGCTGCCTTCTTCCGTTTCGAGCTGCGCGAGCAGCTCCGTTCCCCGCTGCTGTGGCTGCTGGCGGGCCTGTTCGCCTTGATGGCCTTCGGTGCCGCGTCGTCCGACGCGATACAGATCGGCGGTGGCACCGGCAACGTGCACAGCAATGCACCGACCGTCATCGCTTCGATGCTGGGCATCTTCACTCTGCTCGGCATGCTGGTCTCCACGCTGTTCGTCAGCAATGCACTGCTGCGCGACTTCGATCTCGGCACCGCCGAATTGATCTTCGCCAGCCCGATCAAACGCCGCGATTACCTGGCCGGACGCATCGGCGCCGCGCTGGTCAGCGGGCTGCTGGTGTACGTGATCATTGCCGCCGGCATGGCGCTGGGGCCGTTCATGCCCTGGGTCGATCCGGCCCGTATGGGCCCGGTCTCGCTGTACAGCTATGTCTGGGCATTCGGTGTCATCGTGATTCCGAACCTGATCTTCACCACGGCCCTGCTGGCCTTGCTGGCGGCCACCACCCGCTCGATCCTGTGGGTCTACATCGGCGTGATCGCCTACTTCGTGCTGTACGGCGTCAGCGCGGCCCTGCTCCGGGACATCGACAACACCTGGATTGCGGTGCTGAGCGAGCCGCTCGGCCTGCGCGCGTTGTCGCGGACCATCCGTTACTGGTCGGTGGCCGAACGCAACTCCGGCTTGCCTGCCGTCGCCGGGCAACTACTGGCCAACCGTGCGCTGTGGCTGGGTGTGGCGGCAGCGCTGTTCGCCGCGACGTTTGCCTTGTTCCGCACCGAGCGCAGCGGCAGTGCCGGTCGTCGCTGGGGCCGTAAAGCCGCCGCGGCAACGAGCACCCCGTCGCTGCGCCCGGCCCAGGTCACGGTGCCACGCGTGGTGCCCGGCAGCGGTGTCGGCACCGCCTGGCGCCAGTTCCTGCATCAGGTTCGCTTCGATACGGCTGGCGTGGTGCGCAGCGTGCCCTTCCTGGTACTGCTGGTGCTGGGGCTGTGCAACTTCCTGCCCGGCGCCCTGTTCCGCCAGACGATGTATGGCACGCCCATCTGGCCGGTCACCTCCGAAATGCTGACCGCGCTGCAAGGCACCTACAGCTGGCTGCTGATCATCATCGTGCTGTTCTTCGCCGGCGAGCTGGTCTGGAAGGAACGCACCGCCCGCATCAGTGACGTCACCGATGCGATGCCGGTGCCCAACTGGGTGCCGTTGCTGGCCAAGTTCGCCACGCTGGTGGCGGTGATCGCCTGCTTCCAGGCCATCGGCGCGCTGGCCGCGATCGGCGTGCAGCTGGCCAAGGGCTACACCCACATCGAGCCGCTGGTGTATCTCAAGATGCTCGCGCTGGATTCGGTGGTCTATCTGCTGATGGGTGGGCTGGCGCTGGTGCTGCAGGTGCTGACCAACAACAAGTTCGTCGGCTACGCACTGCTGATCGTGGTGATGATCGGGCAGGCGGTGCTGGGCATGCTCGACTACACGCAGAACCTGTACAACTTCGGCAGCTGGCCGATCGCGCCGTACTCGGACATGAACGGCTACGGTCACTTCCTGCCGGGGCAACTGGCGTTCCAAGGGTATTGGGCGCTGTTCCTGCTGGCCCTGTTGTGCGTCGCCTCGGCCTTCTGGGTACGCGGCGTCGGCAATGGTGTGCGGCAGCGGCTGGTGCTGGCCGGGCGCCGCCTGCGCGGCCCGACTGGACTCGGTGCAGTGGTGGCCACGTTGGCCTTCATCGGGGTGGGTGGCTGGCTGTACTGGAGCACCAACATCCGCAACGAGTTCCGCTCGCCCGATCAGCAGCTGGACCTGCAGGCCCGCTACGAACGCGATCTGTCGCGCTACCGTGATGTGCCGCAGCCACGCATCGTGGCGGTGGACAACCGGATCGACCTGTCGCCGGAAACCCAGTCGATGGTCGTCGATGCTTACTGGACGGTGCGCAATACCCATGCCGCGCCCATCGATCAGATCCATGTGTCGATGGACGATGACAGGCAGTTGACCCTGGTCGACCTGGGGGGCGAAACGTTGTCCATGCACGACGCTGATCTGGGCTATCGCATCTACCGGCTGGCCAAGCCGCTGCAGCCCGGTGAGGAACGCCGTATCCACTTCCGCATCAACCAGCATCCGGACGGCATCACCGCGCATCAGGCACCGACCAACCTGGTCGACAACGGCACCTTCTTCAACAGCAGCGATCTGCCGTCGTTCGGCTACAACCAGCGCGTACAGATCACCGACCGCAACGAGCGTCGCAAGCGCGGCCTTGGCGAGCCGACCCGCATGCCCAAGTTGGAGGACCAGGCCGCACGCGCCAACAACTACGTCAGCGACGATGCCGACTGGCTGGACTTCCGCAGCACCATCTGCACCGCGCCGGACCAGGTTGCGCTGGCACCGGGATACCTGGTGCGGGAGACGACCGTGAACGGCCGCCGCTGCTTCAGCTATGCCATGGACCGGCCGATGCTGAACTTCTACGCCTACCTGTCTGCCCGCTGGGAAGTGAAACGCGCGGCCTACAAGGGCATTCCGGTCGAGATCTACTACGACCCCCAGCACGGCTACAACGTGGACCGCATGATCGATGCGGTGCAGAAGTCGCTGGCGTATTACGAAGCCAACTTCACGCCCTACCAGCACCGTCAGGTGCGCATCATCGAATTCCCGGGCTACCAGAGCTTCGCGCAGTCCTTCGCCAACACGATCCCCTACTCCGAATCGATCGGTTTCATCGCCGACCTGCGCGATCCGGACAAGGTGGACTACGTGTTCTATGTCACCGCACATGAGATCGCACACCAGTGGTGGGCGCACCAGGTGATCGGTGCCAACGTACAGGGCGCCACGATGCTGTCCGAGTCGCTGTCGCAGTACTCGGCGCTGATGGTGATGGAGAAGGAGTACGGCCGACAGCACATGCGCCAGTTCCTCAAGAACGAGCTGGACGGGTACCTGTCCGGGCGTGGTGGCGAAGGCGTGGAAGAACTGCCGCTGGCACGGGTGGAGAACCAGCAGTACATCCACTACCGCAAGGGCTCGCTGGCGTTCTACCGGCTGCGTGAGGAGATCGGCGAAGCCGCCCTCAATCGCGCCCTCAAGCGCTATCTGCAGGACAAGGGCTTCCAGCCGCCGCCCTACACCACCTCCACCGAACTGCTCGCCTACCTCCGCGCCGAGACCCCGGCCGACCGTCAGCAGCTGGTGACGGACCTGTTCGAGAAGATCAGCTTCTACGACAACCGTGTCCTCACCGCGAGCGTGCAGAAGCGTGCCGATGGAAAGTACGACGTCACCTTGAAGCTGCACGCCGAGAAGCGCTATGCCGACGGTGGCGGCAAGGAGACCGCCGGTACGATGGACGACTGGATCGAGGTGGGCGTGTTCGCCAATGCGCCGTCGGGCAAGGAGCGCGATCAGAAGGTGCTGTACCTGCAGCGCCACCACGTCACCGAGGCCAATCCCTCCATCACGGTGACGGTGGAGGGCAAGCCGGATGAGGCGGGCTTTGATCCGTACAACAAACTGATCGATCGGGTGTCGTCGGATAACCGGCGGAAGGTGACGCTGCAGTAAAACGCAGCGTCAGCGCGGGGCGTCAGCGAAGTCCTTGAGGATTTCGCCGACGCCGGACGGCGAGATTTCAAAGCCCAGCGAGGTGCCCGGATTGATCACCACGCCGTAGCCGCCGGGGACGCGCTTGAGCACCTCCAGCATCAGCATGCGGATGGTATGCGGGGCCTGCTGACTGTGGACACCGACGCGGCTCATATCGGTGAACACGGACACGTGCAGCACGCCCTGCTTGTCGAACAGCAGCGGATCGAAACCGCTGCCATCCGGCGTCACCAGGCTGCCGGTGAGCAACACCACCTCGGAGGCGACGAAGGCCTTCATGAACAGGCCGATCGGCAGCTGACCGTCCATCGCGGTCTTGAGCAGCGTTTCGATCGGGGTCTGGGGGGCAGCGTCGTTCATGGAATGCGGGGGTGTGGGTGGGGGCCGCTAGTGTACCGCCGGGCGTGTCGGGAGCCGGCCAGCGGCCGGCACTACAGGCTGGGTGGACCGCCGATCAGGTAGAGATGGAACCGCGGGTCATCGTCGGCCAGCGCGACGTGGGGCAGACCAAGACGCGGCAGGGTCCGCAGCCAGTGGGCATGCGCAGCCACGTCGCCGCGGAACACTGCGAGCAGCCATTGCCCCTCGCCGGGACGCACCAGTGCGTTGACCACATACGCGGCCAACCCTTGCCGCCGGTACTTGGGCAGCACGAAGAGGTCGGCCAGTTCAGGATAGTGGTGGCCGTCCCGTTCCACCCGGTCCACCAGCACGAAGCCGGCGAGCGCCTCGTCGACGAACAACAACCGCGCCCACTGCGGGGCGTTGCGCAGGGAGGCCTCGACATCGCTCCGATCACAGTCGAACAGGCCGTCGGAGCGTACTTCTTCTCCGCTCCAGGCCGACGCCTCGAAGTAGTAGAACTGCATCAGATGGAACAGGCGTTCGGCGTCGTCGGGCGTTGCGGGGCGCAGGGACAGGCGTGACATGGAAAGCGTACTCGGAAGGACCGCAGTGCGCGATCGCGAGCCCGATTGTAGTGCCCGGCCCACCGCGAACGGCAGACCGGGCATTCCCCGGCTACTTCGCCAGGCGTTTCGTGCGGGCCTGCTGGTCCTCCATCGCCGCCTTCAACTGTTGCTGTAGCGCTGTCTGGTCGACCTGCGCATCCAGCACGAACACGCGCACGCCATGCGCAGGCACCTCGGCCTTCAGTGCGCCGGTGACCGTCTGGCTGGCGCCACCCAGCACGTCGCGCCAGGTCCCGACCTGCAGATAGCGGCGCACCTCGACGGTGCGGGCGGTGTCGCCCTTGTTGAGCAGGACCAGGGCGGTCTGTGCGGTATCGCCCTGCTGCAGCACGCGGAAGAACACCGCTTCATCGCCCTGCAGCCGCTCGTTGACCTGCAGACCACGCTGCAGTGCGGGTGTGGCCTCACGCAGCTTGGCGATGCGCTGCAGCGGCGCATAGATCGGGCTGTTCGGCGCGTTGTTGACGCGCTGCTGGCCGAAGTAGGCGCGGTTGCCGGCATGCTCGGCACGGCTGCGCATGAAGCCGGTTTCCGAGCCGTAATAGATCACCGGAATGCCGCGCGCGGTGAAAAGCCAGTTGTGGGCGTCGATGAACCCTGCATCGCTGGCATCCAGCCGGGCCATGTCGTGGTTGTCGTAGAAACTCATCAGCTCATACGGATTGGCGTACGGCCCATCCAGCAGGTGAAGCGGCTCGGCCAGGGTCTCAAAGCCTTTCTGCTCCCTGCCGAACACGGACGACAGGGCGCCGCGCAGCGGGAAGTCGAGCACGCTGACGTTCGCGTTGGCCGGCCAGGTGTGCTCGGCGATCTTGCTGGCGTCGTAGTCGAACGCTTCGCCGAACATGAACATGCCGGGATGCTCGGCCCGGATGCGGTTGACGAAGGCATGCCACCACGGGTGTGGCAGCCAGCCGATGGTGTCGATGCGCAGCGCATCCACGCCCTGCGCGGTCCATTGCAGGTAGGCGCCGACCAGATAGTCCATCACCGCCGGGTTGTGCTCGTTGAAGTCGGACAGCTCGGCCAGGTTGCCGTCGAAGATCGAGCCGTCCTTGCCGTCGACCGGGCCAATGTTGTTGTAGAACGCATGCAGCGGGTTATGGAGCGGGTCCAGCTGCTGCGGCGGGAGGTTCTGATGGTCGGCGATCAAGCGCCCATCCTTGTCGAAGATCTGCCCGAACTGCGGCTGCGCCACCGGCATCGTCCACGCGGGCGAGCCATGGTTGCCGACGATATCCAGCACTACCTTCAGGTCGGCGGCATGCAGGCCGCGGGTGAACGCGGCAAAGTCCAGGTCCTTGCTCGGCAGATGCTCGTCGAGCGTGTAGAAGTTGACGCCCCAGTAGCCGTGGTAGCCGGTCTTGCCACGGTCGGTCAGCGTGCTGGTGCAGCTGATCGGCTTGCTGCCGGTGAAGGCCTGGTCCGGGTTGTCGATGATCGGGGTGATCCACACTGCGCCGAAGCCCAGGTTGCGGATGTACGCGGCATTGTCGAGCACGCCCTTGAAGTCGCCGCCGAGGTAGCCGATATTGCCATCGACCTTGTCCGGGCAGGGCACCGGGATATCGAAGGTGGGATGCGCCCCGCCCTGGTCGCGGTGGTCGTTGGACGGATCGCCGTTGACGAAGCGGTCGGTGACCACGAAGTAGACCGCCTGGCTGGCGAACGGCTCGCGCGTGCCGACATAGTCCGGGCGTTCGATGGCCAGGGCGGGGCTGGCGGACAGCGCGAATGACAGGGCCAGCGACAACGACGAATACCGGGGCATCAGACAACCTCCTGTTGGGATGGCACATACAGCACGCACAGGCCGGCCAGCAGCAGGCTGCCACCCCCGAGTGCGAGCACGTGCATCGGATCGCCGCCCAGCCAGGTGCGCAGCAGGAAGCCAAGCGCACTGGCCGCGACCAGCTGCGGGATCACGATGAAGAAATTGAACAGGCCCATGTAGATGCCCATCTTGGCCGCCGGCACGCTGTCGGACAGCAGTGCATACGGCAACGAGAGGATCGACGCCCAGGCGAAACCGACGCCGACCATCGACAGCAGCAGCCAGTGCGGATCACGGATGAACAACATCGAGATCAACCCCAGCCCGCCCAGCCACAGGTTGACCAGGTGGCTCCAGCGCAGGCCAAGTGAGCGCACCATCAGCGGAATCAGCAGCGCGGCCAACGCCGCGAAGCCGTTGTAGGCACCGAACAGTACGCCGACCCAGTTGGCGCCCTCGTTGTAGGCGGCAGAGCCGGTATCGGTGGAACCAAAATGGGTGCCGGCGACGGCGGCGGTGGTGTAGATCCACATCGCGAACAGCGCGAACCACGAGAAGAACTGCACCCAGGCCAGGCGACGCATGGTGCGCGGCATCGCACGCAGGTCGTCGACGATGGTGGCCAGCATGTTCGCCCCCGGCACACAGCGCGCCACACCCAGCAGCACGCCGTAGGCGATGCACAGGCCAGCCAACACATACAGCATGCGGTCACCCTGCCGCGCCGCGATGGCGGCGGCCAGCACGATGCCCACCGCCACCCAGCCGGCGATCTGCGCCCACGGCGGCGGTCCTGCCACGCGCGCACTCTGGTGCACGGCGGACGGCTCGGCATCATCGAAGCTGGCCAGCTCGGCCGGCGAGTATTCCCGGGTGCTGACCACCGTCCAGGTGATCGCCGCGAGCAGCACCGCGGCCCCGAAGTAGAACGCGTAACGCACGGTATCGGGCACCTGCCCCGCGGCCGCCGTGTTGGCCACGCCGAAGTGGGCCAGGATGAAAGGCAGGAAGCTGGCGACGATCGCACCTATGCCGATGAAGAAGCTCTGCATCGCAAAGCCGGTCGGCCGTTGCCGTGGGGCCAGCTGATCCCCGACGAACGCGCGGAACGGCTCCATCGATACGTTGATCGAGGCATCCAGTACCCACAGCGTACCCGCGGCGATCCACAGCGTCGGCGAGTTCGGCATCACCAGCAGGGCCAACGTGGTCAGCACCGCACCGATCATGAAGAACGGGCGGCGGCGGCCCCAGCGCGTCCAGGTGCGGTCGGACAGGTAGCCGATCACCGGCTGCACCAGCAGGCCGGTCAATGGCGCGGCGATCCACAGCCCAGGCACCGCATCCATCGGCGCGCCGAGCGTCTCGAAGATGCGGCTGGCATTGGCGTTCTGCAGCGCGAAGCCGAACTGGATGCCGAGGAAGCCGAAGCACATGTTCCAGATCTGCCAGAACGACAGCGTTGGTTTGGGCGACCGGCTCATCGGCGCGGCTCCGTCGAGGCCGCGACCGGCATCAGGCTCAGCGCGGACACGCGGGCCTGATTGAGCACGCCCTCACTGCCGCCCTTACCGCCGTTGTACTGCGCGAAGTGGGTCAACGCGCTCATGTTGAAGCCATCGTCCAACGTGATGCGGCAGGCGCGTGCCGGCAGCTCGAATTCAACCGCCGTGGAGTCCTGTTCGCCCACGCTGTGCGGCATCACGATGGGGCGGCGCTGCTCCGGTTGACCCTCGCATTGCAGCACCAGCGTCTTCGCCGCCGCGGTCACGCCGGTGTTGATCGGGCCGTTCGGGTTGTCGTAGCGCAGGCGTGCACGCCAGCGGCCGGCGGTCGGTGCGGTCCACCGCCAGTGCGTGTCGCCGGCCAGCACCTGCTGCGGGCCGATGCAGGTCATCGGGCTGTGCAGCGATTCCAGCGCGCCCTCCCGGCGGGTCAGGCTCAGGCAGTGACTGGCACCGTCCCGGGCAATCGTGGCGACACCCCGTGTGGGCGCCAGCGTCTGGCCGTCGCGCCACAGCACGTGCCCGGCAGGCACCGTGATCTGCCAGCCCGCCGTCGTTTCGCGCGGCACCGGGGTGGCTGGGGTGGCCGGGGCGAACACCGCCGAGGGACGCAGGATGGCCGGTGATGGTGTCGCGCCCGTCGCATGCAACGGCACCAGCTGCACCGTGGTGGTGCTGCCCTCGCGCTGGATATCACCCGCCACCACCAGCTCGCCAGCAAGCTGCTTCGGTCGCACCAGCACATACCGCTGTTTGCCATCGTCCAGGCGGATGCGGTCATGCGCACCGAACAGCGTCGGCACCAGCGACACCGGCAGCTTCGGCGCGATGCGGCCATCGTCTTCCACGCCGAACACCCCTTCCAGCACCATCGAGAGGTACCCGGCCACCGACCACAGCTGCCGCGGCGAATTGACTACCGGGCCGCTGAGGGCGCCTTCATCGACATGCACGGCCAGCGTGCGCATCTCGTAGTTCTCCATGTTGGAACCGGCCAGCGCGGTGCCGCGCATCAGCGATTCGATCTCCATGGCAATGCGCGGGGCATCGTCCAACCGGCGCGCTGCCCGCAGCGAGTACGCGCTGACGAAGGGCCAGATGCCGCGGTTGTGGTAGATCGGCTGCTGCGCTTCCTGCGGCCAGACCACCGGGCTGCCACCGGCCGCGGCCGGGTAGTTCGCCAGCGCGCGGCGTGCGCGATCGGCCGGAAACACATCGGCCAGCACGCCCAGCGAGAGCGCGAGCAGGTCGTACTTGGCGTACGGCACCGGGTGGGCCGCCTCGCCGATGTAGCTCATGTACTGGCCAGCCTCCTCGCGCCAGAAGCGTGCGTCGATCTGGCGGGCCAGCGCATCGGCCCATTCGCCATACGTGGTGGCGCGCGCGTCGCCGCGCTGGCGTGCCAGCTGCTCGGCCAGTCGCAGCGCCTGGTAATGCAGCACGTTGGTGGAGAGCGCGAAGGACTCGCCGATGAAGCGCACATCCTCGCGGGTCCAGTCCGGATAGGTCTGCTCGCGCCAATCCAGGAACGAAGTCTCGCCGCGATACAGGCCGATCCGCGCCTCGAACACCGCCTCGCGATCCTGTGCCAGGGTGGCCTGCAGTGCCTGCCAGACCTGCTCGGCAAAGGCCGCGTCATCCAGCAGCCCACGTGCGGCCAGGAACCACACCACGCGGTCGCTGCTGATCGGCCAGCTGCCACCGGAGCCGGTGTCCTGCGCCACGAACAGACCGGGCGTATGCCCATCGCGTGCGGTGGACAGCTTGAACTGCAGCGACTGGCGCGTGCGTACGGGATCCAGACGCGACAGCGCCAGATCGGCGGCGAAGCTCACATCGCGGGTCCACACATAGGGCCAGCGCTCGCCGGTCTGGAAGCACTCGCAGTCCACGGGCTTACCGTGATTGAAGGCCGGGTCGCGGATCGCATCCACGCGGTCGGCATCCATCTCCTGCTGGGCCAGCCCGAACAGCGCATCGAACAGCACACTGCCGGTCTCGCTGCGCATCGGCTGCGCGTTGACGCGCACCTCGCCCTGCGGTGCGTGCAGACGGTAGCCACCTTCAGCGGCGGTCTCGGCACGCGCATGGCGGCCATCGAAGTCCAGGTCGGCCGCACGTGCGGTGGACCCCATCGCTGCCCCGAGGGCAACGGTCAGGCAGATCATCTTCAGCATCGAAGTGGCGAACCGGCTCGCGCCTGTTGCCTCCCTCCCCTTTGCTCGCGTTGTAGGTCCGCACCGCCTCGCGGCAATGCGCTCGCGGCCCCCTCCCAGGGTGCCTTGGGCCCATGGTAGACGGCACGCCGCAGCCTGCATCGAGCTGCATACGTATTCATGGCCAGAGCGGTCGGCAATCGTGACCGCATCGCTATAGTCCGGGGGTGTTTTCGGCCGCCTTGGGAGGGGAAATGCCGTCACTGTCGCATCCAACAAACGGGCCTTTCGCACGTTGTCGCCTGCCCCTGCTCGGCTGGATCCTCTGCGCATTCAGCGCCACCGTCTCGGCGGAACCGGTCACTGTCGCCAACGTCGAGTCGCCCGGCAAGGTACTGCGCGTGTCGCTGCAACTGGACGGCGGCAACCCCAGCTATCGGGTTGAACGTTTCGGCGAGGCCGTGGTGGACAGCTCCAAGCTCGGCTTCCAGCTGCGCGATGGCCGCCTGGACCGGGATCTCGCCGTGGTGGGCCAGCAGTCGCGCAGCGTCGATGAAACCTGGGAACAGCCCTGGGGCGAGCGCCGGCTGACCCGCAATCACTTCAACGAAGTCGTCGTGCAGCTGGCCGAACGCAGCGGCGCCAAGCGCCGCATCGATGTGGTGTTCCGGGTCTATGACGACGGCCTCGGCTTTCGCTACCACTTCCCCGAGCAGCCGGGCATGCGCGAGGCGATCATCGACGATGAGCTGACCGAGTTCGCGATCGCGCCGACCTCCACCGCCTGGTGGATTCCGGCCGGTGAGCCGATTCACTACGAATATCTCTACCAGCGCACGCCGCTGGATCAGGTGCCGCTGGCACATACGCCGATGACGCTGCGCAGCCGCGATGGCCTGCATGTCGCCATCCACGAAGCCGCGCTGGTGGACTACGCCGGCATGTGGCTGCGCCGCACCGACGGCCAACGCCTGCGCGCGCAGCTGTCGCCCTCGGCCGAGGGCTGGAAAGTGCGGCGAAACCTGCCCTTCGACACCCCCTGGCGCACGCTGCAGATCAGCGACACCGCCGGCGGGCTGGTCGAATCCAGCCTGATCCTCAACCTCAACGAACCCAATGTGCTGGGCGACGTCAGCTGGGTAAAGCCTTCCAAGTACCTGGGCGTGTGGTGGTCGATGCATCTGGATGAGGAGAGCTGGGCCACCGGCCCGCGGCACGCCGCGACCACCGCCGAGACCCGACGCGTGATCGACTTCGCCGCCCGGCATGGCTTCCGTGGCGTACTGGTGGAAGGCTGGAATCCCGGCTGGAACGGTGACTGGGTCGGCAATGGTTATGCCTTCGATTTCACCCGGCCCACCGCGGACTTCGATATCGAGGCACT
This sequence comes from Stenotrophomonas sp. TWI809, assembly GCF_039673205.1. Taxonomy (NCBI): domain Bacteria; kingdom Pseudomonadati; phylum Pseudomonadota; class Gammaproteobacteria; order Lysobacterales; family Lysobacteraceae; genus Stenotrophomonas; species Stenotrophomonas sp. TWI809. Next base: position 47,410 of record NZ_JBDJLE010000015.1, on the reverse strand, counting down.
GTCGGCTTACGGCGCGAAGAAGGGCGTACACCTGATCGGCCACCATGAAACCGGCTGCGCGATCGAACACTACGAAGATCAGCTGGGCGCGGCGTTGGATCTGTATGCGCGGCTGGGCGTGGATGCATTCAAGAGCGGCTATGTCTGCGATGACGGCCAGGTCGACCGTCGCAACCCGGCCGGTGGGCCGCTGTGGCGCGAGTGGCACGACGGCCAGTTCATGGCCCGCCATCACCTCAAGGTGGTGCAGGAAGCAGCCAAGCGGCATATCGCGGTGAATCCGCACGAGCCGATCAAGGACACCGGCCTGCGCCGCACCTACCCGAACTGGATCACCCGCGAAGGCGCGCGTGGCATGGAGTACAACGCCTGGGGCCAACCGCCGAACCCGCCCGAGCACGAGGTCAACCTGGTGTTCACCCGAATGCTGTCCGGACCGATGGATTACACCCCCGGCATCCTGAGTCTGAAGGGCCGCGGCGGTCAGGCGATCCCCAGCACGCTGGCCCGGCAGCTCGCGCTGTACGTGACGATCTACAGCCCAATCCAGATGGCGGCCGACCTGCCCGAGCACTACGAGCAGCACCGCGAAGCCTTCCGCTTCATCGAGGACGTCGCGGTGGACTGGGACGATACCCGCGTGCTCAACGGCGAGGTGGGCGACTACGTCACCATCGTGCGCAAGGACCGCCACAGCCGCGACTGGTTCCTGGGCAGCATCACCGATGAACACGGCCGCGTGCTCCCGGTCTCGCTGGGCTTCCTGGCGCCGGGTGTGCGCTACCGCGCGGAGATCTACCGCGATGGCGACGGCGCGGATTTCCGCCGCAATCCCTTCGCCTTCGTACGCGAAACGCGCGAGGTCACCAGCGCCGACGCGCTGACGCTGGTGCTTGCACCGGGCGGCGGCCAGGCGATCCGCTTTACCCCGTTGTAAGTCGCTCAGCCAGCGCCGCGTGCGTGGATGCGGCGTGCCGACCAACGGTCGGCACCTACCGGGCGCGTGTACGCCGGTGCGGCTGCAATAACGCACCTGTAATCGCTTCCAACGCTGCAAACGTCATTGAATACGTATGCAGGGTGATTCCCACAGCCGATGCGCTGCCTACCATAGCCACGCAGTCAACGGCCACCGCGCCATGACGCTCCCGGGTCCTCCGGGCAACCAAAAAATCGATTGGCAACATTGCCTGGGAGGGGAAAATGTTGAACCGCAAGCGCAGCGCGCTGAGTCTCGCGCTGGCCGTCGCCCTGACGCCGTTGATGGCGTCGGCGCAGACCGCCGAACCCAGTACCACCACTGCACGGATCGGCACCGCGGCGACCAATCTGGACACCGTCCAGGTCACCGGCATCCGCCGCGGCATCGAGAACGCGATCGCGATCAAGCAGGACGCGACCTCGGTGGTCGAAGCGATTTCGGCCGAGGACATCGGCAAGCTGCCCGACGTGAGCATCGCCGAATCGCTGGGCCGCCTGCCCGGTCTGGCCGCCCAGCGGGTGGCCGGGCGTGCCCAGGTGATCAGCGTGCGCGGCCTGTCGCCCGACTTTGCCACCACGCTGCTCAATGGACGCGAAGTGGTCAGCACCGGTGACAACCGCAGCGTCGAGTTCGATCAGTACCCTTCGGAGCTGGTCAACGGCGTGACCGTGTACAAGACCCCGGACGCCGCCCTGGTCGGCCAGGGCCTGTCGGGCACCATCGACATGCAGACCGTGCGCCCGCTGAGCTTCGCCGAGCGCGTGATCGCGATCAGCGGCCGCTACCAGAAGAGCTCGCTGGGCAAGGCCGCCAATGTCGATCCGTACGGCAACCGCTTCAGCGCCAGCTACATCGACCAGTTCCTAGACAACACCTTGGGCATCTCGATCGGCTACGCGCACAGCGACATGCCCATCCAGGAGAACCAGGTCGGGCTGTACGAACCGTGGACCACCGAGCAGACCGACCAGGGCAATCGCCCCGGCCTGGCCCCGGGCACGGTGTTCTCCGACGGCATCAAGGCGCTGCGCCGCACCGGTAACAACGAGCGCGACGGCGTGATGGCCACCGTCCAGTTCCGCCCGTCGAACGTGTGGACCAGCACCCTGGATGCGTTCCACACCGAAGCCGAGCAGATCGATACCGCCAACCAGTTCGAGGTCAACCTCAGCAACTACAACGGCGGCTATACCCCGGGCCTGCTGATCACCAACCCGCAGATCAACGCCGATGGCACCTTCGCCGGCGGCGTGGCGACCGGCGTGTATCCGCTGGTGCGCGGCATGTACAACAAGCGCAAGGACAAGATCGACGCGTTCGGCTGGAACAACGAGTTCAACTTCGAGCGGGTCAAGGTTGTCGCCGATGTGAACTACTCCAAGGCCACGCGCAACGAACTGAACCTGGAAAACAACCTGCAGCTCACGCCGATGCCGCAGCTGGATTCGGTCGGGGTGGTGGTCAAGCCGGACGGGTTCTCGCAGATCAGCCCGGGGCTGGACTATTCCAACCCGGACGCGCTGTTCCTGACCAACACCATCTACGGCTCCGGCTACGGCAAGGTGCCGATGGTCGAAGACCGCCTGAAGGGCGCCCGCCTGCAGGCCACCTTTGCGATGCCCGATTCGCTGCCGTGGTTCTCCGATGTGGACGTGGGCGTGAACTACGCCGACCGCCGCAAGGACAAGACCCAGGCCGAGGGCAACATCCTGCTCGGCGACCAGGGCGATGCCAACATCGCCGGTGACCTGCAGTACGCACCGGTCAACCTGGGCTTCGCCGGCATCGGCTACATCCCGGCCTGGAACGTCCCGGCCGCGGTGGACCGCTACATGGTCTTCAACCCGGTCACCAACCTGGACTACCTGATTCCCAAGGCCTGGACGGTGCAGGAAAAGACCAGCACCGCCTGGATCCGCGCCAACATCAACACCGACCTGGGCGAGGTGGGCCTGCGCGGCAACATCGGCGTGCAGATGGTGCGCACCGACCAGAGCTCGCAGTCCAACTACTTCGACCGCTCGCGTCCGGACGGCCAGAACATCCTGCCGATCGATGACGGCAAGACCTACACCGATTGGCTGCCGAGCTTGAACCTGGCCTTCATGTTCCCGCACCAGCAGACGCTGCGTTTCGCCGTGGCCAAGCAGGTGGCACGCCCGCGCGTGGACCAGATGCGCGCCGGCCTGGAGTTCGGCGTGGACACCGCCACCGGCAAGCCCGGCGGCAGCGGCGGCAACCCGCTGCTGGATCCGTGGCGCGCCAATGCGATCGATCTGTCCTACGAAAAGTACTTCGGTGAAAAGGCGTATGTGGCGGCTGCGGTGTTCTTCAAGGACCTGAAGTCCTACGTCTACACGCAGTCGCGCGATGACTACGACTTCAGCGATCTGCTGGCCAGCTACGTACCACCGCCGGGCATGATCGTGCCGGTGCTGCCGACCGGCACCTTCTCGGCCCCGCAGAACGGCCAGGGTGGCAAGCTCAAGGGCCTGGAGCTGACCGCCTCGTTCCCGCTGGAGATGCTGACCGAGACCTTGCGTGGCTTCGGCGTGCAGGCCAGTGCGACGTTCAACGACAGCGACATCAAGATCCTGGATCCGGAAAGCGCGTCCAGCGTGGGCAGCGATCCGATCAGCCTGCCCGGCCTGTCCGAGCGCGTGTACAACTTCACGGCGTACTACGAGCGCAGTGGGTTCGAGGCCCGCGTGAGCCAGCGCCGCCGTTCGGATTTCATCGGTGAGATCGGCAACTTCAACGGCAACCGGACGCTGCGGTATGTGGTCGGTGAGAACGTGACGGATGCGCAGGTCAGCTACACCTTCGCGGACAGCAGCAGTCTGCATGGGCTGACGCTGTTGCTGCAGGGAAGCAATCTGACCAACGAGCCGTATCGCACCTACGCTGGCACGAAGGATCGACCGCTGGAGTACGTGGAGTGGGGCCGCACGTACATGCTGGGTGTGAACTACAAGTTCTGATTGAGCTTGCTTCAGCGACGTAATGGCAACATCGAAGAACCCGCTGCTTGTGCAGCGGGTTTTTTTGTTGGCTTTTCTCTGCCCCTGAAGAGCGTCAGCGCCGGCTGTCATTGGCCTGGTCGGGGGTGTGTGGGTTCGCGGGACGCGCCGTAAACCCATCCATGGGGGCTCGTGAGCCGCATCCATGCGGCACAACGGTCCCGCCAACCCACACACCCCCGCCCTTCGACAGGTGGTTGGTTGCCATGGCAGTGCAGTGCAGTGCGAAGCGACGCGACGCGACGCGGCGGAGGATCGAACGCGGTATCTGCGGTTAGGGCCAGCTCGAGCAGTTCCGCCGTCTCGACACTTTTGACCGTGCCGACCACGTCGAACGCCCCGATTGCCCTGACCGCCCGGACTGTTCCGCTCCCCCCGACCAGACCGATCAACCCGATCATCTCGACCGCGCTGGCCGATCCGACCATTGCGCATGCTTCAGCTGCTAGCGTCGCTTTTCCCTTGCGCACCAGCCCATTGTCAAAGGGCGGGCATGGGTGGGTTGGCGGGACCATGAGCGCCATGGATGGCGCGACATGAGCCTACACGGACGTACTTGCGGCGGGTCCCGCCAACCCACCCGTGCCCGCCCAAACCAGCACAAGCGCAGCCCAACGCGCCGTTGCCGTTGCCGTGGCCGTGGCTGTTGCTATTGATGTGGCCCAACGCACGAACGCAAGACAAAAAAAAGGGCGAGGCACCCGGCCCCGCCCTCTCAATACCACCGGAAACCCACTCAGCTGCGTCGCGCGCAAAACATCGACTGCGCCGGCAACACCAACTCACCACCGACCACCTCGCCGACATCCGGACCCGGCACATGCATCGCCTGCCAATCACCCATCGGCAGCGCAACCCGAGCCGTCCCGGCCGACAGATTGAACGCCAACAGCAACGTCTCCTCCCCGTGCACCCGCTCGAACATCAACACCGGCTCGGCGCACTCGAGGAAACGAATATCCCCCACCAACAGCGTCGGCATCGTCCGCCGCCATGCCAGGAACTGACGGAACGCGTTCAACACCGAATGCGGATCCTGTTCCTGCGTCGCCACCGACGCGGCCTGATGCTCCGCCGGAATCGGCAGCCACGGCTCGCCCGTCGTGAAGCCCGCCTTCGGCGCATCCAGCCACGGCATCGGCGTACGGCAACCGTCGCGGCCCTTGAAGTTCGGCCAGAACGTAATGCCGTACGGGTCCTGCAGCGCCTCGAACGGCACGTCCGCCTCGCCCAACCCCAGTTCCTCGCCCTGGTACAGGCAGATCGAACCGCGCAGCGAGCACAGCATGGCCACCAGCATCCGCGCCAGGCGCGGTTGGGCCGGATGGCCACCCCAGCGCGTCACCGCACGCTCCACATCGTGGTTGGAGATCGCCCAGCACGGCCAGCCTTCGGTCATGGTGGCTTCCAGCCGTGACACGGTGTCGCGGATGTAACCGGCGCTGAAATCCTTCACCAGCAGCTCGAAGCTGTAGCCCATGTGCAGGCGGCCCGGGGCGGTGTACTCGGCCGTGGTCGCCAGCGAATCTTCCGCGGAGATCTCGCCCAGGCTGACCGAGCCCGGGTACGCGTCCAGCAGCACGCGCAGCCGCTCGATGAAGCCGATGTTCTCCGGCTGGGTGTTGTTGTAGTAGTGGTACTGATAGGCGTACGGATTGTCCGCGCTGAAGCCACGGCCGAGGCGCTTTTCCAGCGGCTTGGCCGGGTTGTCACGCAGTTGTGCGTCGTGGAAACAGAAGTTGATCGAATCCAGGCGGAAGCCATCCACGCCACGGTCGAGCCAGAACCGCACGTAATCCAACGTGGCCTGCTGCACCGCCGGATTGTGGAAGTTCAGGTCGGGCTGGTCGGCCAGGAAGTTGTGCAGGAAATACTGCTCGCGGCGCGGCTCCCACTGCCAGGCCACGCCGCCGAAGATCGACATCCAGTTGTTGGGCGGGGTGCCGTCCTCGCGTGGATCGGCCCACACGTACCAGTCCGCCTTGGGATTGGTGCGGTCCTGCCGGCTCTCCTGGAACCAGGCATGGTCGATCGAGGTATGGCTGAACACCTGGTCGATCATCACCTTCAGGCCCAGCGCGTGCGCTTTGGCGAGCAACTGGTCAAAATCGGCGAGCGTGCCGAACAACGGATCGACGTCGCGGTGGTCGGCGATGTCATAGCCGAAGTCGGCCATCGGCGATTTGAAGAACGGCGACACCCAGATCGCGTCGACGCCGAGCGCGGCGACATAGTCCAGGCGCTCGATGATGCCGGGCAGGTCGCCCACGCCATCGCCGTTGGCGTCCAGGAAACTGCGCGGGTAGATCTGATAGATGACGGCACCGCGCCACCATGGAGACTGCGACATTGGGGCCCCCCTTCGGGCTTCCACGGCACCCGCGAGGGGGCCAGAAACGAACCCGACAAGCTTAGCGGGGTGCCTCCAGCGGTGGGGTCGCATGCATACGTATTCACGCCGGATCGCGGTGCGCGGGGCGTTCCGGGCCTCCGGTCAGGCGGCGGCTCGCCCGGCATATGGCCGGGGGCCGGCGGCCAAGGTCGGCACGATCCGGCGCCCTGCCCCGCGCCTTGATCGGGCCGCCGGCGCGTCTTCGCAGGCGGAATACGAGCGCACCGCCTATAATTCCGCCCAAGCCTGAAAGTCAGACCGCATGACCATCACCGAAGACACCCGCCCCGCGCTGGGCCTGCCCCAGATCCAGACGCTCGCCGCGCCCGACATGGACGCCGTCGATGCGCTGATTCGTCGCCGACTGTCCTCGGATGTCGTGCTGATCAACCAGATCGCCGACCACATCATCTCGGCCGGCGGCAAGCGCCTGCGCCCGATGCTGGTGATGCTGGCTGGCCACGCGGTCGGCCAGGCCGGCCCGGAACACCACCAGCTGGCGGCCATCATCGAGTTCATCCACACCTCGACCCTGCTGCATGACGACGTGGTGGACGAATCCAGCCTGCGGCGTGGCCGCAGCACCGCCAATGCGCTGTGGGGCAATGCCCCGAGCGTGCTGGTAGGCGATTTCCTGTACTCGCGCAGCTTCCAGCTGATGGTCGAACTGGACCGCATGCCGGTCATGCGCATCCTGGCCGACACCACCAACCGGATCGCCGAGGGTGAGGTACTGCAGCTGCTGCATGTCCACAACCCGGATACGGACGAAGCCGCTTACCTGCGCGTGATCGAGCGCAAGACCGCGGTGCTGTTCGCTGCCGGCACCCGTCTGGGCGCGCTGGCCAGCGGCGTGGACGAAGCCACCCAGCAGGCGCTGTACGTCTACGGCATGAACCTGGGCTACGCCTTCCAGATCGCCGATGACGTGCTGGACTACTCGGCCAATGCCGATGAGCTGGGCAAGAACCTGGGCGACGATCTTGCCGAGGGCAAGGCCACCCTGCCGCTGATCCACGCGATGGCGCATTCCGATGCGACCACCCGTGACCGCCTGCGCGAGATCGTGCAGAACGGTGACGCCGAGGCGATGACGGAGGTGCTGGCGGCCATCCATGCCACCGGCGGGCTGGAGTACAGCCGCGCCCGTGCCGAGGAATACGCCGATGCCGCCGAGCGTGCGCTCGACGGCCTGGCCGACAACGATGCCGTGGCCGCGCTTCGCGGGCTGGCCCGTTACGCGGTGCAGCGCTCGCATTGATCGGAAAGCGTGCCGACCAACGGTCGGCACCTACCGGCGTGTCGTCTCGAACCGCTCCTCGAAGAACTCATCCAGCGCCTTCCACGCGCGCTTGGCCGCGCGCTCGTTGTACTGGCACCCCGGCGGACTGTTCGCATCCGACTCGGCAAAGCAGTGCACCGCCCCGCTGTAGTTGGTGAACGCCCAGTCGACCTGGGCGGCGTTCATTTCCTGCTCGAAGCTGGCGATGTCGTCCTTGCTCACGCTCTTGTCGTCGGCGCCATTGAGCACCAGCACGGAGGGATGGGTGCCACCGGCCTTGGCCGGCAGCGGCGAGCCCAGCCCACCGTGCAGGCTGACCACACCGGCCAGCGGTGCGCCAGCGCGCGCCATCTCCAGCACCGTGGTGCCGCCGAAGCAGAACCCGACCGCGCCGATCCGGCTGGCATCCAGCGGTGCCTTGCCGGCCTGCGCCTTCAACACCTCGATCGCCTTGAGCGCACGCGCCCGCAGCACCGGACGGTCATTGCGCAGCTTGGTCGCCACCGGACCGGCCTCGGCATCGGTCTTCGGACGCACACCCTTGCCGTACACATCGGCCACCAGCACCACATAGTCATCGCCGGCCAGCTGCTTGGCCTTGGCGATGGCCGAATCGTTGACCCCCTTCCAGTTGGGCACCATCACCAGGCCAGGGCGTTTGTCGTTGTCGCTGTCGTCGTAGACCAGCACTCCGCTGAAGGTGGTGCCGTCCTGTGTCCACTCCACCGGCTTGGCCTGCATCGCCGCCAGCGCGGGCAGCGCCGTCATGCCCAACAGCACCGCCGCACCCCACCGCCATTGCCTGTTCATGCGTCTGCTCCCGACAGAAAGAGCCCCGAGTGTATGACGGCCGGTTGACGAGACCGTGTAGAAGCGCCGCCGCGACGTGCAACCCCGTGAATTGACTACCTGCGTCCCTGTTATGGCAGGCTGGCCGCCCCCTTTGCATGGAACCCCGCATGAGCCTTGTCGATCGTTTCCTTTCCGGCCTGGTGCCGCGCCTGCCCGACGACGATGCGCGGATGTGGGCCTGGGTCGAGGGCGCCAGCACGGCCGATCTGCAGCGCCTGCGCGAGCGCTGGCCGCAGGTGCCCGAGAGCCTGGTGGCGCTGCTGGGGCGGGTCGATGGCACGCATTTCCGCCCCTACCCGGGTGGCGAGGCGGTGGTGCTGATGCTGGGCTCGGATGTCGAGGAGGGGCATTACCCCTACTACCTGCGTTCGGTGGACCAGATATTCGAGGACAGCGCGCAGTGGGATGACAGCATCCGCTCGATCTACGAGGAATGGCTGGAGGAAGACCCCGAGATCCTCGGCGAGGGCATCGATGCGGATCTGCCGATGGGCAAGCGCCTGTGCTTCTCGCACTGCATGAACAACGGCGGCACGTCGATGCTGTACCTGGATTTCGACCCCGCGCCGGGCGGCACGGTCGGCCAGGTGGTGCGCTACCTGCACGACCCGGACAGCTATGCCGTGATCGCACCGGGTTTCGATGCGTACCTGCAGCAGCTCATCGACGGGGATTACGCGTTCATCGATGAGGAAGAAGCCTGATCGCAGGATCCCACGCAGCCGACCAACGGTCGGCTCTACCGTGGCACGTTATGCGATCCCGATGCCCGGGATCGCCGTGATCGCATCGGGATCAAACCCCGCCAGTTCGGCGAAGTGCCGGCCACGCGCGACGTAGTCGCGGTACACGCCGTAGCTCGGCGCACCCGGCGACAGCAGCACCACCCCGCCCTGCCCGCCGAGCGCGGCCTGCGCCAGCCGCATGGCCTCGGGCAGATCGGTAGCGGCATGCAGACCGAAACGGCCGGCATCGGCCAGCGGCTGCAGCAGCGCGTGGATACGCGGGCCGTTGGCGCCCATGGTGACGATCTCCACCGGTGGCACGTCGTGGGCCATGTGCGCGACGAAGTCGTGCCAGTCCAGGCCACGATCATGGCCGCCCACCAGCAGCGCGATGCGGCGACCGGCGAAGCATTCCAGCGCCGCCAGGCTTGCGTGCGGCGTGGTGCTGATCGAATCGTTGACGAAGGTGATCCCCTCGCGCGCACCGATGGTCTGCAGGCGGTTGGGCAGCGGGCGGAAGGCCTGCACCGCCGGGGCCAGGGCCACCGCGTCCAGGCCCAGCGCCTCGATCGCCGCCAGCACCGCGCACAGGTTGCCGCGGTTGTGTCGGCCGGGCAGCGGCGTGTGTGAGGTGTCGAACACGGCCTGCTCGCCGCGATGCACGACATCGCCGCGCATATGCCAGCCCAGCGGCTGGTTGAACCAGATGACCTCGCTCTCCGGCAGCGACAACGCTGCCAGGTGCGGGTCGGCCGCATTGAGCACCGCGATCCACGGCGCGGCCCCGGTGACCAGCTGCAGCTTGTCGTCGATGTAGCGTGCTTCGCTGCCGTGCCAATCCAGGTGCTCGGGGAACAGGTTCAGCACGATGGCGACCTGCGGGTGCGCGCCACTGCGCGCAACCTCGCCGGTCTGGTAGCTGGAGAGCTCCACCGCCCAGTACTGCGGCACCGGCTGCGGGTCGAGCACTTCCAGCAGCGGCAGGCCGATGTTGCCGATCAGCCCGGTGCGCGCGCCCGAGGCGCGCAGCAGATGCGCCAGCAGCGCGGTGGTGGTGCTCTTGCCCTTGGTGCCGGTCACGCACACGGTATCGTGCACGATGCCGTCGGCGGCGGCCTGTTCGGCGAACCACAGCGAGGTACCGCCGATGAACTGCGTGCCCTGCGCCGTGGCGTGCAACGCAGCGTCGCCATACGGGCTGATGCCCGGCGACTTGATCACCACCTCGAACGCGGCCAGCGCCTCGCCGGTGACATCCGAACGGACCGTCAGCGCGCCGTGGGTTTCCTCGCGCGCACCGGTGGCCTCGGCCTCCGGGCAGAACAGGGTCAGCGGCAGCGACGGCAGCCGCTGCTGCAGGACGCGAAACGCGGCGCGTCCCTCACGTCCCCATCCCCACAATGCAACGCGTTTGCCATCAAGCTGCGAAATTCGCACGCAGACGCTCCCAGATCGCCGGCGGAATGCGGTGCTCGCCTTCCAGTGCCAGCAGCGGTTCGATCTGCAGTTCAGTTGCGTCCAGCTGCGGGCGAATCTCGTGGACGAAGCGCTTCACCAATGCGTCTTCATTCCACTCCGGGCGCGCGGCCAGGGTCGCCATCGCGGCGCGCGATTCGCGGCCTTCGCCCACGCACTCGAACGGCTTGTGGTCCTGGAATTCCAGCAGCGCATCAAAGCCCGGGGCCTGCTCGATATCGTCGAGCAGGTTGCGGCCGAAGATGCCGACCAGGCGCATCTTGGGCATGAACGGGGCCAGCGCCAGGAACACGAAGTGGCACTTCGGGCAGACGCCGCACCAGCGGTTCACCGGGCGCTCGCCCAGGATGTGGAAATTGCGGTTGCAGCTGGAGAAATGCGCGTCGTAGACATCGCGCTTGGCGAACTGACGCGCCACCGCCAGCTCCGAGAGCGGGCGCAGCAGCGAGTAGTAATGCAGGTCCGCGGCGACATGCTGCTCCAGGTGCTCACCGAAGGCCTGCTCGAACGCCCAGCCCTTCGACCACTGGTGATTGACCTCGCCGGTGCCCGGAATCTGGCTGCCATAGCTGGCCGAGCGCTCGTTGGAGAACACCACCTGGTCCACGCCCTGCAGCAGCGCGGCCAGCACCAGGATCGCCGAGTTCACCGCGGTGACCGGGATATGGCCGTTCCAGGCACCCTGGCGGTTCAGCTCGAACAGCTCCGGGGCCAGCGTGCGGCCGATGTTGAGGATCGGCAGGCCGGTGCGCTCGGCGCAGGCACGGATCAGCTGCGAGCCGCCGATCCACGTGACCGTTTCGGCGATGCCCAGGCTGCGCAGCGCTTCGATGCTGACCAGCGAATCCTTGCCGCCGCCGATGGCGACCAGCGCGTGTTCGCGCAGGCCCAGCACCGGTGCGGTGAAGGCCTCGCCCTCCACCGGCAGGCGGAAGCGGCCACGCAGGTTCAGGCCATTGCGGTAGGCGAATTCGCCCAAGCCGTTGAGGTACACCGTTTCAACCAACGCTGCGGTGGCCGCATCAATGGTGTAGCTGTCGATGCGCACCTGCTCGGGCACGCCGGCCTTGTAGTAGCTCACGCCGGCCATCAGGTGCAGCAGGCGCAGGGCGCGCTGCACTGCCTCGGCGCGGTCACCCTCAAGCACGAACGGCGCGCCCGGAATGGTCACCGTCTCGATCAGCTCCGGGCCGTCATCGAAGGCGTAGACCAGCTGCGCCACGCCGGTGTCCGCGGCGAAGTCGCAGCGGACGAAGCGGAAAACGGCAACCTGGTGTTTATCAAAAGCAGTCATGGTGTATCCGGTTTGGAAGGCGGCAGGCAGCGGTCAAGGACCATCATCGATGACGTCCTCGCGCGGCAGCTCGCGCTGGTTGTAAGTGTTGGCCATGACGTAGCCATACGCGCCGGCGTCGGCGATCAGCATCACATCGTCCGGCGCGGTCGAGGCCGGCAGGCGGCGGCGCTTGCCGAACACATCGCTGGATTCGCAGATCGGGCCGACCACATCGAACATCGCTTCGGAGTAACCGCTCAGGCGGCTGAGGTTCTCGATGTCATGCCAGGCGTCGTACAGCGCCGGACGCATCAGCGTGTTCATGCCCGCATCCAGGCCGACGCGGCGGATGCCATCCTTCTCCACCACCTGGGTGGCCCGCGCCAGCAGCACGCCGGACTCGGCCACCAGGTAGCGACCCGGTTCGATCGCCAAACGGAACGCCGGGTGCACGGCCTTCACTTCGGCCAGGCCGATCGCCCAGGCCTCCAGATCGAACGGCTCGTCGTCGGCGCTGTACGGGATCGGCAGGCCACCGCCGATATCGATGGTCTCGATGCTGCCGATGCGGCGGGCGAACCCAGCCAGTTCATCGCACATCAGGCGCCAGTGCTGCGCGGTTTCCACGCCGCTGCCCAGGTGCGCATGCAGGCCGACCACGCGGGTGCCCAGCTCGCCGGCAATGCGCACGAACTCATCCACACGGGCGATCGGCAGGCCGAACTTGGAGTCCTTGCCGCCGGTGCGGACCTTGGCATGGTGGCCTTCGCCACGGCCCAGGTCCACGCGCAGCCACAGCTCGCGGTTGCTGAACAGTTCCGGCCAGCGCTGCAGGGCTTCCACGTTGTCCAGGGTAACGGTCACGCCCAGCGCGAACGCGGCATCGTACTCGGCATGCGGCGCGAAGCTGGGGGTGAACAGCACGCGCTTGGGCGACAGCGTCGGCAGCGTGTTGAACACGTGCTTGAGCTCGCCGTGCGACACGCACTCCAGGCCGAAGCCTTCCTGCTCCAGCACCTCCAGGATGGCCGGGTGCGAGTTGGCCTTGATCGCGTAGTAGCGCTGGTCAATCGCCTTGATCGCGTTCAGCGCGCGCGCACGCGCCCGTACCGTCGGCAGGTTGTAGACGTAGCGCGGCGTACCGGCCTGGGCAAGCGTCAGCAGGTGCTCGCGCTGGCCCCGCCACCAGGCGGTTTCGCGCGGGCGGATGGTGCCGGCGATTTCGCGCCAGCGCGGGCCGAACACTTCGCCCTCTTCCACCGGCATCGCGCCGCTGTCGATCAGCTCGGCGTGCAGGATCGGCAGCAGGCCGTCCGCGTCCGCTTCGTCGATGACGAAGGTCAGGTTCAAGTCATTGGAAGACTGCGAAATCATGTGCACACGTTCGCGGCCGAAGGTGGCCCACACGTCCGAGAGCTTGTGCAGCATCGAGCGCATGCCGCGGCCGACCAGGGTGATCGCCGCGCACGGCACGATGATCTTGACCTTGCAGATCTGCGACAGATCGGCCGACAGCGCGGCCAGCACATCGGTGCTGACCAGGTTTTCGGACGGGTCCAGCGAGACGGTCACGTTGGTTTCGGCCGAACCGATCAGGTCCACGGAGAGGCCATGCTTCTTGAACAGCCCGAACACGTCGGCCAGGAAGCCGACCTGCTGCCACATGCCGATGCCTTCCATCGAGACCAGCACGATGCCGTTGCGGCGGCTGATCGCCTTTACGCCCGGCACCGCCGCGGCATTGCCGTCGATGCTGGTGCCCGGCAGCTCGGGGCGCTCGGTATCCAGGATCGCCATCGGCACGCCGGCATCGCGGCACGGCTTGATCGAACGCGGGTGCAGCACCTTGGCGCCGGTCGTCGCGATTTCCTGTGCTTCGTAATAGTCCAATCGGGTCAGCAGGCGCGCGTCAGGCACGTCCTTCGGGTTGGCGCTGAACATGCCCGGCACATCCGTCCAGATCTCCACGCGGCTGGCACCGAGCAGCGCGCCGAAGTACGCCGCCGAGGTATCCGAACCACCGCGACCGAGGATGGCGGTGCCGCCATCGGCATGGCGGGAGATGAAGCCCTGGGTGATCAGCATGCGGGTCGGCTGGGCGCGGAAACGCGTGGCCCAATCGGCCTCGGCACGCCACTGACAGTTCACCGACAGGCGCTGCGACCACTCGCTCTGGCTGGGCTGCGGCGGCAGCGCATCGAGCCACTCGCGCGCGTCCATCCAGCCGAAATCCAGGCCACTGGCGCGCAGGTAGGCCGCACCGACGGTGGAGGACAGCAGTTCGCCCTGGCCCAGCACCTCGGCCTGCCACTCCAGCGGCCGACCGGCGGCACGCGGATCGTCCAGCAGCCCGGCCAGCGCGTCCAGACGCACGTCCAGCGCGGTGGCGTCCAGCTCCAGCTCGGTCAGGAATTCGCGGTGGCGCGCGACCAGCGCGGCGATACGGTCGCGGCTGTCGGCGGCGCCATCGGCGATCGCGGTGAGTTCATTGGTCACCCCGGACAGCGCCGATACCACCACCAGCACGCGCGAGCCCGTTTCTTCCGCCCGTTTTTTCGCCAGTTTGCCGATGGTGTCCCAGCGGTGACGACGCGACACGGAGGTGCCGCCGAACTTCAGTACGATCCAGCGATCGACAAGGGGGGAAGCTGACATGGAGGTGGAGGTTTGGGTAGTGAGGGGGATCGCCCGGCACGCCGGGCCGAACCCCCGATTCTATGCCAAGCCTGCCCGTTGCAGGGCCAGGGCGGCCCAGGTCGGGTGGATTTGTCCCCGGACCGGTGCGCAGGCCGCCACACAGGGCCCGGAACACGGCCCCGGTTGGTAAGCTGCCCGCCCGTTTTTCGTTGAGCGCCCCGCCATGACCTCCCGTCGTTTCCTGCAGCTGGATGTGTTCTCGCCCTACCCCGGCGCCGGCAACCCGCTGGCCGTCGTGCTCGATGCACAGGGCCTGGACGAGACGGCCATGCAGGCCATCGCCCGCTGGACCCGGCTGCCGGAGACCACCTTCGTGTTCCCGCCTGCAGCCCCGGGCGCGAGCTACGGCATCCGCATGTTCAGCCCGCAGAAGGAAGTCCCGTTCGCCGGCCACCCCAGCGTGGGCACCGCGCATGCCGTGCTGGAGCTGGGCGTGGCCGCACCGGTCGAGGGCATGCTGGTCCAGGACGGCATCGCCGGGGCCCTGCCGCTACGCGTGGACGGCAGCGGTGAGGCCCGCACCATCGCGATCCGTACCCCGCGCGCCGCGGTGGCCGAAGTGACCACGGCCGCCGACCCGCGCCTGCAGGCCGCGCTGGCGGGCTGGCCGCTGGGCCATCTGCCGCCGGCGCGCATGGCCGGTGGCCGCAGCTGGTGGGTGGTCGAACTCGCTGACGAGGCCGCCCTGCGCGCGCTCACCCCGGATTGGCATGCCGTGGCGACCTTGGCCGAGGCCACCGACAGCATGGGGGTCTTCGCCTATGCACGCAGCCAGGGCCAGGCGTGGGATCTTGCGGTGCGTGCGTTCGTCGGCAACGGTCGCCGCTTTGAAGATGCCGCCTCCGGTGCGGCCAATGCGGTGCTGGCTGCGTGGCTGGACAGCCGCGACGCGCTGCCTGGCACCGCGCACGGCTATGTGGTCAGCCAGGGTCGCGAAGTGGGCCACGATGCGCGCCTGACCCTGCGCATCGATGACCATGGCGATGTCTGGTCCGGTGGCCAGGTGCAGACCGTCATCCGCGGCACACTGGACTGGTGATCCCGGCGGCGGCGCGTCAACGCGCCGCGTCGTACACCGGTGCGCCATCGACCCAGGTCGAGCGCACCTGCAGGTCCGCCAGTTCGGTAGGCGCGATGCTGAGCGGATCGCGATCGAGCACGACGAAATCCGCGCGCAGGCCGGGCTGCAACCGGCCGACCTGGGCCTCGTCATGGCCTGCCCACGCGGCGTCGGCAGTGAACCCCCGCAGCGCTTCGGCCGCGGTCAGGCGCTGATCGGGCTGCCAGCCCGCCGGCGGTTGGCCGGCACGGTCCTGGCGGGTGACCGCGGCATACAGGCCCAGGCGGGGATCCACCTGTTCCACCGGGAAATCCGAACCAAGCGCAAGACGGGCACCGGAGCCCAGCATCCGCCGCCACGCATAGGCCCCGAGGATGCGCTCGGGACCGACCCGATCCTGCGCCCAGCCCATGTCCGAGGTGGCGTGGGCAGGTTGCATCGAGGCGATCACGCCGAGGTGGGCAAAGCGCGGAATGTCCTCCAGCGCCACCACCTGCGCATGCTCGATCCGCCAGCGATGGTCGCTGCCAGGGCGCTCGCCCAGCACCCTGGCATAGGTATCCAGTGCGATCCGGTTGCCACGATCCCCGATCGCATGGGTGGCGACCTGGACATGACAGCTATCGGCTTTGCGCACCGCCGTTTCGAAATCGGCCGGCGAGGTCACCAGCAGCCCACGGTTGTGCGGATCGTCGCTGTAATCGGCCAGCAGCGCGGCACCGCGGCTGCCCAGCGCGCCGTCCATGAAGAGCTTGACCCCGCGCATTTCCAGGCGGCCACCGGCATGCTGGTACGCGCCCTGCGCACACAGATCCGCGAGGGCATCGCCATTGCCATCGGCATACGCATCGATGCGCAGCGGCAGCGCGCCGGCATCGGCGAAGCGGCGCATCAGGGCCAGATCGGCGCGCGATACGCCCATGTCGTGCACACCGGTCAGGCCTTGGCTGACCGCTTTATCCAGTGCGCGGGTCAGCATCTGCTCGCGGGCGGCGTCGCTGGGCGTTGGGATCGCCGCCTGCACCAGGCTCATCGCTTCATCGATGAACACCCCGCTCGGCTGCCCCTTGGCATCGCGCACGATGCGCCCACCGGCCGGCTGCCAGTTGCCCTTCAACGCGCGTTGGCCCGGCTGCCGTGCGACCGCGCGCAGTGCCGCACTGTTGCCCCAGCCCGCGTGACCATCGATGCGACCCAGCCAGACCGGCCGGTCCGGGAACGCCGCGTCGAGATCGGCCACCGTCGGGAACCGTTTGTCCGGCCACCGGTTCTGGTCCCAGCCGCTGCCCAGCAGCCAGCCCTCGGGATTGTCGGCCGCAAAGCGCTGCAGGCGCGCCACGATGTCCTGGGTGCCGGCCGCGCCGGTCAGGTCGGCCTGCATCAGGGTGCCGCCCAGGAACATCAGGTGTGCATGCGCATCGATCAGCCCCGGGATCACGGTGGCGTGGCCGACGTCGGTCAGCGCTGCCAGCGGATACAGCGTCAACAGTGCTTGGCGATCACCGACGGCGAGCACGCGCCCGGTGCCGGTATCCCACGCCAGCGCTGTGGCGGCGGGCGCGTCGGGATCCCCGGTATGGATGGTCGCGGCGGTCAGCAGGCGCACATCGGCCTGCGCGGTGCCGGCCAGCAGGCAGGCCATCAGGGCGGCAAGAGCGGTCGGACGCATGCAGATACCCCACAACAGGAAAGCGGCGACTATGCGGCCGCCGCTTTCCCATCACAATCTGCTGTGCACCAATCGCGGGCGCGGATCAGCCGGCCAACTCGGCCTCAAGGCTGATCGGTACCGCACTCAGCGCCTTGGACACCGGACAGTTCTGCTTGGCGTCATCGGCGATGGCACGGAACTGGGTGGCCTCGATGTTCGGCACTACGGCCTTCACCTTCAACGTGATCTGCGACAGCTGGGGCCCCCCCTCCATCGAGAGGTCCACCTTGGCTTCGGTATCCAGCGAGGTCGGCACGAAACCGGCCTCGGTGAGCTTGGCCGACAGCGCCATCGTGAAGCAGCCGGCGTGTGCGGCGGCGATCAGTTCTTCCGGGTTGGTGCCCTTCTCATCACCGAAGCGGCTGCTGAAGGCATAGCGGGTTTTGTCCATCAAGCCGCTCTGGGGCGTGCTCAATTGTCCCTTGCCTGTCTTGAGGTCACCTTCCCAATGCGCGGTGGCATGACGCGAAATACCCATCGTTGATCTCCTGCGGGATGAATGGCCAAGCCAGCCTAGACCGCCCCGCGTTAGCACCGTGTCTGGCCGCCGTCAGCGCCACGGCAGGCGGCGCTCCCAGCTGAATCGGCCATCAAGATCGATGCTGTTTTCAAGTGGTTTTCGTGCGACAGTCGGGGTGCGACGGTCCATGACCGATGGCCTCCGCCGCGAGGGCGGACCCTGTTTTTTGGCTATGACCTGATGCACTGCGGTAACGAAGGGCGTGGAAATCACGAATTTTTATGCGTTTGCCTATTGGCGGCGCCCCATAGTTGCCCTACATTTCGCTTGCCGACGGGGTTCGGCGCGACCAAACAACCAACCGTTCACGGAACAGGAAACCATGGCAAAGACCGCTAAGAAGGCTGCCCCGAAGAAGGCAGTAAAGAAAGTCGCTACGAAGGCAGCCGCGAAGCCGGCCGCTCCCAAGCCGATCAAGGAAGTGCTGAGCAAGTCTGGTCTGGTTGCACACATCGTTGAAGCGTCCGGCGTTGTCGCCAAGGACGTGCGCGCCGTGCTCGCCTCGCTGGAAGGCGCCGTCGCCGCTTCGGTGCACAAGAAGGGCGCGGGCAGCTTCACCCTGCCGGGCCTGCTGAAGATCTCCACCGTCAGCGTGCCGGCCAAGCCGAAGCGCAAGGGCATCAACCCGTTCACCAAGGAAGAGCAGTGGTTCGCCGCCAAGCCGGCGTCCACCAAGCTGAAGGTGCGTCCGCTCAAGAAGCTCAAGGATGCCGCGCTCTAATCTGCGCGCTTCCTGCAGCACCCGGACGGGACGGCATATGCCGTCCCGTTTTTTTTGGTGACGCGCGCGCAGCGAAACACAGCG
The DNA here is from genome assembly GCF_039673205.1 of Stenotrophomonas sp. TWI809. Classification (NCBI taxonomy): domain Bacteria; kingdom Pseudomonadati; phylum Pseudomonadota; class Gammaproteobacteria; order Lysobacterales; family Lysobacteraceae; genus Stenotrophomonas; species Stenotrophomonas sp. TWI809. The sequence continues at coordinate 28,612 of NZ_JBDJLE010000015.1, read as the reverse complement.
TTGCCAGAGACGTGTGCGGCGCCCACGTGGCGCGAAGATGCCTGTCCTGCCGCGATCCACGGCATCGCAGAACCGAGCGGAACGCACAGGGTGGAACACTGCGTGCGACCGCGCCTGTCGCCGCCGCACACATCGCAGCCTATGGTGGCCTTGTCCCCCACCGCGCAGGCAGCCATGGCCAGCTCTTCTTCCCAGCGTTACCGCATCACCGTCACCCCGATCGAAAAGGACGGCCTGCAGTGCAGCGGGCGCTGCACCATCGAGCTGGAGCATCGTGCGCAGCAGGATTGGATGCGCCTGCTGGAAATCGCGCGGCGCAACACCGGGCTCAGCGGTGACGAACGTGCCGCGGCCATCGTGGCCACCCAGCTGCTGCGCGATCTCGCCCAGCGCCACGCCGAGGAACCCAGCCACCCGCTCACCGTGCTGCAGCCGCAGCTGGATGAGGTGCTCGCCGCGCTCGAGTCGATCCAGGGCGCGCCCTGAGCCAAGCGCCGGGCGTGGCGCTACACTCGGCGCTCTCCGGGGAGAGTCCTGCATGCGCCGCGCCGTCCTGTTGCTTCCGTTGCTGTTCCTGCACGGCTGCTCCTGCCAGCAGCAGCCGCCCCTGACCGAGTCAGCTGCGGCACGCGAAGGCGCAGCGCACGCCGATGACGTGCCACCTCAGCACAGTGCACCGACGCCCCCACCCACCGCCGCGCCACCGACCGCACTCAGTGCAGTGGCCGCGGACGCACTGGATGAGCCCTCGCTGGTGCATCGCTATCTGAGTGCATTGGCGCAGGGCGACGTCGCCACCGCCGACGCACAGTGGACCGGCGGCGGCCCGGGCGGCCACCCGGACGATGCCGCCCTTCGCGCACTGCCCGACTTCCGCGGGCTGCGCATCAAGACCAGCGCGCCCATCGCACGGGACACCGCCCAGCCCTCGCGCCTGCGCGAAGTGCCGGTCCAGATCCGGGTCAGCACCGGCACAAGCACCCTGCGTTTCGAAGGCTGGTATCGGCTGCAACCACGCGCGGATGGGAGCGGGTGGGAGATCCACGGCGCCTCGATCCAGCCGGTACTGAACTGACTGCATCGGCAGGGCGCGCCATCGCCACCTGACCACGTACGTCAAAGCTGGATTCAGCCGCGCGCGCTATTGTTGGCATCTCATTCCCCACGGCCTGCCGCCATGAACGTTCGTCCGCTGTTGTCCCGCCTCGCCGCCTGCACCGTGCTGCTGGCCGCCGCCATTGGCGCGCAGGCCGCGCCCAGCGTGTCCGGCCGCCAGTTGTCGGTCGGCGCCACCGATGTGCAGCAGTACCTCGACGGCAGCTTCCCGCGCACGCAGAACGCGCTGGGGGGCCTGATCGCAATGACGATGAGCCATCCGCAGCTGACCCTTCCGCAGGGCAGCCGGCTGGACCTGGGTTTCGATGTCGCCATGGCGACCGCCGGCGGCAACCCGGCGCCGCTGGGTAAAGTGAAGCTGAGCAGCGGCCTGCGCTATGACGCGCAGACCCAGGGCTTCCACCTGCAGGAGCCGACGGTCGATGATTTCACCCCGGCCAACAACGGCGGCAAGCTGGATTCGCGTACGCGCGGCCTGCTCAATGCCTGGCTCACCGATTACGCCCAGCGCGAGCCGATCTACAAGATCGACCCGAGCGTGGCCGCGGTGCTCGGCACGCTGCAGGTGCAGTCGGCGCAGGTGGAGAACGGCAAGCTGGTGGTCACCTTCAACCAGGATCTCGGCGCGCTGGTGCCGGCCGGGCTGCTCAGCAAATAACGCGATGGTGGGCACCGACCTGGGTCGGTGCCCACACGATCAACCGGCCAACGCCTTCGCCACCGCATCGGCGAAGGCCGGAATATCCCCCGGCTTGCGGCTGGTGATCAGGCCACCATCCACCACCACTTCGGCATCGGTCCACTCGGCACCGGCATTGCCCAGATCGGTTTTCAGCGACGGCCACGAGGTGACCTTGCGGCCCTTGGCCAGGCCGGACTCGACCAGCAGCCACGGGCCGTGGCAGATCGCGGCAACCGGCTTGCCCGCTCCACCGAAGGCCTTGATCAGCGCGATCGCATCGGCGTCGATGCGCAACTTGTCAGGATTGATCACGCCGCCGGGCAGCACCAGCGCGTCGTAATCGTCGGCCTTGGCGCCTTTCAGCGGTGCATCGACCGTGACGTTCTCGCCCCAGTCCTTGTCTTTCCAGCCGCGGATCGTGCGGGCGTCACCGGGGGCGATCACCTTGACCGAGGCGCCCCAGGATTCCAGCAGGCGCTTGGGTTCCTGCAGCTCGGACTGTTCGAAGCCATCGGTGGCGAGGATCGCGATGTGCTTGCCGTTGAGTGCGTGTGCCATGGAGCGGCTCCAGTAAGTAGGAGCGCTCAGTGTGGCCACGGGTGCATTGGGCGGCGGTGACCACGATGTGCACAGCGTGTCGGGACAGCCACCGATCGGGAGTCGGTGGCGACCGGTGGGATCAGCGCTTGGGCTGCAACATCGTGCCGGTGCACTTCTTCGACCCGCAGCGGCATTCCCAGATCTTCTTCAGGCGCGCGGTGTGACGCTCGGCCAGGGTGATGCCATAGTTGTAGGTCAACTCATCGCCCGGCTTGATGTCCTTGATCGCCTCGATGAAGACCTTGTCCTCGCGGCGGTTGTCACCCTCGGCTTCCTCGATCACCGCTTCGCAGTTCGGATCGCAGCTGTGGTTGAGCCAGCGCGCGTCGTTGCCCTTGTAGTTCGCATCGATAACGTAGTCGTCATTGAGGGTGAACAGGAAGGTATGACCGCTTTCCACATCCCCGGTGTCGTCGGCGTCCACGTCGGCGTGGCTGCGCAGCAGACCCTTGTACTGGATGACCCGCTCGCCCTTCTTGATCGGCGCCAGCGCGAACACGCCATTGCCATGGATGGTGGACTTGCGGGCCTGGATCTTCTTGGGCATCTGGCTGACCGTTGCGGTGGGAAGCCCCGATTCTCGCTTAATCTTTGTGATTGCCAAAGCGATACGCTTCAATATGGGCTCAGGGCCGCCCTGCGGGCGCCTGAACGGGCGGGTTGGATGCCGCCGGAGAAAAGCGTACAATTTCAGTCCGCTTTATGGTTCTGCACCCCACATGCTCCGCGTCACCAAGCTCACCGATTACGCCACCGTCGTGTTGACCGTGCTCGCTGCCCGCCCGGGCGAGGTGCTCAGTGCGACTGAACTGGCCGAGTTCGCCCGTCTGGAACCGCCCACCGTCAGCAAGCTGCTCAAGCCGCTGGCCCAGGCCGGTCTGGTCGAAGGCCTGCGCGGCGTCCGCGGCGGCTACCGGCTGACCCGCGCGGCAGACCAGATCACGCTGTTCGAGATCGTGGAAGCCATGGAAGGGCCACTGGGCCTGACCGAGTGCGCCCACGACCACAGCCAGTGCGGCCGCGAGCTGCAGTGTGGCGCGCGCAGCAGCTGGCGGATGATCAACGACGTGGTGTCCGAAGCGCTGCGCGCGGTCACCCTGGCGCAGATCCTGCCCCCTCTTCCCCTTGTTGACGCCCACCGCCGCGCGATCGCGGCGGATGTCGTCTCCTGATCAGGCAGCCCCCATGGCCACCGATACCCTCGATACCGTCGCCACCGGCGATACCCCCAACCGCGAGATCCATGAGCAGCTCGGCCGCAAGTATTCGGCGGGCTTCATCACCGACATCGAATCGGACTCGTTGCCGCCCGGCCTGGACGAGGACACCATCCGTGCCCTGTCGGCCAAGAAGGACGAGCCGGAATGGATGACGCAGTGGCGCCTGGACGCCTACCGCCACTTCCTGACCATGCCGATGCCGGACTGGGCCAAGCTGCAGATCGCGCAGATCGACCTGCAGGCGCTGAGCTATTACTCCGCGCCCAAGGGCCCGAAGTACGCCTCGCTGGACGACGTGCCCAAGGAACTGCTGGACACCTACGACAAGCTCGGCGTGCCGCTGCATGAGCGCGCCAAGCTGGCCGGCGTCGCCGTGGATGCGGTGTTCGATTCGGTTTCGGTCGGCACCACCTTCCGCAAGGAACTGGCCGAGAAGGGCGTGATCTTCTGCTCCATGTCCGAAGCGATCAAGGAACACCCGGAGCTGGTCAAACAGTACCTGGGGACCGTGGTGCCGGTCGGCGACAACTACTTCGCCGCGCTCAACTCGGCGGTGTTCTCCGATGGCAGCTTCGTGTTCATCCCCAAGGGCGTGCGTTGCCCGATGGAGCTGAGCACCTACTTCCGCATCAACGCCGGCCACACCGGCCAGTTCGAGCGCACGCTGATCATCTGCGAAGACAAGGCGTACGTGTCCTACCTGGAAGGCTGCACCGCGCCGATGCGCGATGAGAACCAGCTGCATGCCGCGGTGGTCGAGCTGGTCGCGCTGGACGATGCCGAGATCAAGTACTCCACGGTGCAGAACTGGTACCCGGGCGATGAGAACGGCGTGGGCGGCATCTACAACTTCGTCACCAAGCGTGCCGAGTGCCGTGGTGCGCGCAGCAAGGTCACCTGGACCCAGGTCGAGACCGGCTCGGCGATCACCTGGAAGTACCCGTCGTGCGTGCTGCTTGGCGATGATTCGGTCGGCGAGTTCCACTCGGTCGCGCTGACCCACCATCGTCAGCAGGCCGACACCGGCACCAAGATGATCCACATCGGCAAGCGCACCAAGAGCAAGATCGTCAGCAAGGGCATCAGCGCCGGCCATGGCCAGAACACCTATCGTGGCCTGGTGAAGATCGATCGCGGCGCCGAGGGCGCGCGCAACTACACCCAGTGCGATTCGCTGCTGATCGGCAAGAAGTCCGGCGCGCATACCTTCCCCTACATCGAGGTGAAGAACCCCAGCGCGACGGTCGAGCACGAAGCGACCACCTCCAAGATCTCCGACGACCAGCTGTTCTATTGCCGCGCCCGCGGCATCGACCAGGAAAACGCGGTCTCGATGATCGTCGACGGCTTCTGCAAGCAGGTCTTCCGCGAGCTGCCGATGGAGTTCGCGGTGGAAGCCAAGAAGCTGCTGGAAGTCAGCCTGGAAGGCTCGGTCGGATGATCCGCGTCCTGATCAGCCTGGGTCTGCTGCTGGGCGCGGTGGCGCCGGTGGCCGCGCAGGACGTGAAATGCGATCCGGGTGGCAATCAGCTCGAGCTCAATGCCTGCGCTGACGGCGAGTTCAAGCAGGCCGATGCCGAACTGAACGCGGTGTACCGTCAGATCGTGGCCAAGCTGGCCGGCGAGCCGGTCGCACTGGCAAAGATGAAAGCCGCGCAGCGCCTGTGGGTCCAGCTGCGCGACGCCGATCTGGACGCGCGCTACCCGGTGGGCGAGAACGAGAACCCTCGCCTGCTGTACGGCTCGATGTACCCGATGCTGTATTCCGGCGCCAAGGCGGCCTTGACCACCGCGCGGGTCACTTACCTGCGCAACGAATTCCTCGAGCGCAGCGAATACGACCTCTGAGTCGCGCTGCCTCCAGTTCCCCTATCTGACAAGACGATTATCGACATGTTGAAGATCGACAACCTCCACGCACGCATTGGCGACAAAGAAATCCTCAAGGGCCTCTCGCTCGACGTGAAGCCCGGCCAGGTGCACGCCATCATGGGTCCCAACGGCGCCGGCAAGTCCACCTTGGGCAACGTCCTGGCCGGCCGCGATGGCTATGACGTGAGCGAAGGCAGCGTGCAGTTCGAAGGCCGTGATCTGCTCGAATTGGCACCGGAAGAACGCGCCGCCGCCGGCCTGTTCCTGGCCTTCCAGTACCCGGTGGAAATCCCCGGTGTGAACAACACCTACTTCCTGCGCGCGGCGCTCAACGCCCAGCGCAAGGCGCGTGGTGAGGAAGAACTGGATTCGATGCAGTTCCTCAAGCTGGTCCGCCAGAAGCTGGCCGTGCTGCACCTGAAGGACGAGCTGCTGCACCGCGGCGTCAACGAAGGCTTCTCCGGTGGCGAGAAGAAGCGCAACGAGATCTTCCAGCTGGCCGTGCTCGAGCCGAAGCTGGCGATCCTGGATGAAACCGACTCCGGCCTGGATATCGACGCGCTCAAGAGCGTGGCCGACGGCGTCAACGCGCTGCGTTCGCCGGACCGTTCCTTCATCGTGATCACCCATTACCAGCGCCTGCTCGATTACATCAAGCCGGACGTGGTGCATGTGCTGGCCGATGGCAAGATCGTGCAGAGCGGCGGCCCGGAACTGGCCCTGGAACTGGAAGCCCATGGCTACCACTTCCTGAAGGACCGTGTGGTGCCGGAGGCAGCGGTCTGATGAGCGCCCTGCTCGATTCCCTCGCCAGCGGCTTCTGCGGCAGCGATGCACGTCGCGCCGAGCTGGATGCCGCCCTGCAGGCCGGCCTGCCCGGCCCGCGTACCGAAGCCTGGAAATACACCTCCCTGCGCCAGCTGGAGCGTCGCAGCTTCCAGCCGGCGCCGCTCGCCCCGGCCGTGGTCGATGCCGCCCTGCTGGCCGACATTCCGTCGCCGCGGCTGGTGTTCGTCAATGGTCGACCGTCCGGCGCGCTGAGCGATGTCGCTGCGGTGCCGGCCGGTGTGCAGCTGGCCACCCTGTCCTCGGCACTGGCCGCGGGCGATGAAGCCGCTCGCTTCCTCGGCCGCCGCTTCGAGCGCAGCGAGGAAGTGTTCGCCCGCCTCAACGCCGCGCTCGCCGATGAAGGCGTGCTGCTGCGCGTGGACGCAGGCGTGCAGGTCGAGACGCCGCTGCAGCTGGTCTTCATCAGCGTCGCCGGCGATACCGATCTGTCCTGGCACCACCGTCACCTGATCGAACTTCGTGCTTGCGCTGCGCTGGGCGTGGTCGAGCACCACCTGCATGTCGGCGATGCCGCGCACCTGGACAACACCCTGGTGCACGTCCACCTGGCGCAGGATGCCGTGCTCTCGCACGCGCGCGTGCAGGCCGACGCCACCCGCGCCACCTCGCTGCTGCGCACCGACGCCGTGCTGGCCCGCAACGCGCAGTACCGCCGTGTCGATCTGGAACTGGGCGCCGCGCTGAGCCGCCATGAGCTCAACGTCCGCCTGGAAGGCGACAACGCCCAGCTGACCGCCAACGGCGTGCTGCTTGGCAACGGCCGCCGCCATGTCGACACCCGCCTGGGCATCGAGCACATCGCACGCGATACCGCCTCGGAAATGGTCTGGCGTGGTGTGGCGGCCAACCGCAGCCGCGTGGTCTTCCACGGTGGCATCCACATCCGCGAAGGCGCCGATGGCACCGACGCCAACCTGTCCAACAAGAACCTGCTGCTCTCCGCCGATGCCGAGATCGACACCCAGCCCACGCTGGTGATCGATGCTGACGAAGTGAAGGCTGCCCACGGCGCCACGGTCGGCCAGCTCGATGCGAATGCGCTGTTCTACCTGCGCTCGCGCGGCCTGCCGGCCGATCGCGCGCAGCAGCTGCTGAGCGCGGCGTTCTGCCATGAACCGCTGAACGCCCTCGACGCGCGCCTGACCGAGCAGCTCACCGCCCAGCTCGACCGTGCGCTGGCCCTGGCGGGCGTGGCATGAACCTGTCCACGCCGCGCCCGGTCGCCGATACCGGCGCCGCACCCGATTGGGACCGCGTGCGCCTGGACTTCCCGCTGTTGATGCGCGAAGTGCACGGCAAGCCGCTGGTGTATTTCGACAACGCCAACACCGGCCAGAAGCCGGTGCAGGTGATCGGCGCGGTGGACGAGTTCTACCGCCGCTACAACGCCAACGTCAGCCGTGCGGTGCATGCGCTCGGCACCGAGGCGACCGATGCCTACGAAGGCGCGCGCAACAAGCTGGCACGCTTCCTCAACGTGCGCGCCAGCGAGCTGGTGCTGTGCAGCGGCACGACGTTCGCGATCAACCTGGTCGCCTATTCGTGGGCACTGCCGCGGCTGAAGGCCGGCGATGTCATCCTGGTCTCACGCATGGAACACCACGCCAACATCGTGCCGTGGCAGCTGGTCGCCCAGCGCACCGGCGCGACGATCCGCGTGGCCGAGATCACCCCGGAGGGCGCCTTGGACCTGGACGCACTGCGTGCGGCGATGACCCCCGAGGTCAAGCTGCTCGCGGTTGCCCACGTCTCCAACGTGCTGGGCACGGTCAACCCGGTCCGCGAGATCTGCCGCGAAGCCCGCAAGCGCGGCATCGTCACCGTGGTGGATGGCTCGCAGGCCGTGCCGCACCGCAAGGTCGACATCCCCGCGATCGGCTGTGACTTCTATGCCATCACCGGCCACAAGATGTGCGGCCCGACCGGCACCGGCGCGCTGTGGGCCAAGCGCGAGCATCTGGACGCCATGCCGCCGTTCCTCGGCGGTGGCGAGATGATCAAGGAAGTCAGCTTCGAAGGCACCGTGTTCAACGACGCCCCGCACAAGTTCGAAGCCGGTACCCCGAACATCGCCGGCTTCATCGGCCTGGGCGTGGCGGTGGATTACCTCGAGTCGTTGGGCCTGGAGCACGTGGAAGCCCGCGAAGGCGAGCTGCTGGCGCACTTCACCGAAGAGCTGAACAAGATCGAGGGCCTGCGCATCTTCGGCACCACGCCGGACAAGGCGGCGGTGGTCTCCTTCCTGGTGGACGGCGCGCATTCGCACGATCTGGCCACCCTGCTCGACCTGGAAGGCGTCGCGGTCCGCTCGGGCCAGCACTGCGCGCACCCGCTGCTGCAGTACTACGGCGTCGCCGCGACCTGCCGCGCCTCGCTGGCGTTCTACAACACGCATGACGAGATCGAGCGCTTCATCGTGGCGCTGAACAAGGTGCGCAAGCTGCTGGGCTGAGCCTTCGCCCGTCTATGTCCAACCGGAACGCCGTGGCCTGCCACGGCGTTTTTTGTTGCCGGTCCCGGTCGTTTCCGTCCCGGCCCCGACCAGCCTAAAATGGCCGCATGAGCACCCTCACCTACCGCGCCGCCACGCTGGCCGACATCCCCGCCCTCGTCACCCTTGTCACCTCCGCCTACCGGGGCGAGGCCAGCCGCGCCGGCTGGACCACCGAGGCCGACATCCTCGATGGCGCCCGCATCGACCCGCAGGGCCTGCAGGCCGACATCGAGCGCCCGCGCAGCACCATCCTGCTCGCCGAGCGCGACGGCCAGCTGCTGGCCTGCGCGCACGTGGCCGATGACCAGGGCAAGGGCTACTTCGGCATGTTCTCGGTGGACCCAGCCCAGCAGGGCGGCGGCATCGGCAAGCAGGTGATGCTGGCCGCCGAAGCCCACGCCGCGCGCGAGTGGGGCGTGCCGGTCATGCAGATGACGGTGATCGACATCCGCGACGAGCTGATCGCCTTCTACGAGCGCCGCGGCTACCAGCGCACCGGCATCAAGAAGCCCTTCCCGTATGGCGATGAACGCTTCGGCATCCCCAAGCGCGACGACCTGCGCTTCGAGATCCTGGAAAAGCCGCTGGCGGTGCCGGCGTGAGCGACACCTGGACCTTCGTCTGCGCCAGCGCCGAGCTGCTGCCGGGCGAGATGAAGAGCACCTTTGATGAAGTGACCGGCACGCCGATCGTGGTGTTCAACCTGGACGGCGAGCTGTACGCGCTGGAAGACCAGTGCACGCACGACGAGTTCGAGCTGTCCTCGGGCACCTTTGATATCGGCGAGGCCAGCATCGAGTGCGTCCTGCACGGGGCCCGCTTCGATATCCGCGACGGCGCCGCGCTGTGCGCCCCCGCCTACTCGCCGGTCGCGAAGTTCCCGGTCAAGCGGGAACACGACGCGGTCTGGGCCCGCGACGACCGCGACTGAGCCGGGCTGAACGGCGGCGTTTTGAAAACGCGAATTGTTCCTATTACGATAGGCATTGCGGCCAGCCGGTCGCGCCCGTCCGGTAGCCCGTGTCCGCCCACCGCTCTCTTCTTGGCGCTCTTGCCCTGTGGGCCACGCTCTGCGTGGTGCTGCTGGCGTGCCGCGGGCTGAGCGGACCCCAGCGCGGCGCTGAGCCAGGCAAGGCGCCGGCACGGACCTCGCTGGCCTGGGACATCTCGCCGACGGCGACCGCTCCGGCCATGCCCGTGCCCGAGCTCCCGGCGGCAGAGCCCCCGTCGGCCGCCGAGTCCGGCCCCGATCCCGAACTCGGCCATGTCGGCGTGCCCCTGCGTCAGCGGCGCACCGCCTGGACGACCCTGGTCCCGCTGTGGCCGTCCGATGCGCTGCGGCGGCAGCGGCTGGAACCTTCGCTGCGGCTCAATCCCGGCCACGCGCCTCCCCACGCCTGATCCCTGCCCCACGCACCGCGTGGGGCGTGCCGTGCCTGCGCCTGTGCGCAGTGCGAACGGCTTCGCGTGCCCGCGTCTCCATTGCCGGCCGCTGTTCCCCGCGCGCGCCGCGCCGCCCGTCTTTCCCTTCCCGGATCGTCCACACCATGATCAAGAGCCGCAAGCATTCTTCCTTTCCGCGCACCGTTGCCGGTCGCGCCACTGCCGGCCTGGTCACCGGGCTGAGCCTGGCTGTCCTGCCGGTCATCGCGCACGCCCAGTCCAGTGGCAACACGCCGCAGACCCTGGATCAGATCGATGTGCGCGGCGTGCGCGGCTTCAAGGCCGACAAGGTCGCTTCCCCGAAGTTCACCCAGTCGCTGCAGGACACCCCACAGACGATCCAGGTGATCACCAGCGACCTGTTCAATCAGCAGGGCGCGACCACGCTGACCGATGCGCTGCGCAACAGCCCGGGGGTGGGTACGTTCTACGTGGGTGAGAACGGCAACACCAACACCGGCGACAGCATCTTCATGCGCGGCTTCGACACCTCCAGCAGCATCTTCGTCGATGGCGTGCGCGACCTCGGTTCGATCTCGCGGGATGTGTTCAATACCGAGCAGGTGGAGGTGGCCAAGGGCCCGGCCGGCACCGACAACGGACGCTCGGCACCCACGGGTGCGATCAACATGGTCAGCAAACAGGCCAACCTGCACAACGCCGTGTCGGGCACGGTCTCGGCCGGTACCGACAGCCAGCAGCGCGGCACCGCCGATTGGAACCAGGCGCTCGGCGCAACCAGTGCGTTGCGCGTGAATGCGATGTGGCAGGACAGCGACCAACCCGGCCGCGACCACGTCAACAACCGCCGCTGGGGCATCGCACCGTCGTTGGCGTTCGGCCTGGGCACCAGCACGCGTTATTTCCTCAACCTGCTCTACGTGGACCAGGACAACGTGCCCGACGGCGGCGTGCCGACCCTGGGCCTGCCGGGCTGGACGCCGCAGCCCAGCCTGGAGCAGCTGGCCGGCCAGCCGGTCGATCCGGAGAATTTCTACGGCACCCGCGCCGACCACGACGATGTCACCGCGAAGATGGCGACGTTCCGCATCGAGCACGACATCAACGACGCGGTGCGCGTGACCAACACCGCCCGCTGGGGCCGCACCGACCAGGATTACCTGCTGACCGCGTTCATGGGTACCGGCACGCGCGGTGCCAATGGCGCACCGACCGGCAACATCCGCTTCACCAACCCGGCCGATCCAGCCACCTACACCATCGCGCGCAGCCTGCCGACCTTCAAGGACCAGCAGAACACGATCCTGACCGACCAGCTCAACCTGCGGGCGGATATCACCACCGGGGCGATCGTGCACAACCTGAGCGCCGGCCTGGAATTCACCCGCGAGGAGCTCAAGAGCTTCGGCCAGGCCGCCACCGGTGGCACCACCTGGTCGCCGGCCAACCTGTATGCCCCGGACTGGAACGCGACCGGACTGACCTGGGCACACAACGGCGCCGACAGCCACGGCAAGACCACCACCTCCTCGATCTATCTCTTCGACACCCTCAACCTCGGCGAAAGCCTGCTGGTCACCGCAGGTCTGCGCGCGGACCACTACTCGACCGAGTACCAGAGTGCGTCGGTGTGCGGCGGCCGTGGTCCGGCCTGTGGCGCCAACCCGGTTGGCACCGTGATCGCCAATCCCTCGCTTGAACATTCGGACACCCTGCTCAACTGGAAGCTCGGCGCGGTCTACAAGGTCGATGACATCGTCAGCCTGTACGCCAACTACGCCCTCTCCCAGCAGCCGCCGGGCGGCAGCAACTTCCAGCTGAGCGCCTCTACCAGCAGCGCTGACAATCCGAGCCTGGAGCCGCAGAAAGCCAGGACCATCGAAGTGGGGACAAAGTGGGCCTTCCTCGATGACGCACTCGCTTTCAACGTGGCGCTGTTCAAGACCGAGGTCAGCAACGAGATCAACACGCAGGTCCTGGACGATGCGGGCAACCCGACCCAGACCGGCAAGAAGTCGGTGCAGGGCATCGAAGTCTCCACCGTGGGCCGCATCACCGACAACTGGTCGGTTTCGGCGGGTTACAGCCATCTGGATACCGAGGTGGAAGAAGGCGCCAACGTCGCCGCCGACGGCACCCGCAACCTGACCTACACCCCGGGCGACACCTTCACCAGTTGGACCAGCTATGCCTTCCCGTCCGGCCTGACGATCGGCGGCGGCGTGCGCTACGCCGGCCAGATGCATCGCGGCACCGACGGTGCGGTCGGTACCCCGGCCTTCACCAAGTCCTACACGGTTTACGATGCGGTGGCTTCGTATGCCATCAACGAGCACCTGGTGCTGCGCTTGAACGCCTACAACCTGTTCGACAAGCAGTACGTGGCTGCGATCAACAAGAGCGGCTACCGTTACACCCCGGGTGCCCCGCGCACCGTCCTGTTCAGTGCGGACTTCCGCTTCTGACCACCGGCCGACGCAGGGGAGCCCTCCCCTGCGTCGTACAAGGACCCTGTCATGTTGCTGCATGTTCCCGACGTACTGAGCGCGGATGAACTGGCCCACCTCCAGCGCGCGCTGGCCGAGGCGGCATGGGCCGATGGGCGCGAGACCGTCGGCGCGCAGGGCGCGCAGGTCAAGCGCAATGAACAATTGCCCGACGCCTCGCCCCTGAAGGCCGAGCTGGGCCGGATCGTGCTGGGCGCCCTGGACCGGCATCCGCTGTTCTTCGCGGCGGCATTGCCACTGCGGATTCTGCCGCCCCGTTTCAACCGCTACCAGGGCGGCGGCGAGTACGGCTTCCACGTGGATGGGGCGGTGATGATTACCCAGCTGGACGGACAGCGCAGTCATCTGCGCTCGGACGTATCGTGCACGCTGTTCCTCACCGCGCCGGACGACTATGACGGCGGCGAGCTGGTGATCAGCGATACCTACGGCGAGCACGAGGTGAAGCTCCCCGCCGGCGATCTGGTGCTGTATCCCTCGAGCAGCCTGCACCGCGTCAATCCGGTCACCCGTGGGTCGCGGCTGGCCTCATTCTTCTGGGTGCAGAGCATGGTGCGCGATGACAGCGCGCGGCGCACGCTGCTGGAGATGGACAGTGCGATCGAAACGCTGCGCACCACCGGTGCCGACAGCGCGGCCGTGCTGCAGTTGACCGGGGTGTATCACAATCTCCTGCGACGCTGGAGCGAGATCTGAGCCTGGCGCCATAGGCCCCCGCAATCGCAAATCATTCCCATTTGCGCTTGTGAACATTTCTCACTACAATCTCGGCGCGTTGCGAACCGGAGGTCCGGTCCGCCCTTTCGGGATCTTCCCTTGCGCCACCCTCACCGCCATCGCAGCTTTGCCACCGCCATGCGCGGGCAGCGCCCGGCGCTGCCTGTGGTGCTGGCGTGGTTGGCGGTGCTGGCGATGCTGTTTACCGGCCTGCCGGTACTCGAGCGCGTTGCCCCGGGCAGCACCGTGATGGTCCTGCAGATGCCAATGGACGAGCATCCTGTCGGCGGCGGTGAGACCGCGGTGCAGGAAGACACCCCGGCCAAGCCGCGCCGGGTCGCCAGCGCGCGCCCTGCTTCCACGCCACCGCCGCAGCCGTCGCTGCCACCGGTCGTGGAATCGCTGGATGCGCTGATGGCCACGCTGGTAGCACAGCCGCCACGGGTCGTACCCGCCATTGATTCGGCACCGGCCACGCCGCTGCCTGCTGCACCCGGCCTGCGCGTCCAGCGCGGCCAGGCCCCTCCGCAGGGCTGATCCCGACTGCCGGCGGCGCCATCGCGCCCCGCGCGGTCACGCACGCTCTGCCCGTTCCCGGCCTTCCTAATTCCTGCGCGTGTTGCCGCCCTGCGGCCTGCCGCGTTGCGTCCGCGTTCTTCTTTCCGAGGTTACCCCCATGGCCCAGCGCCATCGTCGTCGCACGTCCCTGTCCCGCTGCACCCTGTCCATCGCCCTGCTCGGTGCGCTGAGCGCCCCGGCCTTCGCCAACGGCGAGGCCGCCGCCCCGACCACGCTGGACAAGGTGGTCGTGACCGCCGCCGGCTTCGAGCAGAAGATCGCCGATGCCCCGGCCAGCATCAGCGTGATCAGCCGCGAGGAGCTGAGCAAGCGCCCGTACACCAGCCTGGTGGATGCGCTGCGCGACGTGGAAGGCATCGACGTGGGCATGGAGCCGACCGACAAGAACGGCCGCGCCACCATTTCCATGCGTGGCATGCCCTCGGACTACACCCTGGTGCTGATCGACGGTCGCCGCCAGAGCAACGCCGGCAACCTGTACCCGAACAACTTCGGTGGCGGCCAGTTCTCGTACATGCCACCGCTGGATGCGATCGAACGCATCGAAGTGGTCCGCGGCCCGATGTCCACGCTGTACGGCTCCGATGCGATGGGCGGGGTGATCAACATCATCACCCGCCGCAACCAGACCGAGTGGCATGGCGCGGTCACCCAGGGCTTCACGATGCAGCAGGACGACCAGTTCGGTGATGCCCGCAGCACCGATGTCTACCTGAGTGGTCCGCTGATCAAGGACCGCCTGGGACTGTCGGTGCGCGGCAGCTACTACGACGCCAAAGCCTCCAACCCGGAATGGGATGACCTGCCGCTGCCGGACGGCACGCTGTGGTCGCGCAGCATCGGCTTCGGTGGCGGCGGCAAGGCGGTGGCCAACACCAACTGGAACACCGGCCTGCGCCTGAACTTCATCGTCAATGACGACCACGAGCTGTGGCTGGACTACGACGTGTCGCGCCAGAAGTACGACAACAGCGAAGGCCAGACTGGCACCCTGGACAGCCTGGCCAGCCTGTGGCGCGTTGGCAATGCGACGATCCGCAACCCAAACGGTCCGGGCAACATCACCCGCCGCGTGGTGCAGCCGCGCGTGGGTTACACCGCCTACCAGCGCTATGAGCGCGACCAGCTGGCACTGACCCATCAGGGCCGCTATGAGTTCGGCACCTGGCAGACCACGCTGACCCACATCACCAGCAACAACCTCGGCCGCTCGCTGCCGCTGACCCTGGACGAGCGCGCTGATTTGCAGGGCCTGTGGAACGACGTCTGCCGCCGCACCGGTGCCGCAGCGAACTGCGCGGCCGGCGCGCGCAACGGGTTGAGCGCACTCAATCCGGCGGAGCTGGCGCGCCTGCAGGCCTTCCTGCCGCGCCCGCTGCGCACCATGGAGCTGGAGGGCAACGTGCTGGACACCATGCTCGATCTCACCTTCGGCGCGCACAAGCTCACCGTGGGCGGCCAGTACAACGACACCGACATGGTCGATGGCGTGTTCGGCATGGACGGCAACGGCTACAAGAACAACGTCAAGCAGCAGCACCGCATGTGGGCGCTGTTCGCCGAGGACAACTGGTCGCTGACCGATACCCTGACCGCCACGGTCGGCGTGCGCTATGACGACCACAACATCTTCGGCAGCCACGTCAGCCCGCGCGCCTACCTGGTGTGGAACGCCAGCGATGCCTGGACTGTCAAGGGCGGCGTCAGCACGGGCTACAAGACCCCGCGTCCGGATCAGCTGTTCCCGGGCATCGTCGGCTTCGGCGGCCAGGGCGTGACCCCGCTGGTCGGCTCGCCCAACCTGAAGCCGGAAACCAGCACCAACTACGAAATCGCCACTTACTACGAAGGCGATCGCTGGGGCTTCAACCTCACCGGCTTCCTCAACAAGTTCGATGACAAGATCGCCAGCGGCGGCACCTTCGCCAACTGCGAAGTCGCCCCGAACGATGGCAGCTACTGCGTGGACATCGGTCCGGGCTGGGCCGAGCTGGGCTACAGCACCTTCGGCCAGAGCGTGAACATCGACAAGGCCGAAACCCGCGGCGTCGAAGCCGCCGCCCAGGTCGATCTGCTGGACACCCTGCAGCTGCGCGGCAACTACACCTGGACCAAGAGCGAGCAGACCAGCGGCACCGGCAAGGGCCTGCCGATCACCGGCAACCCGGCCAAGCACATGGCCAATGCGAGCCTGAACTGGCAGATCAGCGAGGCGGTGAGCCTGTCGCTGATCGGCGAAGGCCGCTACGACCGCTACCGCGACACGCTGGTCAGCAACGTCGGCGGCGTGAGCAGCTCGCAGACCCGCTATTACGAGGACTACACGATCTTCCACCTCGGCGGCAGCTGGGATATCAATAAGTGGCTGACCGTCAACGCGCGGGTCAACAACCTGTTCGACAAGGACTTCGTCTCGCAGTCCTGCGTGCTGATCAGCGACAGCGAGTTCAGCTGCGTGGACGATTACGCCACCAAGGATCAGCGTCGCAGCTACTGGATCTCATTGAACGCCAAGTTCTGAGGCACACCGCGGCGGCGTCCTGAGTGACGTCGCCGCTGGCCTTGACCTCGGGCAGCGCGCCGGCGACGGAACGCTGCCTTCTTTTTTCACAAATTGCGAATCATTCTCATCAATGGTGTAATTCGCCCCTCAGTACTCTCTCTCCCGACCGTGGCCACCAGCGCTCCTTCTTCCAGCGTGCAACAACAACGCCGCGGCTTCTGGCTGCGCACGCTGCACCAGTGGCACTGGATCAGCTCGGCGGTGTGCCTGATCGGCATGCTGCTGTTCGCCGCGACCGGCATCACCTTGAACCACGCGGCCAGGATCGAAGCCACGCCGCAGGTGGTCAGCCGCCAGCTCGAGCTGCCTGCTGACCTGCTCGGCAAGTTGGGCGACCGCGCCGATGGCCACGCGCCCATTCCCCGGGTGGCCAGCCGCTGGCTGGATGCGCAGCTCGGCATCTCGATCGGGCGCCGCCCGGCCGAATGGTCCGATGGCGAAATCTATCTCTCCATGCCCAGCCCGGGGGCCGATGCCTGGCTGAGCATCGACCGCGAAACGGGCGACGTGGAATACGAATCCACCGCACGCGGCTGGGTGTCCTATTTCAACGATCTGCACAAAGGGCGCAATGCCGGGCCCGCCTGGGGCTGGTTCCTGGATATCTTCGCCGTGGCCTGCCTGGTGTTCTGCATCACCGGCCTGTTCCTGCTGCACCTGCATGCCCGCCAGCGCCGCATGACCTGGCCGCTGGTCGGCCTGGGCCTGCTGATCCCGCTGCTGATCGCCCTGATCCTCATCCACTGACCGTCCCTTCCGGAGCCGCACCATGCGCGTCACCCTGACCATCGCCCTGAGCGGCCTGCTGGCCACCTCGCCGGCCTATGCCACCACCCTGGACATCAACGTCGAGGTGCCCAAGCTCAACGTGGCCGAGTACCACCGCCCGTATGTGGCCGTGTGGCTGGAAGGAGCCGACCAGAAGGTCGCCGCCAACCTCTCCGTCTGGTACCAGCAGACCGGCAACGCCGAAGGCCATGGCACCAAGTGGCTGCCCGACCTGCGCCAGTGGTGGCGCAAGAGCGGCCGCACGCTGGAGGTGCCGGTGGACGGCGTGACCGGCCCGACCCGCCCGGTCGGCAAGCACGCGCTCTCCTTCAGCGACAAGCAGCCGGCGCTCAAGGCGCTGGCACCGGGCAACTACACCCTCGTGGTGGAAGCGGTGCGCGAAGTCGGCGGCCGCGAACTGCTCAAGATCCCCTTCACCTGGCCGGCCACGTCCGCCCAGTCCGGCAAGGCCCAGGGCGCGACCGAACTCGGTCTGGTCACCCTGACCGCCAAGCCCTGATCCCCCATCCACCTGGAGTTTTTCGATGAAGCGCACGCTCGTCCTCGCCGCCGCCATGGCCGCCGCACTTCCGTTCTCCGCCCTGGCCCACAAGGCCTGGCTGCAGCCCTCGCAGACCGTGATCGCGGGCACCAACCCGTGGATCACCGTCGATGCGGCGGTCTCCAACGACCTGTTCTATTTCAACCACGTGCCGCTGCGCCTGGACAACCTGGTCATCACCGCGCCGGACGGCAGCACCGTGCAGCCGCAGAACGCGGCGACCGGCAAGTTCCGCAGCGTGTTCGATGTCGAGCTGACCCAGCAGGGCACCTACCGCCTGGCCACGATCAACAACGGTCTGTCGGCCAGCTGGGAAGAGGACGGCAAGCCCAAGCGCTGGCGCGGTACGCCGGCCACCTTCGCCACCGAAGTGCCGAAGAACGCCAGGAACCTGCAGGTCTCGCAGTCGGTCGGTCGCGTGGAAACCTTCGTCACCAACGGCTCCCCGAACGACACCGCGCTCAAGCCGACCAACCAGGGCATCGAGATGATCGCGCTGGCTCACCCGAACGATCTGGTCGCCGGTGAAGCCGCGCGCTTCCGCGTGCTGGTCGACGGCAAGCCGACCGCCGGCCTGGCGTTCGAGATCACCCGCGGCGGCACCCGGTACCGCAACGCCCAGGACGAGATCAAGGTCAGCACCGATGCCAAGGGCGAGTTCGCCGTCACCTGGCCGGAAGCAGGCATGTACTGGCTGGAAACCGGCACCGAGGACAGCAAGACCTCGATCAAGGAAGCCAAGAAGCGTCGCCTGAGCTACGTGGCCACGCTGGAAGTGCTGCCCGAGTAACGGCCTTCGGCGCGGCCGCTGCACGCGCCGTCCACCTCACCCCGCCCCCGTCGACACGACGGGGGCTTTTCACCCGACGCAGTCCGGCCATCGGGCTTACTAGGCCCGACGTGCCCATCCCCATGAACAACCCGGATCTCGACATCGCCAGCCTCGGCGGCCACACCATGGGCACCACCTGGCAGGTAAAGCTGGCCGTGGCGCGCAGCCGCGACCTGCACCCGCTGCACGCCGGCATCCAGGCGCAGCTGGACGCCATCGTGGCGCAGATGAGCACGTGGGAAGCCGACAGCGATATCGCGCGCTTCAACCGTGCGCCCGCGGGTGAGTGGCAGGCGCTGCCGCCCTTGTTCGACACCGTGATGCAGTGCGCGCTGGACATCGCACAGCGCAGCGGCGGCGCCTTCGATCCGACCATCGGCCCGTTGGTGGCCTTGTGGGGATTCGGCGCACAGGCGCAGGCCCGGCGCATTCCCGATGCGGCCGCCCTCGCCGCCACCCGTGCGCGGTGTGGCTGGGAACGGCTGCAGTGGCAGCCCGGTCGCCTGCTGCAACCCGGTGGGCTGGCGCTGGATCTGTCGGCGATTGCCAAGGGATTTGGTGTCGATCAGGTCAGCAGGTGGCTGCGCGGGAACGGGGTGCACGCCGCACTGGTGGAGGTCGGCGGCGAGCTGCACGGCTTTGGCCGCAAGCCTGATGACCAGCCGTGGCGCGTGCTGGTGGAATCGGCCCCGGAAGACGATGCACAGGCAGACCATCCGCCACGCGTGCTCGCGCTGGGAGATCGGGCGGTGGCCACCTCCGGTGATCGCTGGCATCACTTCGAACAGGGCGGCGAGCAGTTCAGCCACACGCTGGATCCGCGCACCGGTGCACCGGTCACGCACGCTGCGGCCGCGGTCACCGTGGTCGCCGACAGTGCCATGCAGGCCGATGCCTGGGCCACCGCATTGACGGTGATGGGCCCCGACGAGGGCATCGCATTTGCGCGCACCCATGCACTGGCCGCCCGCGTTGTCAGCCGGGGCGCGCACGGGATCGAGGAACAGATGAGTCCCGCATTCGAGCACCTGCTCGCCGACGACCGCGTGGGCGCGGCATGAGTCTGCGTCCTTCCCGTGCGTGGCTGGGCAACCTGGCGGTCATGTTGTTGCTGGCGGTCATCGCCTGGGCGATGCTGCGCCTGCATCTGGGTGACGCGTGGTGGCAGAGCGCACCCCTGGCCTCGCAGTGGCGCTGGGCAGCGGGCAGCCTGGTGGGCTATGCCGCGTTCTGCACGCTGATCTGGTGGCGCGGGCGCGCGCGCGAAGACCACGTGGCCGACAACGGACCCGCACCGATCCTGCTTGTCTGGGCGAGCCAGACCGGCTTCGCGCAGCAGCTGTGCGAACGCAGTGCGCAGGCGTTGCGCGCTGCCGGCCTGCCGGTCCGCATCCGCGCGCTGCATGCGGTGACGGCCGAGCTTCTGCAGCGCAGCGGGCAGGTGTTGTTCGTGGTCAGCACCACCGGCGAAGGCGATGCGCCGGATCATGCCCTGCCCTTCCTGCGCAAGGTGATGCCACAGGCGCTCGCATTGCCGCAGCTGCAGTACGGCGTGCTGGCGCTGGGTGATCGCAGCTACGGGCATTTCTGCGCGTTTGGCCACCAGCTCGATGCGTGGCTGCGTCAGCACGGTGCGCATCCGCTGTTCGATACCGTCGAAGTGGACAATGCCGATCCCGGCGCACTGCGCCACTGGCAGCAACTGCTCGGCCAGCTCGGTGGTGAAGCGACCGAACTGCCGGACTGGGCCCCGGCCGATTATCTGCCCTGGCAACTGCAGGCGCGCCATCTGGAAAACCCGGGCAGCCCGGGCGCACCGACCTACCGCATCACCCTGGTACCTGCCGATGGCGTGCTGCCGGCGTGGCAGGCCGGCGACGTGGTCGAGATCGGGCCGCAGCATTCGCCGGCCGAGGTCGAGGCCTGGCTGCGCGATACCCCCTGGGAGGGCGATGCGGACATCGATGGACAGCCGCTGCGTGCGCATCTCGCGCGGGCGCATCTGCCCAGCAGCGACGAGACGGCCGCGTTTGCCGACACAGACGCGCTGGTCGCCGCGCTACGCCCGCTGCCGCACCGGGAGTACTCCATCGCCAGCCTGCCTGCCGAAGGCCAGGTGCAGTTGCTGCTGCGCCGTCAGCTGCGTCCTGATGGCACCCCGGGACTGGGCAGCGGCTGGTTGTGCGATCACGCTGCGTTGGATGGGCGCATCGATCTGCGCTTCCGCAGCAACCCGAACTTCCACGGTGCGGCAGCGGCAACGCCGCTGATCCTGATCGGCAACGGCACCGGCATCGCCGGCCTGCGCGCCCACCTGCGCGAGCGGATCAGTGCCGGCGCGCGCCGCAACTGGCTGCTGTTCGGCGAGCGTACGGCCGCGCACGATTTCTTCTTCGGCGACGACCTGCGCGCCTGGCAGCGCGGCGGCTGGATCGCGCGTCTGGATACGGTGTTCAGTCGCGACGCTGGTGAGCATCACTACGTGCAGGACCGGCTGCAGGCGCAGATCCACACGCTGCAGCAGTGGGTGCACGACGGTGCCACGATCCTGGTCTGCGGCAGCCTGCAGGGCATGGCCCCGGCGGTGGACGCGGTGATCGAGCAGGCGCTGGGCCGCGACGGGAAAGAGGCCTTGATCGTGGCCGGGCGCTACCGGCGCGACGTGTACTGAGGATTGTCGGCAGGCCCTCAGGCGTTGCGGCCCCCCGCAGTGACACGGATCGCCAGCAACTCGCCGCCGCCGTGCAAGGCAAACCGGTGGCGCTCACCGGCGGCCAACCAGGCGGTATCACCGGCGGCCAGCGGTGCCAGCGACGGCTCGCCTTCGAATTCGGCCTGGCCGGCAAGCAGATGAATCGCCCACGCCGCCCCGGGTTCGGTGAAGAAGAACATGCTGCCCACCAGCGGCCGGTGCAGCAGCTCGGCCTGCACGGCATCGCGCCGCCACATCAGATTGAAATCGTGGGTCACCCCGTCGATCAGTTCGCCGGTCACCTGCGCTTCGCCCGCAAACCGCAGGCGGTCGTGCGGCGGCATCAGGGTATGCAGTGCGCCATCGGCGAACCGCAGGTGCAGGCCTTCGCCACGCAGCAGCACCAGTTCGCGGTCGATCCCGGGAAAGGCCGAGAACGCGGCGTCCTGCTCGATCTCGGCGATCGACAGGCGCACCTGCCAATCGTCGTTGTCGGGCACGCGCAGGATCTCGCGGGTCCAGCCCAGGCCGTTGCGCCAGCGTTCGCGGCGGTATTCGAAGGAGGGGATGACGCGGCTGGCCGCGCTCAGGACGGTATCGGTCGACATGGCGCCAGTGTGCCTGAGCCGACGCAGCAGAGCTGCCTCAGGACACGCCGCCGCAATCGGGTTCCAGCAGGCGCGAACGCGCCAGCCAGTCCTTGTCGGGGTAATACGCAAACACCATCGTGCCGCCGCGCAGACTGTCGATCAGTGGCCGCGCCACGGACAGCCGCACAGCGGGGCACCCCAGGCTGCGGCCCAGCCGGCCCTGCAGGCGCGCGATCGCCGGATTCACGTACGGCGCGCCGTGGATGACGATCGCGCGGTCGCGGGCATGGTCATTGAAGCCCGGCTCCAGCCCTTCCAGGCGCAGCGAATAGCCGTTGCCGCCCATGTAGGTCTCCTTGGCGGTGAACGCGCCCAGGCTGGACATGAAACTGCCGTCCTTGTTGGAGAAGTGCTGGGTACGGTTGTCACCGCTGTTGCGCCCATGCGCGACCCACTCCTCGAACAGCAGCCGCTGGCGGGTCAGATCGAAAATCCACATGCGCGGTTCGGTCGACGGCCGCGAGTAATCGATCACGCTCAACTTGCCCGGGTCGACGCCGAGTTCCGGCCGGCGCAACGCACAGCGCATCGCGCGGGCCGCCAGCTGCAACACGTGTTTGTCCGCAGCCGGTGCGGCCTTGGAGAGCATCTCGGCCATCTGCACCGGAGTCGCCTCCGGGGCCGGCGCAGGGCTGACCGCGCCCGCCGTGGCGGACGCGATCAGGCCGCAGAACGCGGCAGGCAGCAATTTCACAACGGGCATGGGCAGCACACCAACCGGAGGCAACCCTTACAACGTGGACCCGCCGGCGTCGGATTCCAAGACGGGCTGCAGGTTCTGTTCATCGGCCACCGGGCGAACCGCGGGCAGGCTGGTCACCAGCAGCGTGGTGCCGGGCACCAGCACGCTGTAAAGCTGTTCGGCGAATTCCGGCGGCAGCGCCATCGGCAGGCTCGGCGTGGCGAGCAGGTCCGGGGTGGCATTGGCGGCGGTCTGGCCCAGCAGTGGGTAGGCGGTCCAGCGGTGCAGCGGGCGGTGCGGGTCCAGCGGGCTGGGGTTGTCCTGGTAGCCCTGGCCCATCACGAACAACGTGGTGCCCTCGAACGCCGGCAAGGCCTTGGCCTCCAACCGCGACTCGCCGATCAGCACGCCATCGCGCAGCACATACAGGCGTTGATCATGCAGGCTGACCAGAATGCCGACCTGGCCGGCCGGGGCCGCCGCATCGTTCCAGTAATGCGCCGGCGCGTCGGTGCTCTCGACCAGCGGTTTGCCGGTGCTGCTGACCGGCGCCAGCACGGCCGGATAGGCCAGCGTCATCGGCGCGCTCTTGGCATCGGCCACCACCACGGTATCGCCACGGTGGGTTTCGCCGAACAGCTTCTGCGCGAACGCCTGTGGCAGCCGCACGCAGCCGTGCGAGGCCGGGTGACCGGGCAGGCTGCCGCCGTGCAGCGCGATACCGTCCCAGGTCAGGCGCTGCATGTAGGGCATCGGCGCGCTGTTGTAGAGGTTGGACTTGTGGTCCTTGTCCTTCTGCAGGATCGTGAACACGCCGGTGGGGGTTTCATGCCCGGTCTTGCCCGAGCTGATCGTGCTCATGCCGATCGCGATGCCGTTGCGGTACACGTAGGCGCGCTGCTCATCGAGGCTGACCACCAGCACGATCGGGCCGGACGGGGAGATCTCCGGATGCCAGAGAAACTCGCCGGGCTTGAGATCGGTGGGACCGCGCGGGGCCTCGGTCGTCTTGCTGGCCGTCGGCGCACTGTTGGCGGCCGTGGCGGGAAGCATCCCGGTCGCCAGCAGCGTCCCGAGGGCCAGACTCAACAGCGTGCTGCGTACTGCCATGTCGTGCATCCATTCGAAGAGATGCCGCCACGCTACACGAAGTGCCTGCATGCGTTCGCGAAAACACGCGCAGCCCTGCTGCCGGTTTTCGTGCGCCTCAAAAAGTAATTGCCCGGCCACACATCCTGTGCGAACCGGGCAATCGATACATCCTTGTCGGCATCCCGCCTTCCCCCTGTGCATCCTGCCCAGTCTGGGTGCCGGCCATGCGTCCTGCACTCGGCCGTATATGCTTCCGCCATCTCAACCCTTCCCGGGGTCTGGATGCCACCGTCCTGGTGGGTCCGCGCCAATCCTTCCGCGCCGCCTCCCTGCGTGCTGCCTCCCTGCAGCTGTCGGTGCCGCCGCGGCATCCTGCCGTGGCGACCAGTGACCGGCGTCCTGCCTGTCCCGACCTGTCCTGTTGTTCAGCGCCTTGGTACGGAGGCCGGCGCTGCCCTCCTGGGCGGTGCCTCGGCCGGCGCCTGCCTGGCCCCGGTCGTCATCCGTTGTCGATTCCGTTCGACGGTAGCTGTCCCTATCCCCTTCACCCGCGCCAGATCCTCGACGTGTTCAAAGGGTCCGTGTTGTCGCCGGTACGCGACGATCGCTTCGGCCCTCATCGGCCCCACGTTCGCCAGTCCCTGCCGCAGCGTCGACGCGTCCGCCGTATTGATGTTGATCCGATCGGCCGCGAAGGCCATTCCGCTCAACAGCAGTCCCAGCACCAGCGCCCTGCACGAAAACCAAGGTCCCACCGTGTAACTCCTTGTGGCTCGGAACCGGCCCCTGCCGGCAATCCTGTCGAAGGTTCCAGCGTCCCTCGCCACATACACACAGCCTATCGTCCACGGCACCTTCACACAGCAGGCCTAACACCCGACGTGGTGTAGGGAAATACCTACCCCAGCGCAGGCGTAGAATGGCGGGACTTGTCAAAAGCACTCTGGAGTTCAGATGGACAGCGCCAAGCTCGGCCAATTCGTCAGTGAAAAGTGGGACAACGAGATCGTCCCGCAATTGGTCGATTACATCCGTATCCCCAACAAATCGCCGATGTTCGACGCCGATTGGGTCGCCAACGGCTACATGGAACAGGCCGTCACCCTGATGGAAACCTGGGCCCGCGCCCAGAACCTGCCGGGCCTGACCGTCGAGGTCGTGCGCCTGGAAGGCCGCACCCCGCTGCTGCTGCTGGAAATCCCGGCCTCCGGCGCCGAGACCGGCGACGATACCATCCTGCTGTACGGCCATCTGGACAAGCAGCCGGAAATGACCGGCTGGGACGACGACCTGGGTCCGTGGATCCCGGTGCTGCGCGGCGACAAGCTGTACGGCCGCGGCGGCGCCGATGACGGCTATGCGATGTTCGGTTCGCTGGCCGCCGTGCTGGCGCTGCAGGAACAAGGCCTGCCGCACGCGCGCTGCGTGATCCTGATCGAAGCCTGCGAAGAATCCGGCAGCTACGACCTGCCCGCCTATGTCGACCACCTGGCCGACCGCATCGGCAAGCCCTCGCTGGTGGTGTGCCTGGATTCGGGCTGCGCCAACTACGACCAGCTGTGGTGCACCACCTCGCTGCGCGGCCTGACCGGCGGCAACTTCTCGGTCAAGGTGCTCAACGAAGGCGTGCATTCCGGCGATGCCTCCGGCGTGATCCCGTCCAGCTTCCGCCTGCTGCGCCAGCTGATCTCGCGCATCGAGGACGAGAACACCGGCCGCATCCTGATCGACGGCATGAATGTCGAAATCCCGGCCGAGCGCCAGGAACAGGCCAAGCGTGCCGCTGAAGTGGTGGACACCGCGATCTTCGAGAAATTCCCGATGGTCGATGGCCTGCGCCCGATGAACGACGACCTGGCCGAACTGGTGCTCAACCGCACCTGGCGCCCGGCGCTGTCGGTCACCGGTGTGGACGGCCTGCCGCCGCTGGCCTCGGCCGGCAACGTGCTGCGCCCGCATACCGCGGTGAAGCTGTCACTGCGCCTGCCCCCGACCGCTGACGGCAAAGCCTGCGGCGAGCTGCTCAAAGAAGCCCTGCTGCGCGATCCGCCGAACGGTGCGGAAGTGAAGCTGGACCTGGAGAAGGCCTCCAGCGGCTGGAATGCCCCGGCGATGGCGCCGTGGCTGACCCAGGCGATCGACGACGCCAGCCAGACCTTCTTCGGCAAGCCGGCGATGTACATGGGCGAAGGCGGCTCGATCCCGTTCATGGGCATGCTCGGCGAGAAGTTCCCGGGTGCGCAGTTCATGATCACCGGCGTGCTCGGCCCGCACTCCAACGCACACGGCCCGAACGAGTTCCTGCACATCCCGATGGGCAAGCGCGTGACCTCCTGCGTGTCCAAGGTGATCAGCGAGCATTACGCGGCCAGCCTGCGTGGCGAGACCAGCGGTTCGCCGGTCGCCGCCGACAGCGGCACCCGTCACGGTGGCCACGGCTGCTGCTGACGTTGGCGGACGCAGCCTGGCCTTGCTAGGCTGCGTCCACCTCTACTGACGCATTTGGCATGAACGGACTGTTTGGCAGCACCAGCTGGCTCTACATCATCCTGGTCGGCTTCGTCGTCGGTCTGCTCGGGCGCTTCTTCATGCCCGGCAACAACCGCATGGGCTGCCTGCTGACCATCGTGCTCGGCATCGTCGGCGCCCTGCTGGCCGGCTGGTTCGGCCAGTACATGGGCTGGTATGCCCGCGGCGAGCCTGCCGGTTTCATCGGCGCGATCCTCGGTGCGGTCGCGGTCCTGGCCGTGCTCCGGCTGTTCAGCAGCAAGCGCTGAGCATCGCCCTCTTCTTTCTTCCCGCGCGCCTTCCGGCGCCGCTTCGACGTACCCGTCCATGAACGATCCCGCTTCCGATCCGCTGCGCGCCGAACACCGCCGGCAGTGGACCTGCGCCGCCCTCGGCGACCCGGCCACCGCGCTTGACCGTGCGTCGGTCGATGCCGGTTTCCGCAGCTACTGGCGCGCCACCAGCGCGCGCGGCAGCCACATCGTGATGGATTCCCCGCCCGGGCTGGAGGATGTGCGCCCGTGGCTGCGCATGCACGACCTGCTCGAGCCCAACGGCGTGCGCGTGCCGCAGGTACTGGCGCGCGATGAATACAACGGCTTCCTGCTGCTGGAAGACCTGGGCGGCCCGACGCTGGCCCGCCATATCGACACCGACAACGCCGATGCCTGGTTCGATGCCGCCTTCGCGCAACTGATCCGGCTGCAGTCCATCCCGGTGCCCGAGGGCATGGGCAGCTTCGGCGAGGCGCTGCTGCAGCGTGATGCCGGGCTGTTCGACGAATGGTTCCTGCAACGTCACCTCGGCCTGGAACTGGACTGCGGCGAGATCGAGCACCTGCAGCGCATGCACCGCCTGCTGATGGACAACGCCCTGCAGCAGCCGCAGGTGCTGACCCACCGCGATTTCATGCCGCGCAACCTGATGCCGATCGACGGCGGGCCGGCCGTGCTGGATTTCCAGGATCTGGTGCGCGGGCCGATCGCCTACGACCCGGTCAGCCTGTTCAAGGATGCGTTCCTGAGCTGGCCGATCGAACGCGTGGACGCGTGGTTGGCGCGCTATCACGCGCTCGCCCTGGCCGCCGGCCTGCCGGTGCGGCCGTGGCCGCAGTTCCTGCGCGACGCCGACTGGATGGGCGTGCAGCGCCACCTCAAGATTCTCGGCCTGTTCGTGCGCCTGCGCGACCGCGACGGCAAGGGTCACTACTTCGAGGATGCACCCCGTTTCATCCGCTATCTGGATGAAGTGCTGCCGCGCCATCCCGAGCTGGCCCCACTGCACGACCTGTTCGAGCTGCGCATCAAACCGGCCCTGGCCCGCATCGCCGAACCGGTGCAGGCGCGCCCATGAAGGCCATGATCTTCTCGGCCGGCAAGGGCGAGCGCATGCGCCCGCTGACCCTGCACACGCCCAAGCCACTGCTGGTGGCCGGTGGCAAGCCGCTGATCGTGTGGCACCTGGAACGGCTCGCTGCCGCCGGCATTGATGAGGTGGTGATCAACACCGCCTGGCTGGGTGACCAGTTCGCACCCGCGCTGGGCGACGGTGCGCGCTGGGGGCTGCGCTTGCACTTCATCGATGAGGGCGCCGTGCCGCTGGAAACCGGTGGCGGCATCCTCAATGCCCTGCCGATTCTCGGCGAGGCACCGTTCCTGGTGATCAACGGCGATGTGTGGACGGATATGGAGGTCGCCACGTTGCCGCGCACGCCTGCCGGCGATGCGCATCTGGTGCTGGTCGACAATCCCGCGCAGCACCCGCGCGGTGATTTCATCCTGCACGCCGATGGTCGCGTCAGCGATGACGGCGACAGCGCGCGGCTCACCTATGCCGGTATCGGCGTGTACCGCCCGGCGATCCTCGACGGCTGGCGGGCGGTGATCGGCGACACCACCGGGGCCGGCGCGACACCGCCGCAGTTCAGCCTCGTCCCCCTCCTGCGCCACGCGATGGCGCAGGGCCGTGTGACCGGCCAGCACCATCGCGGCCGATGGACCGACGTAGGCACGCCGGAGCGTCTGGCGCAGCTGGACGCCCAGTTGCAATCCCCGCACGGGTAAAACACCGCGCCCCCCTTTGGGCGACCCGGTGGTAGAGCCGACCGTTGGTCGGCTGCTCTCCGCCCGATGGTAGAGCCGACCGTTGGTCGGCTGCTCTCCGCCCGATGGTAGAGCCGACCGTTGGTCGGCTGCTCTCCGACCGAGCCCATCTGAGCAGCCG
>NZ_JBDJLE010000014.1:0-108940 GCF_039673205.1 Stenotrophomonas sp. TWI809 | reverse complement strand
GGGGTCTGGGTGATGGTGAGATGGGGCCCGCGGTTTGCGCAGCAAAACGTGGGGCGACAGCGCGAATGCGGTGGCGCGTCCACGCGTGCCGACCAACGGTCGGCACTACCGAATGCGTCTGGAGGGGAGCCCCCTGAGTCAGGGGGCGGCGCCGAAGGCGCGGGGGTCTGGGTGATGGTGAGAAGGGGCCCGCGGTTTGCGCAGCAAAACGTGGGGCGACAGCGCGAATGCGGTGGCGCGTCCCCCGACAGGCTAAACTGTTGGTCTTTCTGCCTTTTAACTGCGACCGCGCATCATGTCCGAGTCTACCGCCGCCCCCACCGACGCCCTTCCGGAAACCCAGGAAAAACGGGATTTCATCCGTCAGATCGTCCGCGAGGACCTGGCCGCCGGCAAGCATGCCGCGATCAAGACGCGCTTCCCGCCCGAGCCCAACGGCTACCTGCACATCGGCCACGCCAAGTCGATCTGCCTGAACTTCGGCATCGCCGGTGAGTTCAACGGCGTGTGCAACCTGCGCTTCGACGACACCAACCCGGCCAAGGAAGATCCGGAGTACGTGGCCGCGATCCAGGACGATGTGCGCTGGCTGGGCTTTGAGTGGAACGAGCTGCGCCATGCCTCGGATTACTTCGATGCCTATTACCTGGCCGCGCAGAAGCTGATCACCGATGGCAAGGCCTATGTGTGCGACCTGTCGGCCGAGGAAGTGCGCGCCTACCGCGGCACCCTGACCGAGCCGGGCCGCCCGTCGCCGTTCCGCGAGCGCAGCGTCGAAGAAAACCTGGATCTGTTCCGCCGCATGCGCGCGGGCGAGTTCCCGGATGGTGCACGTACCCTGCGCGCCAAGATCGACATGGCCAGCGGCAACATCAACCTGCGCGACCCGGCGCTGTACCGGATCAAGCACGTCGAGCACCAGAACACCGGCACTGCGTGGCCGATCTACCCGATGTACGACTTCGCGCATGCGCTGGGCGATTCCATCGAAGGCATCACCCATTCGCTGTGCACGCTGGAGTTCGAAGACCACCGCCCGCTGTACGACTGGTGCGTGGACAACGTCGATTTCGCCCACCACGATGCGCTGACCCAGCCGCTGGTCGATCGCGGCCTGCCGCGTGAAGCCGCCAAGCCGCGCCAGATCGAATTCTCGCGGTTGAACATCAACTACACGGTGATGAGCAAGCGCAAGCTGATGGCGCTGGTCACCGAGCAGCTGGTGGACGGCTGGGAAGATCCGCGCATGCCGACCCTGCAGGGCCTGCGTCGTCGTGGCTATACCCCGGCCGCGATGCGCCTGTTCGCCGAGCGCGTGGGCATCAGCAAGCAGAACTCGCTGATCGATTTCAGCGTGCTCGAAGGCGCGCTGCGCGAAGACCTCGACAGTGCCGCCGCGCGCCGCATGGCGGTGGTGGATCCGGTCAAGCTGGTGCTGACCAACCTGCCCGACGGTCACGAAGAAACCCTGACTTTCTCCAATCACCCCAAGGACGAGGCGTTCGGGACCCGCGAGGTGCCGTTCGCACGCGAACTGTGGATCGAACGCGAGGACTTCGCCGAAATCCCGCCCAAGGGCTGGAAGCGCCTGGTGCCGGGCGGCGAAGTGCGCCTGCGCGGGGCCGGCATCATCCGCTGCGATGAGGTCATCAAGGACGCCGAGGGCACCATCACCGAGCTGCGTGGCTGGCTGGACCCGGAATCGCGCCCGGGCATGGAAGGCGCCAACCGCAAGGTCAAGGGCACCATCCATTGGGTCAGCGCCGTGCACGCGGTACCGGCCGAGATCCGCCTGTACGACCGCCTGTTCTCGGTGGCCAACCCGGACGATGAGTCCGAGGGCAAGACCTACCGCGATTACCTCAACCCGGACTCGCGCCGCACCGTTACCGGCTATGTCGAACCGGCCGCGGCCACCGCTGCGCCGGAACAGTCGTTCCAGTTCGAGCGGACCGGCTATTTCGTCGCCGATCGCCGCGATCACACCGCAGCCACGCCGGTGTTCAACCGCAGCGTGACCCTGCGCGATACCTGGTCGGCGTAAGCTGGCTGTGGCCGGTGCCGGGCACCGGCCGCCTGATGTCACCTGCGCGACCCTGCCATGGCAGGGCCTGCGCTCCAGCTCCCCTGCGACCGGCGCAGCCCTGCGCCGGCGTGCGCGTGGCCGCGTTCAGCGCGGGCACGGCGTCCCTACGCGCGGCCCGATACACTGCCGCTGCTCCATCTTTGAAGAGGTTCATGTCCCGATGCTGTACGCGCAAGTCCATCTCACCCTGCCCGCCTGGATCCACGACCAGATCGATCTGGGCCGTGTCTATCCCGAGGATGCCGACAAGGTCGCGCTGGCGATCGAACTGTCGCGCCTGAATGTCGAGGCGCAGACCGGTGGCCCCTTCGGCGCCGTGGTGTTTGGGCCGGACCATCGTGTGATCGCCGCCGGCGTGAACCGCGTGGTCCCGCATACGACCTCGCTGGCGCATGCCGAGAACATGGCCTACATGCTGGCCCAGCAGCGCCTGCAGACCCCGCGCCTGAACGATGTGCTGTCGCCGATCACCCTGGCGACCTCCTCCCAGCCGTGCTGCCAGTGCTACGGCGCCACCATCTGGGCCGGTATCGATCGGCTGCTGATCGGTGCCAGCGCACAGGACGTGGAAGAACTCACCCCGTTCGACGAGGGTCCGCTGCCGGCGGACTGGATCGGCGAACTCAACAAACGTGGCATCGAGGTCGTGCGCGACATCGAGCGCGACGCCGCGCGCGCGGTCCTGCGCCAGTACGGAGAGATCAACGGTGCCCATTACTGATATCCGCGCTTCAGGCGCGATGCGATGAGCGGCCTGCTGTGTCTGTGCCGCCAGGGCTTTGAACCGGAACTGGCCGCCGAGCTCTCCGAGCGGGCGGCGTATGCCAACGTGGCCGGCTATGCGCGCACCCAGCGCAATGACGGCTACGTGGTGTTCGTCACCGAGGAGGGCGCGGCGCTGTCCAAGGCCTTGTCCTGGCGTTCGCTGATCTTCGCCCGGCAGAAACTGCAGGTGCTGGCCGAGCTGCCGCAGCTCGATGCCGCCGACCGCATCACCCCGATCATTGCCGCGCTTCAGGGGCAGCAACGCTTCGGCGACATGTGGGTCGAGCATCCGGACTCGGACGAAGGCAAGCCGCTGGCTGGGCTGGCCCGCGCGTTCGGCAACGCACTGCGCCCGGCGCTGCGCAAGGCCGGCCTGCTGACCGACAAGCCGAACACCGGCCTGCCGCGCCTGCACATCGTGTTCGTCGATGGTCGTCATGCGTTTGTGTGCGTGGCCGATACCCGCGACAGCGCGCCGTGGCCGCTGGGCATCCCGCGCCTGAAGCTGCTGCCCGATGCGCCTTCGCGCTCGGCGCTGAAGCTGGATGAAGCCCTGCTCACCCTGATGACGCCGGACGAGCGCGAGCTGCTGGTCAAGCCGGGCATGCGCGCGGCCGATCTGGGCGCTGCACCGGGTGGCTGGACGTGGGTGTTGACCCGCCAGCACGTGAAGGTGATCAGCGTGGACAACGGCCCGTTGCGCGAGCACGTGCTGGAGACCGGCCTGGTGGAGCACCTGCGCGCCGACGGCTTCCACTGGCAGCCGGAGACCCCGCTGGACTGGATGGTCTGCGACATGGTCGAACAGCCGCGCCGCGTGGCCGAGCGCATGGCCACCTGGTTCCGCGAGGGCTGGTGCAAGCATGCGATCTTCAACCTCAAGCTGCCGATGAAAAAGCGCTGGGATGAAACCCGCCTGTGTCTGGAGCTGTTCCAGGAACAGGCCGGCAAACCGCTGCACCTGCGCGCCAAGCAGCTGTATCACGACCGCGAAGAAATCACGGTGCTGGCTTCGCCGCTGCGCTGACCCAGGCGCAGCACCGGTAGCGCCGGGCCATGCCCGGCTGGCCGCGCAACGCGCGACAATGATCGAAGCACGCGCCGGGTACCCGGCGCCCCACGTCATGTACGGAGTTTCCATGCGACGCCGATCCCGCCTCACCCTGCTGCTGTCCCTGGTGTCCCTGGTGTCCCTGCTGCCCACGCTCGCGCTGGCCCAGGTCCACACCCCATCGCCAGCCGTCAGCGAACCGCTGCGCGAGGTGCCGGCCAGCGTGCGCGCGCAGCCGCTCTCGCAGGGTGAGGTGACCCATCAGGTGACGCTGGCCGCACCGGCCGGCGAAGCCGCGGTGACGGTGCGTTCGGTGCAGCCGGTGAGCGTGGTGGGACAGTACCGCATCGCGTTCGCGGCGCTGGATGTCGACGGCGACGGCTTCATCAGCCGCGCCGAGGCGCAGGCCAACCCGACGCTGGCCGATGAATTCAACGCGCTGGACGTGAAGCGGCGCGGCACGCTGGACCGCGCCGATCTGGCCGGCTGGCTGATCGACTGAGCGCGCCGCTCACCCCCCCGCCGCGCGCTTCCAGAACATCGATACCAGCGGCGGCAGCTTGCCGGCGCAGCCCAGCGCGCGACCGCGCGCCAGGGTCAGGTGCATCTCATCATTGGAGAACACCGTGTTGATCGCATCGAAGCTGTACGCAGCGACGGTGTTCTCACTGCGGCGTTCGCGTGCCCAGCGCTGCAGGCGGTGCGGTGACATCCACTCCTGGCGGCGCTGCTGTGCCGCCAGCACCATCGTCCGCAGCGCGGCGACATCGCGCAGGCCGAGATTGACACCCTGCCCGGCCAACGGATGCACCACATGCGCCGCATCACCGAGCGCGAGCACGCGGCCGGCGACGTAGCCGGTCGCCAACTGGCGGCGCAGCGGGAAGGCCGCGCGCTTGGAGGCCAGGGTCATCGCCCCCAGCCGCCCGGCAAAGGCATGGGTGAGCTCACGGCCGAAGGCGGCCTCGTCGAGTGCCAGCACGCGCTCGGCCTCGGCCTCGGGCAGCGTCCACACGATCGAACTGCGCTGCGCGCTGATCGGCAGGACCGCCAGCGGGCCGGTCACCAGGAAGCGCTGCCACGCGGTGGCTTCATTGTTTTTTTCGGTATCCACGTAGGCAACCACGCCACGCTGGCCGTAATCCTGGCGGGTCACCTCCAGCCCGGCCAGACGGCGCAGGGTGGATTCGGCCCCGTCGGCGGCGACCGCGAGCGAGGCGTCGAGCCGACGGCCGTCGTCCAGGCGCAGGCGCACCCCGTTGGCGTCCTGCTCGAGTGCTTCCACCCGCGCCGGGCAGCACAGCTGCACGCCGGCCCCCGGCAGCGCCGCCCACAGGCGGTCCACCAGCAGATCGTTCTCGACGATCCAGCCCAGTTGTTCGCGGCCGAGCGTATCGGCGTCGAAGCGCAGTTCGCCGCCGCCGGCCGCATCCCAGACCCGCATGCGGCGGTAGGCACAGGCACGCGCGGCGGTCACCGCCGGCCACACGCCGAGCGCGGCCAGCAGCTGGGCGTTGTCCGGCGCGAACGCATACACGCGCAGATCCGGTTGCTGCGGTTGCCAGGCGGCGGGCTCGCGGCCTTCCACCAACGTCACCGACAACCCGGCATCGGCCAAGGCCAAGGCACAGGCCGCGCCGACCACACCGCCACCGACCACCACCACGTCCTGCGGACGCCGGCTCACAGGCCCGCTCCGCGGCACAGCGCCGGCACCTGGCCGCGGAAGCCCATCGCGCCACCGACCAGCATCGACTGCATCGGCGTGGCCTGTGCCGCCAGCAACCCGAGCGAACGCAGCGGCCGCATCAGCGGTGCCGGGTTGCTGGTCAGGCGTGCCAGCCCGCCGGAGAAGGCGATGGTCTGCTCGCGGTCTTCCAGACGTCGTGCCACGTGTTCGCGCAGCAGTGCATCGCTGCCGGCATCGTCGGCCTCGGCGACCAGTTCGGCCAGGGTCAGCGCATCGCGCAGGCCCAGGTTGAAGCCCTGTGCGCCCAGCGGATGGATGGTCTGCGCGGCATTGCCAAGCAGGACGGCACGCTCGCCGACCAACGCGCGCGACAGCACCTGGATCAACGGATATGCGCTGCGCGGCCCGCTCTCCAGCAACCGGCCGGCACGCCAGCCGATCGCACCCTGCAGGCGGCTCACCCACGCCGCATCGTCCAGCGCCATCACCGCCTCGGCCTGCTCGCGGGCAACGCCGTGCACCGCACCGAAGTGACGGTCGCCACGCGGCAGCAACGCGGTCGGGCCGCTGTCGGTGAAGCGCTCGTACGCGGTGCCATCCGGCGCACGTGCGGCACGCACCCGCGACACGAACAGGGTCTGTTGGAAATCATGTTCGTCCACGCCGATGCCCAGCGCGTCGCGCACGCCACTGCGGGTCCCGTCTGCCCCGACCACCAGCCTGGCCAGCAGGCAGCGCTCGCCGCGGTCTTCGGCAATGAACACCTGGCGGTAGCCGTCCACCGTGGCGCCCAGGCGCACGAACCGGGCCGGACGATAGCGGGTCAGGTGGGTCAGCGTCTCCAGCCGCGCCTCCAGCGCCTGGCCAAAATCGCGCGCCACGACCACCTGGCCGAACCACGGGCGCTGGTACTGCGCGGCCTCCATCTGCACCCGGCCGAAATCGCCGGCACGGCTGACATGGATACGGGTGATCGCGCCCGGCGCAGCGGCCAGCGTCTGCATCACGCCCAGCGCGGTCAGCGCGTTGACGGTGGCCGCAGCAAAGCTGAGGTTGCGCTGGTCGAAGACCGCCGGCAGCGTGCCCAGCGGCGACGCCTCGACCAGGCCGACATCGCGGCCGGCACGGTCCAGGGCGATGGCCAGGCTGGCACCGACCAGCCCGCCGCCTACGATCACTACATCATGTCGTTCACTCATGCCCGCCATGATAAGGGTTCGTCCGTTCCGGCGGCGTGCGGCGGCCTGCCGCAGCAGGCGCTAGAATGAATGCCTGCCCTCACCCGTCACCGCCATGACCTCCACTGCCCAACCCGCCTTTGTCCTGTCCGTGCTCGTGCTGCTGATGGCGGCGACCCGGGTCAATCATTTCGCGGCGATTCCGGATGCCTCCTGGGCGGTGTTCTTCATCGGCGGCTTCTACCTGCGCCAGTGGACCCGCTGGGCGTTCCCGCTGCTGATGGCGCTGGCGGTAGTGGTCGACTGGATCGTGATCCGCCGCAGCGGCCTGGATTTCTGGCAGCACTACTGCGTCTCGCCGGGCTACTGGATGCTGCTGCCGGCGTACTTCGCGATGTGGGGCGGTGGCATGCTGCTGCGCGGCGGCTATCACGGCGCCCACTGGGCCGCGCTGGGCAAGGGCGCGCTGTTGCTGGTCGCGGCGGTGGCGGTCTGTCATCTGTTCGCCCAGGGCGGCTTCTACTGGACCAGTGACAGCGTGGCCGCCCCCACCCTCGGTGGCTGGGCGAAGAACTACAGCGACTGGTTCCTGCCCTACCTGCGCACCGCCGCGGTCTACGTCGGCCTGGCCGCCGCCCTGCAGCTGGCGACCGAACAGGTTGGCAAGCTGCTGCAGGCGCGCCGCGACGTGCTGCACTGAGCGCGGCCGGGCTCGCCGATGGGTAACCGCCTTTCCCGTATCTATACGCGCACCGGTGACGATGGCAGTACCGGGCTGGGCGATGGCAGCCGCGTGGCCAAGGACGACGCCCGCGTCGCCGCCTACGGCACCGTCGATGAGGCCAACTCGGCGCTCGGGGTGCTGCTCGCGGCACCGCTGCCCGACGACATCCGCGCGCTGCTGACGGTGATCCAGCACCAGCTGTTCGATCTGGGCGGCGAGCTGTGCATCCCCGGCCATGCCGCCATCCACGCCGCCGACATCGAGGCGCTGGAGCTGCAGTTGGACCACTACAACGCCGATCTGCCGGTGTTGAAGGAGTTCATCCTGCCGGCCGGTGGCGAAGCGGCGGCGCGCTGCCATCTGGCCCGCACCATCGTGCGCCGCGCCGAGCGCGAGACGGTCACGCTGGCGCGCCGCGAGACGGTCCGCCCGGAAGCACTGCACTACCTCAACCGCCTGTCGGACCTGCTGTTCGTGCTCGCGCGCGTGCTGGCCCGCGCCGACGGCCACGGCGAGGTGCTCTGGCGCCACGAGCGCCGCCACGCCTGAGCGGCCCTGCCGCCCCACCCGGATATCCTGCCCGCATGCTGGTTTTCACCCACCCCGCCTGTCTGCAACACGATCCCGGCCGCGGCCACCCCGAATGCCCGGCGCGCCTGCAGGGGGTGCTCGATGCGCTCAAGACGGCCTATCCGGACCAGCTGGACTGGCGGGAGGCGCCGCCGGCCAAGCTCGGCGAGCTGGCCCGGGTCCATGACAGCGAACTGATCGACCTGGTCCTCAAGCCGCAGACCGAGCCGCTGCGCCTGATCGACATGGACACCATGACCTCGCCCGGCTCGGCCAGTGCGGCCCTGCATGCGGCCGGTGCCGGCGTGGCGGCGGTCGATGCGGTGATGCTCGGCCAGGACCCGGTCGCGTTCTGCGCGGTGCGCCCGCCGGGCCACCATGCCAGCGCCAACACGGCGATGGGCTTCTGCCTGTTCAACAACATCGCCATCGCCGCGGCCTACGCCCGCGACCGCTATGGACTGGAACGGATCGCCATCGTCGATTTCGACGTGCACCACGGCAACGGCACCCAGGACATCTTCATCGCCGATCCCGGGGTGGCCTACTACAGCACCCACCAGGCCGGTCTGTTCCCCAATTCCGGCCTCCGCCGCGACCGCGGGGCCGGCAATCTGATGAACATCCTTCTGCCCCCGGGCAGTGGCGGCTTCCGCTTCCGCAACACCTGGGCCGACGAAATGCTGCCGGCCATTGATGATTTCCGCCCGCAGCTGCTGCTGATCTCGGCCGGCTTCGATGCGCACATGCGCGACCCGCAGGCCGACCTGATGCTGGAAACGGAGGATTTCGCCTGGATCACCGCCGAGCTGCGCGGGCTCGCCCGCCGCCACGGCGCCGGGCGGATCGTGTCGATGCTCGAGGGCGGATACGACCTGCAGGCCTTGGCCGAGTGCAGCGTGGCCCACGTCGGCCAGCTGCGCTGAACCGCGCGGACCGGGCCTTGGAATGAACCCGGCCCCCTGCGTGGGCGGGACCTTCATTGCCCCTATGCAAGGGATGGGGCAAGCTACGATCCGTTTTCGCCCGAATCCGATACCGCGTGCGCCGAGCCCTCCGCCTGCTGCCCCTCCCCCTCAGTATCGCCATCTGCCTGCCGGCCCTGGCCGACGACAAGCCGGTGAACTGGGGCCTGTGCCCGGTGACCGACGTGCTGCCCGTGTTCGACGATGCGCCCAAGGCTGACAAAGCCGCGGCCGCGACGCGTGACCAGCAGCCGACGGACATCGAAGGCGACCAACTGACCGGTACCTCCGTGGTACCCAACTACCAGGGCAATGTCGCGCTCAAGCGCGGCGACCAGTTCCTGGGCACCGACAACCTGAGCTTCGACACCGAAAGCGGCAACTACATCGCCGAGGGCAACGTCCGCTATCAGGACTCCTCGATCCGGATGAAGGCCAAGCGCGCCGAAGGCAATCAGGAAAGCGACACCCACAAAATCTCCGACATCCAGTACCAACTGGTGTCCCGCCGGGGCAACGGTGGCGCCGAATCGATCGATCTGCAGGGCGCGGTGGGCCAGATGCACCGCTCCACCTACACCACCTGCGATCCCTCGCAGCCGGTGTGGAAGCTCTCGGCACCGCAGATCGAGGTCGATAACGACGCCGGCTTCGGTACCGCGCGCAATGCCGTGCTGCGCATCGGCAAGGTTCCGGTGTTGTGGGCGCCGTACTTCAAGTTCCCGATCGATGACCGCCGCCAGACCGGCCTGCTTTACCCGCAGGTGGGGCTGTCCGGCCGCAACGGCTTCGACTACACCCAGCCGATCTATCTGAACCTGGCGCCGAACTTCGACGACACCCTGATGCCGCGCTACATGAGCAAGCGCGGTTTCATGCTCGACAACGAATTCCGCTATCTCTACGACGGCGGCCGCGGCGAGCTGCTGACCGCCTACCTGCCCAACGACAAGCTGCGCGACAAGGATCGCGGCCGCGTGGAGTTCAGCGGGTACCACAACATCAACGCCAACTGGCAGGCCCGTGCGAGCCTGGCCTGGGTCAGCGACGAGCGCTATCTGGAGGATTTCTCCAACCGGCTGCTCGGCGTGACCACCTCCAACCTGCAGAGCCAGATCGGCATCTACGGCACCGGTGAGAACTGGACCGGCGGCCTGATGGCCGACTATTGGCAGCTCACCGATTACACCCTGACCGAATCGTCCCTGCCGTACGCGCGCCAGCCGCGCCTGTTCGTCAACTGGGACAAGCCGCTGCTGCCGTGGCTGGAAACCGGCGTGTATGCCGAAGCGGTGAACTTCACGCACCTGGACGTGCACGAGAAGTTCGGCGCGGACCAGGAATACGAGCGCACCGGTGTGTCACGCAGCATGGACGGCGGCTCGCGACTGGATGTGAAACCGTATGTCTCGATGCCGTTCAGCGGCGCGGCCTGGTACGTCACCCCGACCCTGGCCTACCGCTACACCGGGTACGATTTGGAACGCGGGTTGGCCGATGACATCCGTCGGCAGAATCTGATCGCCGCCGGCATCGACCCGGCTACCGCGACCCCCGACCAATTGCGCGGCAACACCTCGCCGAGCCGCAGCCTGCCGATCGGCACCATCGACGCGGGCCTGTTCTTCGATCGGGAAACCACCATCGGCGACACGCGCTTCCTGCACACGCTGGAACCGCGCCTGTTCTATCTGCGTACGCCCTACCGCGACCAGAGCGACCTGCCGGTGTTCGATACGCGTGACTTCACCTTCAGCTGGGGCCAGCTGTTCCGCGACTCGCGCTACTCCGGCGCCGATCGCCAGAACGACGCCAACCAGCTGACCATGGCGGTGAGCACCCGCTTCATCGACCAGGACACCGGCAAGGAGCGCTTCTCGGGCAGCATCGGCCAGATCCTGTACTTCGATGATTCCCGGGTCACGCTCAACAGCAGTGAAACGCCGGTCGAGCAGGGCAAGTCGGCCTGGATCGCCGATACGAACTACATGATCAACGACCGCTGGACCTTGGGTGCCACCTATCAGTGGGATCCCAAGTACAAGCGTGAGGATCTGGCCAGCGTACGCGCGCGCTACCTCATGTCCAACGACGGCATCGTCAACCTGACCTACCGCAGCCGCTTGAATCCACAGGCCTCGACCACGGCGACCCGCCGCGACCGGACGCTGCTGGAGCAGGCCGACCTGTCCTTCCTCTACCCGCTCAACGAGCGCTGGAGCCTGGTCGGACGCTATTACTACTCCATCCAGGACCGCGCCCCGCTGGAAATCATCGGTGGCGTGCAGTGGGACAGCTGCTGTCTGGCCGTTCGCGCCATCGCCCGCCGCTACGTGCGCAATCGCGAGGGTGAACTGAACAACTCCTTCCAGATCGAGTTCGTGCTCAAGGGCCTGAGCTCCATCGGCCAGAACACGGACCGCACCTTGCGCCGTGCTATTCTCGGGTACTACCGAGACGACCTCTATCTGGTGCCGCCCAGCAACACCGGTGCAGCCCGCGACGACTACGATCCGAATCAGATCCCATGACCAAGACCCTTCCCGTACTCCTCGCCTCCCTGCTGGCGGTCTCCTCCGCGACGGCCCCGTTGCAGGTGCTGGCCCAGCAGAGTCAGCCGCTGGACCGCATCGCGGCGATCGTCGATGAGGACGTCGTGCTGCAGAGCGAACTGGACCGCGCCGTCCAGAACATCAAGGCCCAGTACGCCGGTCGTGAAAACCAGCTGCCGCCTGATGACGTGCTCAGCCGCCAGGTGCTCGAGCGTCTGGTACTGGTGAAGCTGCAGGTGGCGCGTGCCGAGAGCAGCGGCATCAAGGTCAGCGATCAGGAACTGAACCAGGCCATCAACGCCATCGCCCAGCAGAACGGTTCCACCCTGGATGCCCTGCGCCAGCGTCTGGCCAGCGATGGCCTGGATTTCAACGATTTCCGCAATTCGGTGCGTGACGAGATCACCGTCCAGCGCCTGCGCCAGAGCTTCGCGCAGAGCCGCATCACCGTCAGCGAAGGCGAAGTGGATGGCGCGCTCAAGCAGCAGGCCACCGTGGGCACCCAGTACCACCTGGCCCACATCCTGATCGGCCTGCCGGAAGGCGCCACCGCCGAGCAGATCACCACCGGCCAGAAGAAGGCCGATGGCGTCAAGGCGCTGCTGGACAAGGGCGAGCTCGACTTCAACGCGGCCGCCGTCCGTTATTCGGACAGTCCCAACGCGCTGGAAGGCGGCGACCTGGGCTGGCGTTCGCTGGATGAAATCCCGAATGCCTTCGCGCAGATGATGAAAGAGATGAAGTCCGGCGACGTGGTCGGCCCGCTGCGTGGCCCCAGTGGTTTCCAGCTGCTGAAGCTGGTCGAGGTGCGTGATGCCAGCGCGGCCGCTGACGGCGGTCACACCATCACCGAGTACCACGCCCGTCATATCCTGGTCCGCATCACCGACCAGCAGGACAATGCCGCGGCCAAGGCCAAGATCGACACGCTGCGTGCCCGCATCGCCGGCGGCGCCGAGTTCGATGCAGTGGCCAAGGAATCCTCGGAAGACAACAACAGCAAGGGCCAGGGCGGCGATCTGGGTTGGTTCCCGGCCGATGCCTTCGGCCCGGACTTCGGCAAGCAGGTTGAAGGCATCACCGACGGCGGCGTGAGCCAGCCGTTCCGTACCGATGCCGGCTGGCACATCGTCCAGCGCGTCGCCACGCGCCAGACCGATGCCACCACCGACAACCAGCGCGCCCAGATCCGTGAAACGATCGGCCGCCGCAAGCTGGAGGAAGAGTACAACCGCTTCCTGCAGGAACTGCGTGGCGAAGCCTACGTGGATATGCGCGGTTATGCCCCGGGTGCCGCGGCGACCACGCCGCCGCAGTCCTGATTCATGCTCCCGCAGCTCGCGCTGGTACCGGGCGAGCCGGCGGGGATCGGCCCGGAGCTCTGCCTCCGTCTGGTCCAGCAGCCGCGCACCGATTGCCGGCTGCTGGCCTTCGCCGACCCGGACACGCTGCACGCTGCCGCCGCTGCGCTGTCGCTGCCGCTGCAGCTCCTGCCTGAAGACACCATCGCCCGCCAGCCGGGCGATCTGCCGTTGCGCGTGGTGCCCAATGCGGTGCCCTCCCGTTTCGGCACGCCGGATCCAGCCAACGCCGGGGCGGTGATCGGCGCGCTGCGACAGGCTGGGCAGGCCTGCCTGACCGGTGAACTGGCCGGCGTGGTCACCGGCCCGGTGCACAAGGCGGTCATCAACGATGGCGGCATCGCCTACAGCGGCACGACCGAACTGCTGGCCGACCAGGCCCGCACCCCGGTGGTGATGATGCTCGCCAATGACATTGTCCGGGTCGCCCTGGCCACCACCCACCTGCCCTTGCGCGCCGTGGCCGATGCGATCACCCCTGACGGGCTGGCGCTGACCCTGCAGATCGTCCACGACGCCCTGCAGCGCGATTTCGGCCTGGCCTCGCCGCGCATCGCCGTGCTCGGGCTGAACCCGCACGCTGGCGAAGACGGCCACCTGGGCCGCGAAGAGCTCGACCTGATCATCCCCCTGCTGGAGCGCCTGCGCACCCGGGGCATGGACCTGGTCGGCCCGCTGCCGGCCGACACCGCCTTCCTGCCGGCCAAGCTGGCCGGGTTCGACACGGTGCTGGCGATGTACCACGACCAGGGCCTGCCGGTGCTCAAGTACAGCGGCTTCGAGCAGGCCGTCAACATCACCCTGGGCCTGCCCTACCCGCGCGTCGCGGTCGACCATGGCACCGCCCTGGATCTGGCCGGCCGCGGCGTGGCCGACCCTTCCAGCCTCCTCGCTGCCACCGCGCTGTGTGCCCGGCTGGCGCGCCAACGTACACTGGTGTCATGACTTCTTCGTATTCCTCCTCCGGCGCGCCCGGTTTCTCCGGCCCCGCCAAGAAGCAGCTCGGCCAGCACTTCCTCGCCGACCGCAGCTACATCGACAAGATCGTGCTGGCGGTCAGCCCGAAAGACGGCGACCGCCTGGTCGAGATCGGCCCGGGCCAGGGCGCGATCACCCTGCCGCTGCTGCGCCGCCACCCGAAGCTGACCGTGATCGAGTTCGATCGGGATCTGGTCGGCCCGCTGGCCGCCGCCGCCGAACCGCTGGGCGAGATGACCATCATCCACCGCGACGTGCTGCAGGTGGACTTCACCGAGCTGGCCGCGGGCAGCCCGATCCGCCTGGTCGGCAACCTCCCCTACAACATCTCCTCGCCGATCCTGTTCCATGCGCTGGACCACGCGGCGGTGATCACCGACATGCACTTCATGCTGCAGAAGGAAGTGGTCGACCGCATGGCCGCCGATCCGGGCAGCAAGGTGTATGGCCGGCTGAGCGTGATGCTGCAGGCGTTCTGCAAGGTCACCTCGCTGTTCGTGGTGCCACCGGGTGCGTTCCGTCCGCCGCCGAAGGTCGATTCGGCGGTGGTGCGGCTGGTCCCGCGGGATCCGGCCACGGTCGGCATCCTGGACCGCAAGCGCTTCGCCCACGTGGTCAAGGCCGCCTTCGGGCAGCGTCGCAAGACCCTGCGCAATGCCCTGCAGAACGTGTGCACGCCCGAGCAGTTCGAAGCGGCTGGCGTGCGCAGCGACGCCCGCGCCGAGCAGCTGGACGTGGCGCAGTTCATCGCGCTGGCCAACGTCCCGTACGAGGCTGACGCGCCGCAGGGTTGAGCGCGCCACCTCGTGGCCAGCACCGGCCGCGCGCACGTAGAACCGCCTGACATCCATGACGGGGGCGCTGCCAGCTTGGGCAGCACTCATCTCATCGTGCACAACATTCACTAAACTGCCTGCATGAACGACGCTGCAAACTACGCGATCTCCGTCGAGGTCGCCCCCCGCTTCCTCGATGACCAGTCCACCCCGGAGGACGGCCGCTACGCGTTCGCCTATACGATCCGCATCCTCAACCGGGGCCGCGTCGCG
Organism: Stenotrophomonas sp. TWI809; assembly: GCF_039673205.1. Classification (NCBI taxonomy): domain Bacteria; kingdom Pseudomonadati; phylum Pseudomonadota; class Gammaproteobacteria; order Lysobacterales; family Lysobacteraceae; genus Stenotrophomonas; species Stenotrophomonas sp. TWI809. The sequence goes on along the minus strand of NZ_JBDJLE010000014.1, from coordinate 93,971 downwards.
GCACGGCTGGTGGCCCGCCACTGGCGGATCACCGATGCCAATGGCCGCATCGAGCATGTCGACGGCGATGGGGTGATCGGCGAGCAGCCGCGGCTGCGCCCCGGTGAAGACTTCCGTTACACCTCCGGTGTCATGCTGGAGACCGAGCACGGCACGATGCAGGGGCACTACGACATGGTGGCCGATGACGGCACGGAGTTCGCCGCCCCCATCGCGCCGTTCGTCCTGACCGTTCCGCGCACACTGCACTGATGGAGGCGCACGCATGAGTGTCTGGGCCATCGGCGACCTGCAGGGCTGCTACGACGTCACCCAGCGGTTGCTGGAAAAAATCAAGTTCGACCCCGCGGTCGACAAACTGTGGTTCTGCGGCGACCTGGTCAACCGCGGTGGGCAATCGCTGGAAACCCTGCGCCTGGTCCATTCGCTGCGCGAGAGCAGCGTGATCGTGCTGGGCAACCATGACCTGTCCCTGCTTGCCGTCGGTGCCCGCACCGAGGAAGAGCAGCGCAAGGTCAACCCGGACCTGCTGCGGATCGTGCAGGCCGAGGACCGCGACGAACTGCTGGAGTGGCTGCGCCTGCAGAAGCTGGCCCACGTGGACCGTGAGCTGGGCTGGATGATGATCCACGCCGGGCTGGCCCCGAAGTGGACCACCCAGCTGGCCGAGAAACACGCCCGCGAGGTCGAGCAGCAGCTGCACGGCAGCGGCTACCGCAAGCTGTTCCGCAACATGTACGGCGACAAGCCGAGCTGGTCACCCGGCCTGGCCGGCTACGACCGCTCGCGCGCGATCATCAACCTGTTCACGCGCATGCGTTACTGCACGCCGCGGGGCCGGATCGGGATCGAGGACAAGGGCACGCCGGGCACCCAGGAACAGGGGCTGTATCCCTGGTTCGAAGTGCCGGGCCGCGCCGAGCGCGATCTGAAGATCGTCTGCGGGCACTGGTCCGCGCTGGGCCTGACCATCACCCAGGGCGTGCACGCGATCGATACCGGCGCGGTCTGGGGAGGCAAGCTCACCGCACTGCAGTTGGATACCGAAGAACTGCGCGTGGTGCAGGTGCCGGGCCGCGATGTGCCCAAGCCGGTCTCCGCGCCGCGTCCACCGGCACGCCGGCCGGCCGCCGAGGGGGCGCCGCCGAACGGGCGTCCACCGCGTCAGGGTCAGGGTCAGGGTCAGGGTCAGGGTCAGGGGCGCGATCGTGGCCGCGGTGGCCAGGGCCGACAGGGCGGTGGTGCGAAGCCCGCGCAGAACGCCGAGCAGCAGCCGCGGCAACAGCAGCAGCCGCAGAACAACGACATCACCAGCGACGCCGAATGAGCCGCAGGCCGGTCAGTGCGACCGGCCTGCCTGCAGCGCGTGCTCAGGCGCGGCGGTAATCCACGAAATCGAACGCGTACGCGTGCCGCTCGTCGGCCGCGTGGTGTTCGCGCGCCACTTCCACCCACAGCGCCGGATCGACCGGCGGGAAATGGGTATCGGCCGGTACCGTGGTCTGTACCCAGGTCAGGTGCAGATCGGTGGCCTGGGCCATGGCCAGGCGATAGATCTCACCGCCACCGATCACGCACAGTTCTTCCGCGTCGGTGTCCGCTGCGGCCTGCAGCGCCTGCTCGATCGAGGCCACCGCCTGCATGCCGTCGAACGGCACCTGCCCGCTGCGGGTCAGCACCAGGTTCAACCGGCCCGGCAAGGCACGGCCGAGCGACTGCGCGGTCCTGCGCCCCATCAGGATCGGCTTGCCGACGGTCAGCGCCTTGAAGCGCTTGAGATCATCGGGCAGCTTCCACGGCAGGTCGTTGTCACGGCCGATGCCGTGGTCGCGGTCAAGCGCGGCGATCAGCGAGAGCTTCATGCGCGTGCCGCTCACACCGCCACCGGGGCCTTGATCGCCGGATGCGGGTCGTAACCATCGATGCGGATGTCATCGAACTGGAAACCGAACAGATCGGTCACCTCGGGGTTCAACCACAGTGTCGGCAGCGCGCGCGGCTCACGCGCGAGCTGTTGCCGGGCCTGCTCGAAGTGGTTCGAGTACAGGTGCGCATCACCCAGGGTGTGCACGAAATCGCCGACACCCAGCCCCGTTGCCTGCGCCACCATGTGGGTCAGCAGCGCATAGCTGGCGATGTTGAACGGCACGCCGAGGAAGATGTCGCCGCTGCGCTGGTAGAGCTGGCAGCTGAGCTTGCCGTCCACCACGTAGAACTGGAACAGGTTGTGGCACGGCATCAAGGCCATCTGCGACAGCTCGCCCACGTTCCAGGCGCTGACCACCAGCCGCCGCGAATCGGGGTTGCGCTTGATCTCGTCCACCAGCCACTGCATCTGGTCGATCGCGCCGCCATCGGCAGTGGCCCAGCTGCGCCATTGCTTGCCGTAGATCGGGCCGAGGTCGCCGTTGGCATCGGCCCACTCGTCCCAGATCCGCACCTGGTTGTCCTTGAGGTACCCGATGTTGGTATCGCCCTTCAGGAACCACAGCAGCTCGTGGATGATCGAGCGCAGGTGCAGCTTCTTGGTGGTGACCAGCGGGAAGCCGTCATTGAGGTTGAAGCGCATCTGCCAGCCGAACACGCTGCGCGTGCCGGTACCGGTGCGGTCGGATTTCTCCGTGCCGTGCTCCAGCACATGCTCAAGCAGTTCCAGATAGGCCTTCATGCCTTGGCTCCTTGGGCGGCGACCGGCAGCACCGGCTGCAGCACCGGCGCGCGGCGCGACAGCACCAGCAGCACCAGGCCGAACACCACCAGCGGCAAACTCAGCAACTGGCCCCGGGTGAACCAGTCGAAGGCGAGGTAGACGCCGTTGTCGGGCATGCGCACGAACTCGACCGCGAAGCGGAAGATGCCATACATCAGCGCGAACAGGCCGGCGATGACGTAGCGGTGGCGCGGCTTGGCCGACACGGCCCACAGCACCACGAACATCACCAGGCCTTCCAGCAGCGCTTCATACAGCTGCGAGGGATGGCGAGCGTACGGGTTGAGCGCGCCGGTGGCGAACTCGGCCTTCAGCGTGGCCAGATCCAGCGCGTTCAACGGTGCCGGCAGGCCGCTCGGGAACACGACGCCCCAGCTGCCATCGGTGTACTTGCCCCACAGCTCGGCGCCGATGAAGTTGCCGATGCGGCCGAAGCCCAGGCCCAACGGGACCAGCGGTGCCATGAAATCGATCGTGTCGAACAGGTGCAGGCGATGCTTGCGCGACCACCACCACGCGGCGAACAGCACGCCGAGCAGGCCACCGTGGAAGCTCATGCCGCCGTCCCACACCTTGAACAGCAGCAGCGGGTTGTGCAGGAATTCGGAGGTGGCGTAGAACAGCATGTAGCCCACGCGGCCACCGACGACCACGCCGAGCATCGCGTAGAACAGCAGGTCGGAGAAGCCGTTGGCATCGACCCCGGGCAGGCGCCCGGCCGCGATCCGCTTGCGCCCCAGCCACCAGGCCGCAGTGAAGCCGAGCAGGTACATGATGCCGTACCAATGCACCTTGATCGGCCCGAGCGAGATGGCGATGGGGTCGATGTCGTGGAAATAGATCATGAAGGGCGCCTTGCAGGGATGCCGATATTCTAGCGCCGCCCGGGAGCGGCCTCGCGGCGGCCCCCGACCGCGCGATTGCCGGGCTTCAGCCCAGGATCTGCGGCGTGTCCGGCAGGCCGTCATCCTGTGACCCCGGAACGGGCGGATAGTGCCCGGCCAGCAGGTCCGAAACCTCTTCGATCGCCAGCAGCACGGCCTCCTGCAGCGCACCCTCGCGCAGCCGCTGCTGCATGTGCGCGCAGATGGCCAGCCACTGCGCCTCACCGATCCGGCCGCGCAGGCCGCGATCGGCGACCAGCTCGATCGCATGGTCGGCCAGCAGCAGGTAGATCAGCACGCCATTGTTGTGTTCGGTATCCCAGGTGCGCAGCTGGGCGAAGGCCTGCCCGGCGCGTTGCTGTGCGGTGATGCCCTGCCACAACGCGGCCAGCGGCAGATCCGCTTCCACCGCGAACATGACCTGGCCACCGTGGCGGCGCTCGCCGGCGGTGATCGCCTCGGTGATCGCCTGCAGCTGTGCGGGTGGGAAGGCGCGCCGCACCGACGGGGAGAACACATGCCGGAGCCAGCGCATCACCAGCCTCCCGAGGCGCCACCGCCTCCCGAACGTCCACCCCCGCCGCCCCAGCCGCCTCCACCGCCACCGAACCCGCCACCGCCCCAGCCACCCCCACCCCAGCCGCCACTGCGCGCGAACACGCCGCCGCGGCCGGCCGACGTCAGGCCGACCAGCAGGCCCACCACGGCGGCGGCGCCACTGGCGACCACCAGCGAGGTGAACAGGAACGCCGCCACCCCGGCCCCGGCACCGCTCGCCAGCGCGCGCAGCGGTCGCGGCAGCCAGCCCAGGATGCCGCGCAGGAACAGACCGGCAAACAGGCCGATGCCCAGCGCCATCGTCCAGTTACCACCCGCCGGGGTGTCCTGGGCGCGATGCGTGCTGACCGGGGCGGGCAGTTCCTCGCCGTCGATCAGCTTGACCAGCGCGGCGCTGGCGTCGGTGAGGCCACCGGCGTAGTCGTTGCTGCGGAACCGCGGGGCCAGGTACTCCTGGATCACCCGGTTGGCGATCGCATCCGGGATCGCGCCTTCCAGGCCGTAGCCCGGCTCGATGCGGACCCGGCGATCGTCCTTGGCCACCACCAGCAGCACGCCGTCATCCACGCCCTTGCGGCCGATGGACCACTGCTCGAACACCCGCTGGGTGTACTGCTCGATGGTTTCCGGCGCGGTGGTCGGCACCATCAGGATCTGCAGCTGGCTGCCCTTGCGCTGCTGCAACGCCAACGCCTGCGCTTGCAGGGCCTGGATCTGCGCTGCGTCCAATGTGCCGGTGGTGTCCACCACCGGCGAGGACATCGGCGGGATGGCCGCCTGGGTCTGCGCCCAGGCCGGCAGCGCCAGCGCCAGCGCCAGGCAGAGCAGCAGCAGGCAACGCAGCAGGCGCGTGGTCACGGGCTCAGTTCGCCGGCTGTGGCTGCTGCTGCGGGGCGGGCGGTTGCGGCGCGGGCGCCGGGGCCGGTTGCTGCGAACCGAACTTGACCGCCGGCGGCTGCGAGATCTGCGCCTCGTTCTCCACCGTGAAGTTCGGCTTGGTCGCATAGCCGAACAGCTTGGCGGTGATCACCTGCGGGAACTGGCGGATGTAGGTGTTGTAGTCCTGCACCATCTGGATATAGCGGCCGCGCGCCACGGTGATGCGGTTCTCGGTGCCTTCCAGCTGTGCCTGCAGATCGCGGAAGCCCTGGTCGGACTTCAGGTTCGGGTAGTTCTCGGTGACCACCAGCAGGCGTGACAGCGCACCGCTCAGTTCGCCCTGGGCCTGCTGGAACTGCTTCAGGGAGTCAGCGTCGTCGGCATTGACGTTGACCTGCCCCACGCGCGCACGGGCGTTGGTGACATCGGTCAGCACCTGGCGTTCCTGGTTGGCATAGCCTTCCACGGTCTGCACCAGGTTGGGGATCAGATCGGCGCGGCGCTTGTACTGGTTGAGCACCTCGGCCCAACCGGCCTTGACCTGCTCATCCTTCTGCTGGATGGCGTTGTAGCCACAGCCGGACAACAGGGAGGCCAGCACGGCCAGGCACAACAAACGGGAGAACGATCGCATGGCCGGCTCCGGATCTCGATGAACGGGATCCGGAGCATGCCACGTCTTGGGTAAAGCGGATGTGGGTACCGACCAACGGTCGGTATTTACCAGTTGCCGGCACCCGGCACGTTGTGTGCCACGGCGCGACGGCGCATCAGCAGGTTCAGCCATTCCACCAGCACCGAGAAGCCCATCGCGGCGTAGATGTAGGGCTTGGGCACGTGCACGCTCAGGCCATCCAGGATGAGCACCACGCCGATCAGCAGGATGAAGGCCAGGGCCAGCATCTTCACGGTCGGGTTGGCATCGATGAAGCGGCCCAGCGGGTTGGCGGCCAGCAGCATCACGGCGACCGACAGCAGGATCGCGGCGACCATCACCGGGATGTGGTCGGCGATGCCCACGGCGGTGATCACCGAGTCCAGCGAGAACACGATGTCGATCACGGCGATCTGCGCGATCACCATGCCGAACACGGCCGAGGCCTTGGTGGTGGTCGGGTCTTCGTCTTCGCCGCCGGTGATCAGCTCGCGGATCTCCATGGTGCCCTTGATGATCAGGAACAGGCCACCGAGGATCAGCACCAGGTCGCGGATGGAGATGCCCATGCCGGCGATGGTGAACAGGTTGGCTTCCATGTGGGCCAGATAGGCCAGCGAGACCAGCAGCAGGATGCGGGTGATGCAGGCCACCGCGATGCCGAGCTTGCGCGCGAACGGACGGCGCGCCTCGGGCAGCTTGCTCACTGCGATCGAGATGAAGACCAGGTTGTCGATGCCCAGCACGATTTCCAGCGCGCTCAGCGTAAACAGGGTCAACCAGACATTGGGGTCGGACAACAACTCAAGGAACATGGACTTCCATCCTTACAGGGGGGATGACGCGCGTAACGCGTCAGAGGTGTTACGTCAGAGGATCTGCGGCAGCAGGATCAGGACCCAGCACACCAGTACGTTCATCATCAGCACGAAGACCGCGGCCGAGCCCATGTCCTTGGCACGTCCGGCGAGCTCGTGGAACTCCGCGCCGTAGCGTTCGATCACCGCCTCGATCGCCGAGTTGGCCAGTTCCATGGCCAGCACCAGCAGCACCGAGCCGATCATCAGCGCACGCTCCACCGGGGTCTGGCCGAGCCAGAGCGCCAACGGGGCGAGCACGATCAGCAGGTAGACCTCCAGCCGGAACGAGGACTCGTGCAGCCAGGCCGCACGCAGCCCCTGCCAGGACCAGACCGCGGCCTTGAAGATGCGCTTGGGGCCGCGCGGCAGGTGGCCGATTTCATCCGCCATGGGCAGGTGCCCCGGTCGGCAACGCAGGCCGGAACGGCAGGAACAGCACACGGCAGACAGTCATGGGCATCGCTGAATGGGGCAGGCAATCCCTCATTTTGCCATAAGCCGGCCAAGCCATTGTCGAAGGCGGCCAACGCCCGTCCGTGGTAAAGCGCGGCGTGGCGGCAGCTTTTATGATGGACGCCTGCCCGTCCGGGCACCCGAGCGGGTGCCCCACCCCAGGAGTTGCCCATGCTGCATCGCCGTGCCCGCCCCCTTCTGCTCGCCCTTGCCCTGGGCGCCGCCCTGCCCGCGTTGGCCCGTACCCCGGCCCCCGCTGCGCCGCAGGTGCCCACCCAGGTCTCCAACGTGGCCTGGGCCGGCGACATGGCGCAGTTCGCGGCCCAGGACGCGACCAACCCGCCCCCGCGCGGGGGCATCGAGTTCATCGGCAGCTCCTCGATCCGCATGTGGGAGAGCCTGGCCACCGATTTTCCGGGCCAGCCGGTGTTCAACCGTGGCTTCGGCGGCTCGGAAGTGCGTGACAGCACCTGGTACGCCGACCGCATCGTGATCCCGTATGCGCCGTGCAAGGTGTTCTTCTATGCCGGCGACAACGACCTCAACAGCGGCCGCAGCCCGGCCCAGGTCCGCGACGACGTGGTGGCCTTCGTCAAGCGCGTGCACCGCGACCTGCCCAAGACCACGGTGGAAATCATCTCGATCAAGCCCAGCCCCTCGCGCGCGAACCTGCTGCCCGCGGTGGTGGAAGCCAACGGCTTGATCCAGACGGCGCTGGCCTCGCTGCCCAACACCGGCTACACCGATGTCTACACGCCGATGCTCGGTGCCGACGGCCAGCCGCGCGCCGCGCTGTTCCGCGAGGACATGCTGCACATGACGCCGGACGGCTATGCGATCTGGCGCAAGGCGCTGGCGCCCAAGGTGCAGTGCCACTGAGCCACGCGGGGAGGCGCAGCACCTCCCCGACTCAGCGGTAGTGGATCGTGGCCTGGGTACCCTGCCCGGGCTCGCTGGTCAGGGCGATCTTCCAGCCGAAGCGGTCGCACAGCCGGCGCACGATCGACAGCCCCAGCCCGGTGCCCTGTGGACGGCTGGGCTCGGCACGATAGAACGGCTCGAACGCACGCCCGAGTGCTTCGGCGGACATGCCGATGCCGGTATCGCGCACGACCACGCGATCGTCTTCGACATCGACGTCGATCCGGCCTTCGTCGGTATAGCTGCAGGCATTGCGCAGCAGGTTGCTGACCACCACCTGCAGCACCCGCGGCGGCGCGTGCAGCATCACCGGGCCATGGCTGTGCAGGTGGATCTCCACGGGCCGCCCGGCAATCAGCTCGCGGGCGTTGTCGACCTCGTAGCGGACGATCTCGTTGACGTCGAACAGCTCGACCTGCGGCTCGACATCGGCCTCGCGGGCGAGGATCAGGAAGGCATCGATCACCGCTTCCATGTCACGCCCGGCGCGCTGGATGCGCTGCAGGCCGCGGCGCAGGCGCGGGGTCATGTCCTGGTCGCCCAGCGCCATGTCGCTGGCCACCCGGATCACGGTCAGCGGGGTGCGCAGCTCATGGCTGGCATCGCGGGTGAAGTTGCGCTCGCGCGCGACGTGCGCGGTGACCTTGGTGGCCAGCGAGTGCAGGGCCGCGGCCAGCTGGCGGGTCTCGCCCTGCATGTCGGCCGGCAGCTTGGCCGGGGCCAGATCGGCCGCTTCCGGATGCCCGGGGTCCCATCGCGAGACGCGCCGGGCCAGCCAGTTCACCGGGGATACCAGGCGTTTGGAGGCGCGATAGGTGATCCACGAGGCGCCGTAGACGGCCAGCAGGGTCAGCAGCACCGGCACGACGCCGAACCAGAACGCCAGCATCTCCGCGCGCGAACGCAGGAACACCAGATACAGGCGGCCTTCCGGACGCGCATCGACCAGCACCAGCTGGTCGTCGTCCTTGAGCTCATGGAAGCCGGGGGTGAGCGTGCGCAGGTTGGCCGGCAGGCTCAGCGGCGACTGCCCGGTCTCGAGCAGGTAACCGCGGATGTTCTGGGTATTGGGCGGCGGCTGCACCGGCGAGGCCTCGTGCAGTTGCCAGTAGTAGCCGGCCTCTTCCTGCAGCGCGCTGCTGACCAGGCTGTGCTTGATCACCAACGACACCAGCCAGGCACCCAGCAGGATGCCCAGGCTGGCGAGCACGGCTTGGAGGATGAAGACGATGCGGATCTTGCGCGGCAGACCGTGCGGCATTACGGGGTCCAGGGCGGTTCGCGGCGATTATAGGAAAGCTTGCCGTGAGTCCATCGTGCAAACCATGACAACGGCCCGGCAGATGCCGGGCCGTCATGCTCCAGAGGGTACCGGAGGATCGGATCGCTCATGCCGCCCGCAGGCGGCCGAGCGGCGATCGACCGCCCATCAGCTCATCGGCTGGGCGATATCGGCAATACGGTAGCCGGCGCTCTGCACGGTGTGCAGCAGCGGGCGGTCGAACGGCTTGTCGATGATCTTGCGCAGGTTGTACAGATGGCTGCGCAGGGTGTCCGAGTCGGGCAGACCATTGCCCCAGATCTCGCGTTCGATTTCCTGGCGGGTCACCACACGCGGCGATTCGCGCATGAGGATCGTCAGCAGGCGCAGGCCGATCGGCGAGAGCTGCAGTTCGGTGCCGGCACGCGTCGCGCGCATACTGACCGGATCGAGCACGAGGTCGGCGACCTTGAGCACTTCCGAGCCGACCTGGCGACGCTCGCGACGGATCAGCGCGCGCAGACGGGCTTCCAGTTCCTGGATCGCGAACGGCTTGGTCAGGTAGTCATCGGCGCCGAACCCCAGGCCGGTGAGCTTGTCGTCCAGCGTGTCGCGCGCGGTCAGCATCAGCACCGGCGTGGACTTGCGCGCGTCGTTGCGCAGGCGGCGACAGACTTCGATGCCGTCCAGACGCGGCAGCATCAGGTCCAGCACGACCACGTCGTAGCTGTTCTCGGCCGCCAGACGATAACCGTCCAGCCCATCCTGGGCGTAGTCGACTTCGAAGCCGCGCCCTTCCAGGTACTCGCCGATCATCTCGGAAATATTACGGTTGTCTTCGACCACCAGCACCAGGCCGGAGGTCTCCTTTGTCTGACGCATGGGATTCCCTCTTTCTTCAGCTTTGTGAAACATGCCGCATCGCCAGTGGACGCGGTGTGAAGTTCCTCACACACCGATCAAAGCAGGGGTTTGAGCAGCGGCCAGACGTTGTCCAGCACCTGCGGCTGCGCAGCTGCGGTGGGGTGCAGCCCGTCGGCCTGCATCAGGTTCGGCTTCAAGGCCACCCCTTCGAGCAGGAACGGCAGCAGCGGCACGTCGTACTGCTTGGCCAGCGCCGCGTAGGTCTGGCGCAGGCGCTGGCGGTAGGCTGGGCCGTAGTTGGGCGGCACATCGATACCCAGCAGCAGCACCTTGGCGCCCGCCTTCTGGCTGGCCACGATCATCTTTTCCAGGTTGCCCTGCAGTTGCGCCGGGGTCAGTCCGCGCAGCGCATCGTTGCCGCCCAGTTCGATCACCACCACGGACGGCCGATGCTTCTCCAGCAGCCCTGGCAGGCGGGTCAGCGCGCCGGCGGTCGTCTCGCCGCTGATGCTGGCGTTGATGATCGCCGGCGGCGCCTTGATCTGTTGTTTGACCCGCTGCTGAAGCAGGTTTACCCAGCCCGACGCGGCCGGGATATTGTGGGCGGCACTGAGGCTGTCGCCGACCACCAGCACCGCCGCACGGGTGTCCGGAGCTTTGGCACAGGCCAGCATCGGCATCAGCAGCAACCCTGCCAGCAGCCAGCCCATCGTGGCCACGCGGCCCATTCCACTTGCTTGGTTCATTGGAGAATCCTCATCGACAGCCTGTCCCCCCGCAGCGCGCCCGTCGCCATCGCCGCCCACAACGTGGGCAAGTCCGCACGTGGCCCGGAGGGTGAAGTCCACATACTGGACAACATTGACATGACCGTCCATGAAGGCGAGAGCGTGGCGATCGTCGGCGCTTCAGGTTCGGGCAAGACCACCCTGCTCGGCCTGCTCGCCGGCCTGGACCTGCCCAGCCACGGCACCATCGCGCTGGCCGGCGCCGCGCTCAACACGCTCGATGAGGAAGCCCGCGCGCAGCTGCGCGCACGCGAGGTCGGCTTCGTGTTCCAGAGCTTCCACCTGCTGCCGGCACTGACCGCCGAAGAGAACATCGCGCTGCCGCTGGAACTGGCCGGCCGCGAAGATCCCGCGCGGGTGCGCGAGGTCTTGGAACAGGTCGGACTGGGCCATCGTGCGCGTCATTACCCACGCCAGCTTTCCGGAGGCGAGCAGCAGCGCGTGGCACTGGCGCGTGCGTTCGTGGCGCGGCCGCGCATCCTGTTCGCCGATGAGCCGACCGGCAGCCTGGACCAGGCCACCGGGCAGCAGATCAGCGACCTGCTGTTCGCGCTCAACGCCACCAGCGATACCACCCTGGTGCTGGTCACTCACGACCTGCGCCTGGCCCAGCGCTGCGAGCGCATCTACCAACTCGACGGTGGACGCCTGGCCGACACCGTTGCCGGCGCGGGCGCATGAACGTCGTGCGCCACGCGGCGCGCGCGCTGCGCCGCGAGTTCCTGGCCGGCGATCTGCTGACCGTGTTCGCCGCACTGGTGTTGGGCGTGGCGGTGATGACCGCCGTCGGCACCCTGGTCAACCGGGTGACGCTGGCGCTGACCGGCAGCGCGGCGGAGATGCTGGGCGGTGATCTGGGCCTGAGCGGCCGTGAGGACATCCCCCAGAGCTTCGCCGATGCTGCGCGCGAGCGCGGCCTGGCCAACACGCGCATGGTCAGCTTCCCCAGCGTGCTGTTCCATGGCGATGACAGCCAGATGGCCAACATCAAGGCGGTCGCCGATGGCTATCCGCTGCGTGGCGAACTGCAGGTCAGCCGCGCCCTGCATGACAGCGCCAGCGAAACCGCAGGAACACCGCCACCAGGCGAAGCGTATGCCGACCCACGCCTGATGCAGGCGCTTGGCCTTCAAGTAGGCGATGCATTGGAGTTCGGCGCAGGCACATTGACCGTGACGCGCGTGCTGCAGGCCGAGCCGGACACCTCCGGTGAGCTGATGCAGCTGTCGCCGCCGCTGCTGGTCAATCGCGTCGACGTCGACCGCGCCGGACTGCTGGGACCCGGCAGCCGCGCCTCATACCGGATGATGTTCGCCGGTGAGCCGGCGCAGATCGCCGCCTTCCGCGAGTGGCTCACGCCGCAGGCCAAGGGCTATCGCATCGTGGGCATCGACGATACCCAGCGCGGCGTGCGCGGCGCGTTCGATCTGGCCGGGCGTTTCCTCTCGCTGGCCGCGTTGCTGGCGGTGCTGCTGGCCGGTGTCGCCACCGCGCTGGCCGCCAACCGCTTCGCGCTGCGACGCATCGATCAGGTCGCGATCCTGCGCTGCCTGGGCGCGCGCCAGCGCGACATCCTCACTGCGATGGCACTGCAACTGGTGATGCTGGCGGTGCCGGCCTGTCTGGTCGGCATCGGGCTGGGCATGGCCGCGCAGGCCGGGCTGGTGCAGGCGCTGGGGGGATTGATTCCGAACCGCCTGCCGCTGCCGCAGGCAACACCCGCATTGAGTGGGGCCGGTATCGGCCTTGTGCTGCTGCTCGGCTTTGGCCTGCCGCCGCTGCTGCGCCTGCGCAGCGTGCCACCGATGCGGGTGCTCAACCGCAGCTTCGCGGCCTTGCCGCCAAGTTCGATGCTGGTCTATGCCGCTGCGCTGGCGGCGACCGTCGCGCTGACCATGCAGGCCACCGGCGATGTAAAGCTGGCCGCGTGGGTGCTGGGTGGGCTGGCGGCATTGGCGGCACTGGCCGGTGCGCTTGGCGCGCTGCTGCTGACGATGCTGCGCGGCCTGCAGCCGCGGCTGCGCGGGCGCTGGAAGCTGGGCCTGGCCTCGTTGACGCGCCGGCGCGGGCTGGCGGTGATGCAGCTGGTCGGCCTGTCGCTGTCGCTGTGTGCGCTGTTGCTGCTGTCGGTGATCGGCCCCGGGCTGTTGGCGCAGTGGCGCGATCGCCTGCCGAGCGACACACCAAACTACTTCCTGATGAACATCCAGCCCGAGCAGCGCGATGCGGTGCTGGCCACGCTGGGTGGGCTGGGGGTGGCATCGCCGGGCATCGAGCCGTTCAGCACCGGCCGCCTGCTGGCGGTCAACGATCGGCCGCCGCAGCGTCAGGCGCGCGAGGACAACAGCAACGAGGACGACGACGCCAATCGGCCGGTCAATTTCTCGTGGCGGCATGATTTCCCGCCGGCCAATACGCTGCTCAGCGGCACGTTCTGGAAGGCGGACAGCACGGCGGCCGAAGCCTCGATCGAGCAGGGCTGGGCCGAGCGCTACGGGATGCAACTCGGTGACACCGTGACGCTGCAGATGGGCGAGCAGGAGCGCCGTTTTACGATCACCAGCATCCGCAAGGCGGACTGGGATTCGTTCCGGGTCAACTTCTTCCTGCTGCTCAATGAGGGTGCGGTCGCCGATGCGCCGTACAACCTGATCACCGCGTTCCATCTGCCGCGCGCGCAGGCGCCGGCGCTGGCCGGGTTGACGCGGGAGTATCCGAACATCTCGTTGTTGGATATCGACGGCATCCTGGAGCGGGTGCGCGAAGTGGTGGATCGGGTGAGCCAGGCGGTGCAGCTGGTGATGGGCTTCAGTCTGCTGGCGGGGCTGCTGGTGTTGCTGGCGGCGTTGCAGGCGACGGCCGGTGAGCGACGCTATGACAGTGCGGTGCTGCGTACGCTGGGGGCGACGCGCCGTCAGCTGCGCGGTACGGTGCTGGTGGAGTTCGGGGCGCTGGGCGTGTTGTCGGCGTTGCTGGCGGTGGGTGCGGCGGCGCTGTTGGGTACGGTGGTGGCGCGGCAGGTATTCGAGTTGACGTTGAGTCCGCCGTGGGGGCCGTTGTTGGTGGGCGGTGCGCTGGGTGTGCTGTTGAGCATGCTGGCCGGTTGGTGGGGCACGCGGCGGATTCTGCATACGCCACCGGCGTTGGCGCTTCGGGAGGCGTGAGTTTGGGGCGCCGTTGCACTGAAAGCAAAAGCGACGGCGTCTTGGTGTTCATGGCCTGAAGGCTGGCGGGCAGCCCTGCCCAGGACGCGCCGTAAACCCGTCCCTGGGGGCTCGTGGGCGCCATCCTTGGCGCCCTGACGGTCCTGGGCAGGGCTACCCGCCATCCTTCTCGAGGGATGGCCTTGGGCGGATGGGAGAGCAGCGCATCTGCAGTTGGCACTACCGTCGATGAGGCAATGTGCTGCTTCGACGTTCGGCGATGGACGCGAGCGCCGCCGGTTGCGGCTGTATCAGCGCGCGCTTTCTGGCGGTGCTTTTTCCACCCACTGCTGGAAGACGGCATCGATCTCGGTGTCCGCCACGGTCTTGCCGTCCTGGATGTCCTGGGCCTGGGTGAACAGCGGGATGATCATGGCCATGCCGTCGGGTTTGGTTTTCAGGTGCACGCCCGGTGCGTTGCCGAGGAAGCTGTTCCAACGCTGGCGCACCTTCGCCCAGTAACCCGCGGTGGCGGTCCAGTAGGCGTAGGCGGGGGTGAAGTCCACCTCGGTGGTCTTGTTGTAATCGTTGAAGCCGAACTCACGTGCAATCGGTGTCTGCGTTCCGTCGGCGCGCCGCTGGATCTTGGTGTTGAACTGCTCGTGGGTCCACCCGTTGGGCGTGCGCGTGTGCCGGTTGATCACGGCCAGGGCGTTGTAGTCGCTGCGGCGGGTGTATTCGCGGCGCGGCAGGGGGCGCCAGCTGAGGTCGCTGGTCCACGCGGCGATACCGTTGTCGTAGCGCCAGGCGCCGGTGCCGCAGTAGCGCGGTGCGTCGCTGACTTCGTAGACGCATTGGGTCCAGGCACCGGTGGTGAGCGCCGTGGGAATGGGGCGCACCTGCCAGGTCTGGTCGGCAGTGAACTCGAACCGGGTCGGTGCCTGGTAGACCCAGTCCTGGCGCCAGTGCTTGGTGACGTGGCCGCTCTTCGGTTCGACCAGCAGGTGCTGCAGCACCACCCGCGTTGGGGTGTCTTCGACCACGATCACCACTTCGTTGCCGCCGGTGCGCACGGCCGGCGCGCGTTCGTAGCCGGGTTGGAGCAGCACGGTTTCGTCGAAGGCGAAGTCGACGATGTATTCGCCCTGCATGGCCAGGATGCTGGCGCGGTCGCGTGCGGGGTCGGGCGGTGTGGCATGCGCGCTGGCGGTGAGCGCGAGCAGCAGCCCTGCCAGGGCGAGCGCGGGCGTCATTACAGCTGGATCACCGGCATGCCGCCGGCCGCCCATGGTCCGCTGCGGCGGGCCGCGCTGGCGCAGCAGCCGTCGTCGACCCAGAGCTCGCCTTCGGCGCCTTCCACGGTACCGATCCGGCGCGCGGTGCTGGCGCCCAGCGCGGACAAGGAGGCCAGGCTGGCGGCGAGTTCGCGGCCTTCGCCGACCTGCAGGCGCAGCGCGCACATGCGCCACGCGTCGTTGCCCAGGCGCACGGCGAGGCGTCGCCACAGGCGCTCGGCGACACCGGCGTCGTTGACCGGTTCGGGCCGTGCGGGAAACGCGGACACGAGGCTATCCCACGCGAGGAAATCGCTGTCGGGCAGCAGATACAGGCGCCAGCAGCAGCGGCCGCGGGCGTCGACGAAGCACAGGCTTTCGCGGATGCCTTCGCTGTCCATGCCCTGGCAGGCATGCGCGGAGACCGCGTGTTTCCAGCCACCGAGTTCACTGCTGTCCGGGCGGTACAGGCACAGCACGGTACCCAGCGAGGCCAGTTGCGCGGCCGATGGCAGGCCAGCGATGGGATGGCGGCCCGGTGGGCGGCCGACGGAAAGGGCACGGCTCATGGCGGTCTACCTGCAATCGACGGTTGCGAGGGGAGACCCTCGACCCACGCCGTGGACCGGAGTCGACGGCGGAGTGTCGAGGGGGAGAGAGCTGGGGGAGGAACGGCCGTTACTTGGTCAGGATCAGCTTGTCGTTGCTGGTATGACGCAGGCGATAGAAACGATCGCCGTGCTGGATCAGGATTTCGCGGCGCCCCTTGAGCAGGGCTTCGCTGTCGATCACTTCTTCCGGCGGGACCACCCGGACCGGACGGTCGCGGAGGGTCAGCGTTTCGGGGCGCAGCAGTACAGCAGCTTGAGTGTTCATCGTCTGGACTCGTTGCGAGGGGCGAGTCAAATGATAATGATTCTCAGTTGACAATCAACAACCATTCTCACTTTGATAGATGGCATTAATGATCGACTACCAAAATTCGATAGCCTTTATCAATCGCCAACTGTGCGTGGTCGCCCGTCGGGTGAACTGCAGAGCCGGCCAGCGGCCGGCACTACCCTGGAGGGACGGCGCCTGTTGCAGACGCCCTGCTCCGTTCTGCGTAGCGACCCCGCTTCTGTCTGCCGCCGCCGCAGCAGCGGTAGTGCCGGCCGCTGGCCGGCTCTCCGGATCCCGACAGACGCAATCAGGCAAAGACCGCTTCCACCTGCTGCCAGATTCCTTCATCGAGCTGCTCGAACAGCGCCAGGGCGCCCAGGTTCTCTTCCAGCTGGCTGACCCGGCTGGCGCCGAGGATCACGCTGGAAACATTCGGATTGCGCAGGCACCAGGCGATCGCCAGCTGCGCCGGCGAGACGCCCAGCTGCGCGGCCAGTGCGGTGTAGCGCCGCACCCGCTCCATGCGGTCGCTGCCATCGTCGAGCACCTGCGCCTTCAGCCAGCCCAGCTGTTCCTGGCCCAGCCGCGACTGCGGGTCCACGCCGGCGTTGTACTTGCCGGTCAGCAGGCCCGAGGCCAGCGGCGACCAGATGGTGGTGCCCAGGCCAGCCTCGGCATACAGCGGCGCGTATTCGCGCTCCACCCGCTCGCGGTGCAGCAGGTTGTACTGCGGCTGTTCCATCGAGGGCGCATGCAGGTTGCGCGCGCGGGCGATGTCCACCGCCTCCTGGATCTGCGCGGCCGACCATTCCGACGTGCCCCAGTACAGCACCTTGCCCTGGCGGATCAGGGTATCCATGGCCTGCACGGTCTCGGCGATCGGGGTATCCGGATCCGGGCGATGGCAATAGTAAAGGTCCAGGTACTCCACCCGCAGGCGCTTGAGCGCGGCGTGGCAGGCGTCGGTGACATGCTTTCGCGACAGCCCGTGCTGGGTCGGGCGCGGGTCGTCGACGGCGCCGAAAAACACCTTGCTGGAGACGCAGAAGCCATCGCGCGGCAGGCGCAGGTCGGCGATCACATCGCCCATCACCTGCTCGGCGCGGCCGCGGGCATAGCCTTCGGCGTTGTCGAAGAAATTGACCCCGGCATCCCAGGCGGTGGCGATCAGCTTGCGGGCCTCATCGCGGCCGATCTGGTCGCCGAAGGTCACCCAGGCCCCGAAGGACAGGGCCGAGAGCTTCAGGCCGGTGGAGCCAAGACGGCGATAGAGCATGTGGTTCTCCTGCTGCGGGCCCGCGACCGGGCCGGATCGATGCCGGTAAGTGTAGAGCGGGGCGGCGCAGTTCCGCGCGCCTTGCCGCGGCGGCGGTCTCACGCCCCGTGACACGCCGCACGGAAACCGGGCCATGCCTTGCCGATACAGGCCCGATCACGACCGATCGGCTCGCGGACGCTGCTTTTCCTTGCCCCGCCCCTGCCGCTGCTCTAGGCTTCCCGTTTTTCGCGGCGCCCCAAGGGAAGTCTCATGGTCGAAGGTTTGGGCAGGATTGGCTTCGGCCTGTTCGGGTTGGCAGTGCTGATCGGCATTGCCTGGTTGTTCTCGAACAACAAGCGGGCTGTCGACTGGCGCCTGGTCGTCACCGGTATCGCACTGCAGATCGCCTTCGCGGCGGTGGTGCTGCTGGTCCCGGGTGGCCGTGATGTCTTCGACGCGCTGGGCAAGGGCTTCGTCAAGATCCTGGAGTTCGTCAACGCCGGCTCGGGCTTCATCTTCGGCAGCCTGATGGACACCAGCCAGTTCGGTTTCATCTTCGCCTTCCAGGTGCTGCCGACCATCATCTTCTTCTCGGCGCTGATGGGGGTCATGTACCACCTCAACGTGATGCAGATGATCGTGCGCGGCATGGCCTGGGCGATCACCAAGATCATGCGTGTGTCCGGTGCGGAAACCACCAGCGTCTGCGCCAGCGTGTTCATCGGCCAGACCGAAGCGCCGCTGACGGTACGCCCGTACATCGCCAAGATGACCCAGTCCGAGCTGATCACCATGATGATCGGCGGCATGGCGCACATTGCCGGCGGCGTGCTGGCCGCGTATGTGGGCATGCTCGGTGCCGGCGATCCGGTCGAACAGGCCTTCTACGCCAAGCATCTGCTGGCCGCGAGCATCATGGCGGCCCCGGCGACCCTGGTGGTGGCCAAGCTGCTGGTGCCCGAGACCGGTACCCCGCTGACCCGCGGCACGGTCAAGATGGAAGTGGAGAAGACCTCCAGCAACATCATCGACGCGGCTGCCGCCGGCGCCGGCGACGGCCTCAAGCTGGCGCTGAACATCGGTGCGATGCTGCTGGCCTTCATCGCCCTGATCGCCCTGATCAACGCGCCCCTGACCTGGCTGGGTGACATCACCGGCCTGGCCGCGCTCATCGGCCGCCCGACCGACCTGTCCACGCTGTTCGGCTTCCTGCTTGCCCCGATCGCCTGGGTGATCGGCACCCCGTGGGCCGATGCCACCACGGTGGGCTCGCTGATCGGCCAGAAGGTGGTGATCAACGAGTTCGTGGCGTATTCGGAGCTGGCCAAGATCATCCGAGGCGAGGTGCCGGGCACGGTGCTGTCGGCCGAGGGTCGCCTGGTCGCCACCTACGCGCTGTGCGGTTTTGCCAACTTCAGCTCCATCGCGATCCAGATCGGTGGTATTGGTGGGCTGGCGCCAGAGCGTCGCCACGATCTGGCCAAGTTCGGCCTGCGTGCCGTGCTCGGCGGTACCATTGCCACCTTCATGACGGCGACCATCGCCGGCGTGCTGACGCATTTCAGCTGATATCCGTTCCCTGAGAAACAGTCTTTATGAGTAGCAGTGTCGTCGTAATCGGTTCCTTCAATGTGGATCATGTCTGGCGTTGTGAGTCGCTCCCGGCCCCGGGTGCGACCATCGCCGGCCGCTACAGCACCGGTCCCGGCGGCAAGGGCTTCAACCAGGCCGTGGCCGCCCGCCGTGCCGGCGCGCCGACCACGTTCCTGTGCGCGCTGGGCGATGACGCCGGCGGTGCGATGGCGCGCGGCCTGGCCGAGCAGGATGGCTTTGCGCTGACCGCCGAAGCCAGCAGCGAGCCGACCGGCACCGGCGGTATCTATGTCGACAGCCGGGGCCGCAACACCATCGTGATCGGCCCGGGGGCCAACGCCGCGCTGAGCCTGGACTTCGTCGAACAGCAGCGCGCGCTGCTGGCCGGTGCCAAGGTGGTGCTGGCGCAGCTGGAATCGCCGGTGGAAACCATCGAGGCCACCCTGGCGATCGCGCGTGAAGCCGGTGCCACCACCGTGCTCAACGTGGCGCCTGCCGATGCACCCTCCAGCATCGGCCTGCTCAAGCTGGCCGATGTGCTGACCCCGAACGAGACCGAGTTCGCTGCCCTGCTCGGCCGTCATGTCGGCGAGCGCGTGGATGCCAACGACGTCGCCGCGCTGGATGGCGTCAGCCTGCATGCGCTGTGCCGCAAGCTGGTCGGCAACGGCACCGTGGTGGTGACGTTGGGTTCGGTCGGTGTATTCGTGTCGCACGCCGAAGAAAACCTGCGTGGCGACACGCAGCCGTACTACCGCGTGGGCGCCGAGCAGGTGCAGGTGCTGGACACCACCGGTGCAGGCGATGCGTTCAACGGCGCCCTGGTCGCCTCGATCGCGCAGGACCCGGAGGCGGCGTTTGCCCGCCACGTGCGTTTCGCCAATCAGTTCGCCGGTCGTTCGACCGAGAAGGAAGGCGCCGCCGCGGCGATGCCGCACTTCACCCCGGCCGACGCCGAAAACAAGTAAGCGTCACCAGTGTGGATACCAAGAGGCCAGCGTTCGCGCTGGCCTTTTTTTTTGGAAGCGGCAGTCCCCACCGTTGGGGGGTACGATGCGCCAGGCCTACCGCAAGCGTCGGGGCCGCGTGATCCACAGCGCCAGCGCGCCCACCAGGAGTCCGGCAAGCACGTCCAGCAGATCGTGCTGCCAGGTGGTGAGCGTCGAGAGCAGGATCAGCCCACAGCCGCCGTGCCACAGCCAGCGCAGTGCCGTCGCATCGGCCTGCAGCCACTGCCGCCATGCCTGCCAGACCACCACCAATACCGCGGCGTGCAGCGACGGCGCCATGTTGAACGGCGCCTCGAACGCGCGCAGCTGTGCGAACAACAGCCCGCTCACCCCATCCGGCTGGGGCAAAACACGCACGTTGCCGGTCGGCCAGCACACGAAGGCGAGCATGCAGGCGGCCTGCACCAGCGCGATGGCCAGCGCATGGCGGCGCAGGGCCGATCGGGTCGGGCAGAGGAAGAACGTCAGCGGGTACAGCAGGTTCAGCGCCAGATACGGCCAGATCGTCCACGGCCAGAACGGAATCGCCTCGTCCCAGCGACCGTGCAGGCTATAGGTCTGGGCTTGGCTGGCGGCCCAGTGGTTGGTCCAGCTGTAGCCGTGGATGAACATCGCGCCGAGCAGCAGCATCCACAGCATCGCCTCGCGCCAGGGCGGCTGGAGGACGGACGCGGTGGCAACAGGCGGCGTGGGCACGCGCGCACCCTAGCAGAACGTGGCCCGCCTGTTTGCCGCTATCCTTGCGTTTTCGCGGATACACGGACTGTACGCAGTGGCAGCAGCAGGCAGTCAGGAACACGCAGGCCCGCACGCGGGGGAACCGCGCTGGACGCGCAATCCGGCCTGGGCGCTGTTTTCGCAGACCCATGCGCAGCGCCCGCTGCTGCTGGTGTCCGGTGGCGCCGACGAACTGTATGTCGTCGATGAGGCCGACACCCCGACGGTCATCGAACGGATCCTCGGCCACTGGGAAAACGACACCCTGGCGATCCTGCAGGACGATGCCGAGTGCGGCCCGGCGGCCCGCCAGTTGATACGTCTCGGTGTGCTGGTGCCGCGGCGCGCCGCGCGCAGAGTGAAGCGCTACGCAATCGACTGGCTCGGCGAACCGCTGCCCGGGTTGGCCGACGCCTTCGACCGGCATGCCAGCGCGGATCTGCAGCGCGTCGATGCCATCGCGGATGCCGACCTCCTCGTGCTGGTCCGGCACGGGCGGGGCTGGGAACAGGCCTTGGCCCGCTACCGCACACAGATGCCGGTACAACCGCATCTGCTGCTCGACCTCAGCTATCACCACACGCTCGCGCTGGGCCCCTATGTAGTGCCCGGCCAGAGCGCCTGCGTGTATTGCCTGGGCAACCGGGTGCTGCGCCGCTGGGGCGAAGCACCCGTGCCGGCAATGCCGGCGGTCGCAGCGCAACCGGCCCGGATCGCGGCGCTGGTCGCCCCCTTGCTGGATCAGCCGCCGCTGTTGCTGGGCTATCTCGAACGCAGCGTCTGGCTCGACCTGCAGCGCCTGCACGGCGAACGCGACCGGGTGCTGCGGCTGCCGTGGTGCCCCGCCTGCCAGGGTGGCGAAGCCTCACTGCCACCACCGCTGTCCTTGCCTTGGGACACCGGGCGCCCGTGATAATGTGCGCCACGCGCCGGGCGTTTCCGCCCCGGTCAATGGAGTGACCTCATGTATCGCCTGCCGACCCAGTTCGATGCCAGTGCCTCACGCCAGGACCTTGCCGCGGCAGGCGGCGGCTCGACGTCGACCACCTGCAGTTCCTGCATCGTCACCCTGCTCGGCACCTCGGTGCTGTCGGCGGTGGTGCTTGGCAAGCTGGACCCCGTAACGACTGCGGCCGTCAGCAGCGACGCACACGCCACGGTCGCCAGCGTCGACACCGGTACGGACCTCCCACCCCAGCCACCTGCGTTGCCGCAGACACCGATCAGCGCTGCGACGCCGGACCGTCCGGACACCCCCGTCGCTGTCGTGCCGGTGGCCGGATTGAGCCGCACCAGTCGGGTGTTGCTCGGGCTGTTCGCCTTGCCGCTGGCCGCGATCGGCGGTGGCATTTTCATGAGCACCGCCAACCCGATATTCGGGCTGTTCGTCGCCGTGGGGCTGTATCTGGGCATCTATGCCCTCGTCTACGAACGCGCGGGGCGTTCGCTCGGGCGCGGCATCGGTATCGCCATCGGGCTGCTGCTGGGCCTGTTCGCCGTCGGCGCGCTCGAGATGATGCTCTGGCTGAGCGTGTTGAAATGAGCCGCGCCGCCGTGCAGGCGGCGCTGGAAACGCCCACGCTGTCGTCGCACCTGCTGCATGGCGCGGCGCGTCCGCGCTGCGGTCTGGTGCGCCCGGCACAGCCGATCGAGGCCAACCCCTGCGATGCCACCGGGCCCTTGTTCGAGGGACGGCGCGTACACAATGCCGCCACCCCGGCCGATCCGGCCAATCCCTGGCAGGGCGTCTCTGGCGCGGTCGCGCTGGAGGCCGATGCGGCCGCCGATGGCGCGGTTGCCGAAGCCCTGGAGCGACTGGCGGCGGCGCAGGCGGGCCTGGAGGTGCGTCGCCGCGATGCGCTGACGCCCGCACAACGCCTGGACGAATCGGCCTTCGCGCTGTTCTCGGCCCGACAACGCGCAACGCCGGGTTTTCCATGGCCGATGCCCGAACGCGACGACGATCTGTTCGCCGCGGTGCATGCACTGGATGACAACCGGGTGGCCTGGGTGCCGCAGGAACTGGTCGGACTGGGGCCGCGCAGCGGCCAGGCGCGATTGCCGTCGACGTCCAGTGGCCTGGCGGCCTGGCGGGATGACCGCGATGGGGCCTGGCTGGCGCTGCTGCGCGCGGCCCAGGAGCTGCTGGAGCGCGATGCGCTGGCGGTGACCTGGCTCAATGGCGTGGCCGGCCGGCGGATCGCCCTGCCGACCCAATGGCAGGCATTCGCGGACGCGCGCGGGGGCGAACTGCAGGCCTTCGACCTGACCCAGCACTGGAACCCGCACCCGGTGATCGCGGTCGCCGGCGGCATTCCGTTCGAAGGCCGCCCCCGCTACGTCCTCGGCATCGCCTGCCGCGCCGATCCGGGCGAGGCGCTGCACAAGGCGCTGCTGGAATGGCAGCAGGCGCTGACCTTCGCCGCGCATCTGTGTGGCCGCGAAAACGCGCGGCTTCCGCGTGAACCGGCCGCGCTGCGCAGCTTCGACGAACATGCCGCGTTCTATACCCTGCGCCCGGCCCTGTGGCCGCAGCTGCCGCTGCTGCGGGCGGCGGAGGACAGCACCTTGACGCTGCCCCCGCCGGGCGCCGCGGTCCTCCCCGCCGCGCCGCGCGCGATTGCCGAGCTGGACATGCTGCGGCGTCGGCTCGGCCGTGCCGGCATCGCGCTGTACTACCGCGAGTTGACCACCACCGATGTGGCCGCGGCCGGCCTGCGGGTGATGCGCGTGCTGTCGCCGCAGCTCAGTGGCCTGCATGCCGACGAGCGTGCACCGTTCCTTGGTGGCCGCTGCCAGGATGTGGCGTGGCGGTATCCCGGCGTGCCGCACAGCGGCGCGTTTCCCAATTCCTTCCCGCATCCATTGGGCTGATGCACGAGGACCGCATGCCGTCACCGCCCTCCCCCTGGCACGATGCCCCGCTGTTCCATCTGTTCTGGCACAACGGCGAGCTCAATCCCGCGCGCGCCGGGGTGATGCGCACGCGTATCGCCGAAGATGCCGCACGCCCCGGGTCGCCACCCCGCCCGGTGCATGCGGCCGCCGGCATCGCCCTGCCGGACCCGGTACAGCCGGGTGACGCCCTGGCGCAGCGCCACAGTGGCCGCCGCTTCGGTAACGCACGCTGGGGCACGCAGGAACTGGGGCGCGTGCTGGCCCCGCTGCGGGCCCGGCCCGGCGACAGTGACACGCGGCGCCTGCCGTCCGGCGGTGCCAAATACCCGATCCAGGCGTATGCCGCGCTGTACGGCACCGATGACGCGATCGCCGCAGAGCCGGGCATCCATTGGTACGACCCGATCGGGCATGCACTGGTGCCGGTGGGGCCCTGCCCGGCATGGCCGGCGCTGTCCAGGCTGCTCGGCGTGGATTGGCCGGAGCGGCCCGCCGCCGTGCTGTTCCTGATCGCCGAACCGGCCGGCACGCTGGCCAAGTACGGCGAGCGTGGTGGCCGCTTCGTATTGATCGAGGCCGGGGTCTGGCTGGGCGCACTGGGGGAGCAAGTGGCGGCGATGAACGCCGCCGGCTGCGCGATCGGCGCGTTCGAGGACGCCGCCGTGCTGGCCCTGCTCGGGCTCGACCCGCAGCGGCATCTGGCGGTGCTGGCCTATGCGTGTGGTCCGGCGCCCTGAGCGCAACCGTTGGTCGGCACCTATTCGCGCGTAACCGGTAACCGGTAACCGGTAACCGGTAACCGGTAACCGGTAACCGGCCAGCATCAGCCGCCACTGGGGGCGGCGGAAGCAATCGTCAAGCATATGCTCATGACCGGAGCGCATCAGGCCCTTCCGGATCGGCCTGAACAGGTACCGGTCCCTGCGTGGTTGCCGGCCAGCGGCCGGCACTACAATGCGCACATGCAGATTGGCCCCTACAACATCCAGCCCAACGTGGTGCTGGCGCCGATGGCCGGTGTCACCGACAAGCCCTTCCGCCTGCTGTGCAAACAGCTGGGTGCGGGCTTGGCTGCCTCGGAGATGACCATCTCCGATCCGCGCTTCTGGAACACCCGCAAATCGCTCCACCGCATGGACCATGCCGGCGAGCCGGACCCGATCAGCGTGCAGATCGCCGGGACCGAGCCGCAGCAGCTGGCCGAGGCGGCGCGCTACAACGTGGACCACGGTGCGCAGATCATCGACATCAACATGGGCTGCCCGGCCAAGAAGGTGTGCAACGCCTGGGCCGGTTCGGCGCTGATGCGCGATGAGGATCTGGTCGCGCGCATCCTGACCGCAGTGGTCAACGCGGTGGACGTGCCGGTCACCCTGAAAATCCGCACCGGCTGGGATTGCGACCATCGCAATGGCCCGCTGATCGCGCGCATCGCCGAAGACAGCGGCATCGCCGCGCTGGCCGTGCACGGGCGTACCCGCGACCAGCACTACACCGGCACCGCCGAGTACGAGACCATCGCCGCGATCAAGGCCGCGCTGCGCATTCCGGTGATCGCCAACGGCGACATCGATTCACCGCAGAAGGCCGCGCAGGTGCTCAAGCAGACCGGCGTGGACGCGGTGATGATCGGTCGCGCCGCCCAGGGCCGCCCGTGGATCTTCCGCGAGGTGGCGCATTACCTGGCCACCGGCGCGCTGCTGGCGCCGCCGTCGGTCGCCGAGGTACGCGACCTGCTGCTGGGCCACCTTCATGCGCTGCATGATTTCTATGGCGAGCAGCAGGGCGTGCGCATCGCGCGCAAGCACCTGGGCTGGTACGCCAAGGACCGGCCGGAAAACGCCGCCTTCCGTGCGGTGGTCAACCGCGCCGAGGATGCGGCCAGCCAGGTCGCCCTGACCACCGAATATTTCGACGCCCTCGCCGCCGGCGAGTCGTTGTCGTCCGCTGCCTGAGCCTTCGCCATGACCCCGCCCATCACTGCACCGACCTATCTCCACGGCTTCTCCGATACCGAGCAGCACCGCCTGGTCACCCAGTCGCGCCTGTTCGAATCGAGCATCTTCAGCGGCATCGATTACGGCGGCGCCACGCGCCTGCTGGAAGTCGGCAGCGGCGTCGGGGCACAGACGGACATCCTGCTGCGGCGGTTCCCGGAACTGCATGTCACCGGCGTGGACCTGAGCGAGGCGCAGCTGGCCACCGCCGCCACCAACCTGGCCAAGACGCCGTGGTGCCGCGAGCGCTACACGCTGCTGCAGGCCGATGCCGGCAACCTGCCGTTCGGCGCGCGTGAGTTCGATTCGGCCTTCCTGTGCTGGGTGCTGGAGCATGTGCCGTCACCGGCGCGGGTGCTCAACGAGGTGCGCCGTGTGCTGGTGCCGGGTTCGCCGGTGTATGTCACCGAAGTGATGAACGCCTCGTTCCTGCTCGATCCGTACTCGCCGCATATCTGGCGCTACTGGATGGCCTTCAACGATTTCCAGTACGACCATGGGGGCGATCCCTTCGTCGGTGCCAAGCTCGGCAACCTGCTGCTGGCCGGTGGCTTCCGCGATGTGCACACCGAGATCAAGACCATCCACCTGGACAACCGCGAACCGGCCCGTCGCAAGACCATGATCGCGTTCTGGGAGCAGCTGCTGTTGTCGGCCGCCGATCCGCTGCTGGAGGCCGGGCTGGTCGACCAGGAAACGGTGGATGGCATGCGCCGCGAGTTCAGCCTGGTCCAGAACGACCCCAACGCGGTGTTCTTCTTCTCCTTCGTGCAGGCCCGCGCGACCGTGTACTGACCGCGTCGCGGACCTACCGCGTCGCCCAGGCGATCACGGTCACCACGACCGCGGCGGCCAGCAGCAACCAGATGCCCAGTCCGCCCCGGTCCCCCGGGGCCACCGTGCTGCCACCGGCGGTGTTGCGGGCCCCTTCGCGCGGGCGTGCGGTGGGCGTGCTGCCCACTTCCAGGGTACCGGTGGCCGGCCGCTGGCTGCGCTCGGTGAGCTTGTTCTGCATGCGTCGCGCGCGCTCGGGATCGACCTTGCGCAGCTCGTCCAGCAGCACCTGCTGCTGGCGCGCGCGGTCCGGCTGCGCCTTGGCCTTGTGCAGGATCTCGCGCAACGGCACCGCCGGCTGCTCGGCCGAACGGCCCGGGGTCACATCCAGCAACAGCGCGCGGTATTCCGGCGGCACATCGGCCAGCCGCGTGTAGCGCGTGCCATTGATCTCCATTTCAAACCGTTCGGTCACGGTGCCTCCGTCCAACCTGCCTTCGGTGCGATCACGTCGGTGCTCGGCGGCGCATGCCAGATGCGCTGCCACAGGGCCGCGAACCGGCGCTTCAGCATCGTCCTGCCCTGCTCCCCTTCATACGCCGGGCGCAGCTGTCGCGGTGTGATCCCGGCCCAGCCATCGCCTTCCGTCCGCGCAACCGCGAAGGTGAAGGTGTAGTCCGGCTCCAGGCCCATGCGCAGATCGCTGAGCCGCAGTTCGCCATCGACCACCTGGGCACGCATGAAGCCGCGGTTGAACCAGTTCAGCCGCTGCACGGCCGGCAGCTCGGCTGCCTGGCGCAGGGCCTGCACGTTGGAGGGATGGCCCTCGAAGGTCATCGGGCCGCGGTCGGCGATCAGCGAGCGTTCGCCGATCACGTAGCCGTTGGGCGTCATCGCCACCACCTGCCAGAGCAGCGTGTTGAACGGCATCGCCACCGAGAAGCGCGGCGCATCGCCCAGCCCCATCGCCGCCAGCGCGCGATCGGCGTCGCGATCGACGGTGTGCTTGGCCAGCAACGACCAGCCCAGGTAACCACTGCTTAGCACCAGCCCGGCCACCAGCGCTTTCTGCGCCAGCGGACGCGCCCGCGCGAACCATGCCACTGCGCAGGCGAGCAGCAGCCACACGGTATACAGCGGGTCGATGATGAAGACGCTGGCCCACATCGTCGGGTGCGGGGTGAACGGCCACCACAGCTGGGTACCGTAGACGGTGAAGGCATCCAGCAGCGGATGGGTGATCAGCGCCAGCAGGATCGCCCAGAACCAGCGCCCCGGCGCCTGCGCCACGCGGCCGTGACCGAACCGTTTGAACAGCCACCAGATCAGCGCAGCCACCCACGGCAGCACCAGCAGCGAGTGACTGTAGCTGCGGTGCTCGACCATCAGCGCCACGGGATCGGCAGCAGTGAAGGCCAGTACCAGCGCATCCAGGTCCGGCAGGGTGCCGAGTGCGGCACCGGCCAACAGGGCCGCGCGGCGATGGCCGGCCGGGGCGATGGCGGCGGCGACCGCGCCGCCGAGAACGATCTGGGTAAAGGAGTCCATCGGCCGATGCTAGCAGCCGGGACTGGCCATGCGCCTCTGCCGTTCTGCTCAGGCCGCTCTGGCCAATTCCGCGCTGCCGGGCAGCGCCACCAGGGTCTGCCCGGTGTGATCCAGCAGCCGCAGGCTCCCATCCGGGTCTTCGGCCAGCACGGTCAGGCTTTCCACCCAGTCACCGTCGTTGGCATAGATCAGCCCGTCGCGCTCGACCAGCGCGGCACGGTGGATATGCCCGCAGACGATGCCATCCAGACCGCGCCGCCGCACATCCTCAAGCCCGGCCTGGACGAAGCGCTCGATGTAGCGCTCGGCCGCGCCGCTGCGCTTCTTGAGGAATTCGGAGAGCGACCAGTAGCGCTGGCCGAGCCGTCGTCGCGCGGCATTGAGCAGGTGGTTGCCGGTGAGGATGCGGTAGTACAGCCAGTCCCCGAACTGTTCCTGCAGGCCGCCGAAGTGGGTGACACCGTCGTAGTCATCGCCGTGCACGACCAGCAGCCGGCGCCCGTCCGCGGTCACATGGATTGCCCGGCGCCGCACCTGCATGGCCGGCAGCATCAGCCCGCAGACCTTGCGCAGCGAGGCATCGTGGTTGCCCGGGATGTAGATGATCTCGGTGCCGGTGCGCTGCAGCGCGTGCAGCGCCTGGATCACCTCGCTGTGGGCCGGCCGCCAGGCGGCCCGGCGGTGCGCCATCCACCACAGGTCGATGATGTCGCCCACCAGATACAGCCGTTCGCAGCGCAGCTCGGCCAGGAACCGGGCCAGTTCGGCGGCATGGCAGTGGCGTGAGCCCAGGTGCACGTCAGACAGGAAGACGGCCCGCCGATGGGGCGCCAGGGTCGTCACGGGCCGTGGGGCGGCCTCCCGCGCGTCGCGCTGCTCGAATGCGTGCATGGCGTGCTCCTCAGGTCCGGCGGCCGGATGCGCCGAAGCCTGCACGGCCCCGGCGACAGCCCGATGGCGGTTTGACGACGGGCGGGTGACACGCCCCGGCCTCGGGAGCATCCGGGCGCCCGCCCATCGGCACGGGCGGCAGGCCATTTGTCACGCTCGTGGAACACTGGGCGCCGACGCTGGGCCCCAATCCCGTCACACCGGGCCCTGCGACGGGCACGCGGGCTTAACCACGGGCAACCCGTGCTGACGCACAATGCAAGTGCGCGACTTGCCGTGTATCATTCGCGGCCATCTTTCCATCCGAATCAAAGGATATTACGCCTGATGTCCAGCTACCTGTTCACCTCCGAATCGGTCTCCGAAGGCCATCCGGACAAGATTGCCGACCAGATCTCCGATGCGGTGCTGGACGCGATCCTGACCCAGGACAAGCGTGCGCGCGTGGCCTGCGAAACCATGGTCAAGACTGGCGTGGCCATCGTCGCCGGTGAAATCACCACCAGCGCCTGGATCGACCTGGAAGCCTTGACCCGCAAGGTGATCCTGGACATCGGCTACGACAGCTCCGACGTCGGCTTCGACGGGGCGACCTGCGGCGTGCTGAACCTGATCGGCAAGCAGTCGCCGCACATCGCCCAGGGCGTGGACCGCAAGAAGCCCGAAGAAATGGGCGCTGGCGACCAGGGCCTGATGTTCGGCTATGCCACCAACGAGACCGACAGCTACATGCCGGCCGCGATCCACCTGTCGCACCGCCTGGTCGAGCAGCAGGCCAAGATCCGCAAGAAGAAGAATTCGCCGCTGTCCTGGCTGCGCCCGGATGCCAAGAGCCAGGTCACCCTGCGCTATGAAAACGGTGCCGTCTCGGCGATCGACGCGGTGGTGCTGTCGACCCAGCACGCCCCGGGCGTGAAGCAGAAGGACCTCATCGAGGCCGTCCGCGAAGAGATCATCAAGCCGGTGCTGCCGGCCAAGTGGCTGCACAAGGGCACCAAGTTCCACATCAACCCGACCGGCAAGTTCGAGATCGGCGGCCCGGTGGGCGACTGCGGCCTGACCGGCCGCAAGATCATCGTCGACACCTACGGCGGCTGGGCCCGTCACGGGGGTGGTGCGTTCTCGGGCAAGGATCCGTCCAAGGTCGACCGTTCGGCGGCTTACGCGGCCCGTTACGTCGCCAAGAACGTCGTGGCCGCCGGCCTGGCCGACCGTTGCGAAGTGCAGGTCTCCTACGCCATCGGCGTGGCCGAGCCGACCTCGATCTCGGTCACCACCTTCGGCACCGGCAAGATCAGCGATGACAAGATCGAAAAGCTGATCCGCAAGCATTTCGACCTGCGCCCGTACGGCATCATCCAGATGCTGGACCTGATCCACCCGATGTACCAGCAGACCGCGGCCTACGGTCACTTCGGCCGCAAGCCGAAGGACTTCAGCTACCTCAACGCTGCTGGCGAAACCGTCAACGCGACCGCCTTCTCCTGGGAGAAGACCGATCGCGCCGCCGCCCTGCGCGCGGATGCGAAGTTGAAGTAAGAAATGGGCCGCGAAAGCGGCCCTTTTCTTACGGGTAGAGCCGACCGTTGGTCGGCTGGCCGCGCGCAGCGCGGCAATGATCGACGAAACAAACGGCGGGCCGCGAAAGCGGCCCGTCGTCGTTTGGGCGCCTTGACCCATCGTCGCGCCGCGCGCGACCAGCCGACCAACGGTCGGCTCTACCAATGGGTCAAGCGGCGCTACACTCCAGCCATGCCCGAATTCAAATCCAACCAGCTCTCCATGACGGTGCTGATGTCGCCGGACATGGCCAACTTCTCCGGCAAGGTGCACGGCGGTGCGGTGCTGCGCCTGCTCGACCAGGTCGCCTACGCCTGCGCCAGCCGCTATGCCGGCAGCTACGTGGTCACCCTGTCGGTGGACCAGGTGATGTTCCGCCAGCCGATCGCAGTCGGCGAGCTGGTCACCTTCCTGGCCTCGGTGAACTACACCGGCACCTCCTCGATGGAGATCGGGGTCAAGGTGGTGGCCGAGGACATCCTCAAGCGCAGCGTGCGCCACGCCAACAGCTGCTTCTTCACCATGGTCGCGGTGGATGACGAGGGCAAGCCGACCCCGGTGCCGCCGTTGGTGCTGGAAACTGCCGACGAACGCCGCCGGCATGCCGCCGCGTTGATCCGCCGCCAGCTGCGCGAGGAGATGGAGCAGCGCCACCTGGAGCTGCTGGCATCCAATCCGCCTGCACCAGGTGATCTGGTCGAGCGGGTCTGAGCCCTGGGCCATGACCAACGGTCATGGCCTACCGGCCAGGTATCGACCGTTGGTCGATACCTGCCATATGGCGCGCGCTGCCGGCCAGCGGCCGGCACTACCCGGCATGGCCTATCCGGTGTTCTGTACGCCCTGCGAAACACCGTTGACGCACGCCACCAGCGCGCGCAGCACATCGTCGTCTTCGCCCCCGCTCTCCCGCCAGCGGCGCAGCAGGTCCCCCTGCAGCACGCTGATCGGATCGATGTAGGGATTGCGCAGGCGGATCGACAGCGCCAAGCGCTGATCGTGCTGCAGCAGCGTGTCCTGCCCGGTCAGTGCCAGGATCCACTGTGAGGTGAGGTCGAGCTCCCCCTGGATCTGCGGGAAGAAGCGCCCATGCAATGCACCGGACAGCTGCGAGAACTGCTCGGCGATGGTCAGGTCGCCCTTGGACATCACCATCGCGATGTCGTCCAGGAAGGTGCTGAAGAACGGCCAGTCGCGCGCCATTTCTTTCAGGATGTCCTCGTGGCCGGCATCGATCGCCGCCTGCAGGCCGCTACCCACGCCATACCAGCCCGGAATCACGGCACGCGCCTGGCTCCAGGCGAACACCCACGGAATCGCGCGCAGGTTGCTCAACGCGGCATCCTCACCCAGTCGGCGCGAGGGGCGTGAGCCCAAGGTCATCCGCTCGATCACGTCGATCGGCGTGGCCAGGCGGAAGTACTGCATGAAATCTTTCTGGCCGACGAAAGCGCGGTAGGCATCCGCACTCTTCTGTGCGATCAGGTCCATCACCGGGCGCCACTGTTCCTCGCGCGGTTCCGCTTCGCGCGGGCGCAGGCTGGAGCGCAGCACCGCACCGGTGGACTGCTCCAGCGAACGCAGCGCCAGCGCGCGGATGCCGTACTTGCGATGGATCACTTCTCCCTGCTCGGTCACGCGCAGGCGGCCATCGATGCTGCCACGCGGCGAGGCATCCACGGCGTGCGTGGTCTTGCCGCCCCCGCGGCTGATCGAACCGCCGCGGCCGTGGAAGAAAGTCAGGCGGATGTCGTTCTCGGCAGCGACCTCCAACAGTTCCACCTGAGCGCGCTGAAGGCCCCAGCGCGACGCCGCGATGCCCCCATCCTTGCCGCTGTCCGAGTAGCCGAGCATCACCATCTGCACATCGCCGCGCGAGGCCAGGTGCGTGCGGTAGACCGGATCGGCCAGCAGATCGCGCAGCGTGTCAGTACCGCGCTTGAGATCGTCCACGGTTTCAAACAGCGGCGCGATGTCGAGCGGCACCGCGCCGGCGTCATCCACCAGGCCGCCACGACGTGCCAAGGCGAGCACGGCGAGGACATCGCTGCGGTCATGCGCCATCGAGATGATGTAACTGCCCAGCGCATCGGCACCGTGCCGCCGGCGTGCATCGGCCAGCGCCGCGAACACCGCGTCCAGGCGCTCACCGCCTTCTTCGTTGCTCACCGGCAGCGCCTGCTCGCCACTGGCGAACGGGGCCAGCCGTGCCGCGCGGGTGACCGCATCGGCGGCGTCCCAGGCCTCCTGCCCATCCAGCACGCTGGCCAGCGCGCGACCATGCACGCTCGATTCCTGACGCACGTCCAGGCGCGCCAGATGGAAGCCGAAGGTGCGCACCCGCCACAGCAGGCGACGCACCGCGAAGCCGCCGGCATGGTCGCCCTTGTTCTCGTGCAGGCTGCGCAGGATCAGCTCGATGTCGTCGGTCAGTTCCTGCGGCGACGCGTAGGCGCCTTCCGCATCGTCCATCGTCGCCTGTACCCGCGCGCGCATGCGGTCGTTGAGCAGACGGTACGGCATGTCGGCATGACGCGGGCGCGAGGTGACCTTGGGCAGCAACGCCTTGTAATGGTCCACGCGGGCCTGCAGTTCATCACTGACCGCCACGCGCTCGGTGGACTGGCTGAGCAGGCTGGCCAGCTGCAGCAGGTCTTTCTGGTAGCGGCCGAGTACGGCCTGGCGTTGCGCATCCAGGGTGTTGCGGATGGTGCCGGCGTCCACGTTCGGATTGCCATCCATGTCGCCGCCCACCCACGTGCCGAAGCGCAGCAGGCGCGGCAGCGGCAGTTCCTGGCCATAGGTATCCAGCAGTGCCTGCTGCAGCGATTCGTACAGCACCGGAATCACCCGGTACAGCACCTGCACGAGATAGAAGCCGACATGCTCGCGCTCGTCTTCCACGGTCGGGCGCACGGGCGAGGAATCGGTGGTCTGCCACGAGGCGGTCAGCGCCATGCGGAAACGCGCGGCGTCAGCGGCCGCTTCTCCCGGGGTGCGCTGGCCGTCGAGGTTGTCGACCAGGCTGGCCACCATCAACTGCTCTTTCTCCAGCAGCGCGCGGCGGACCGCCTCGGTCGGGTGCGCGGTGAACACCGGCTCGATGTCGATGCGCGGCAGCCACTCGGCCAGTTCGTCCAGGGTGACGCCCTGTGCCTTGAGGTTGACCAGTGCGTCCTGCAGGCCATCGGGCTGCGGCGTGGCGGTACCGGCGCGCTGGTAGTCGCGGCGGCGGCGGATGCGGTGCACCCGCTCGGCGATGTTCACCACCTGGAAATAGGTACTGAACGCACGCACCATCGCTTCGGCGCGCGCCGGCGGCAGGCCGGTCAGCGCATCGTTGAGATCGGACAGGGGGGCGTCGCTTTCGCGGCGGGCGATGGCGCGCGTACGCACCTGTTCCACATCTTCGAAGAACTGCGTGGAGACCTGCTCGGCGAGCAGGTCGCCGACCAGTGCGCCGAGTCGGCGTACATCGTCACGCAGGGGAATATCGGGAGTGGCAAAAACGATGCTGCTACGGTACTCGTTCATCTGCGACGCACTGGCCTCGGGAACGGAATCCGCTCAAGCCTAACCCACAATCGCGTCGTTGCTGCGTCGCGCAAATAGTTACATCTGGTAGTGCCGGCCGCTGGCCGGCTCCATGCGTATCGGACAGGTGCCAGTGCATCGCCGGTCGCGTGCATTCCGAGGAGCCGGCCAGCGGC
The DNA here is from genome assembly GCF_039673205.1 of Stenotrophomonas sp. TWI809. Classification (NCBI taxonomy): domain Bacteria; kingdom Pseudomonadati; phylum Pseudomonadota; class Gammaproteobacteria; order Lysobacterales; family Lysobacteraceae; genus Stenotrophomonas; species Stenotrophomonas sp. TWI809. The sequence goes on along the minus strand of NZ_JBDJLE010000014.1, from coordinate 59,883 downwards.
CGGCACTACCGGTCACCTTCATCGCTAGGTACCGGCCAGCGGCCGGTACCTGCCAGTGTTTCAGCGCTTCTTCTTCACCGGCTTCCCCTCGCCCACGGTCTGCTCCAGCCAGCGCTCGCTTTCGGCCAGCATGGTCATGATCGATTCGCGCGCGCGGTAGGCATGCGATTCGTTGGGCAGCATCACCAGCCGCGAGGTACCGCCCAGCCCCTTCACCGCGGCGAACATGCGCTCGCTCTGGATCGGGAACGTGCCGGAGTTGTTGTCGTCCACGCCGTGGATGAAGAGGATCGGGTCCTTGATCTTGTCGGCGTAGTTGAACGGCGACATCTTCTGGTAGACGTCCTGCGCCTGCCAGTAGTTGCGCTCTTCGGCCTGGAAGCCGAACGGGGTCAGCGTGCGGTTGTAGGCGCCGCTGCGCGCGATGCCGGCCTTGAACAGGCGGGTATGCGCGAGCAGGTTGGCGGTCATGAACGCACCGTAGGAGTGGCCACCGATCGCGATGTGCTCGCGGTCGGTCACGCCACGCCGCACCACTTCATTCACGGCCGCCTCGGCATTGGCGATCAGCTGCGGCAGGTAGGTGTCGTTCGGCTCCTTGTCGCCCTCACCGATGATCGGCATCGAGGGGCTGACCAGCACCGCGTAGCCCTTGGCCAGGAACGCCTGCGGGCCCCAGTAGCTGATCGCGTTGAAGCGGTACGGGGAATCGGTGACCTGGCTGGCGGCCTCGGCCGTCTTGAACTCGCCCGGATAGGCCCACATCAGCAGCGGCAACGGACCGTCCTTCTTCGCGTTGTAGCCCGGCGGCAGCATCAGCGTGGCGGTCAGGTCGACGCCATCGTTGCGCTTGTAGCGGATCTGCTCCTTGCTCACCCCACGCAGCTGCGGCAGCGGGTGCTGGAAGTGGGTCAACGCCTTCGGTGCGGCGGTGGCGTCGGCCAGCGACTGCACGTAGAAGTTGGCCGGCTCGTCGGGCGATTCACGGGTCAGCAGCAGCGAGGTGCCTTCCTGGTCAAGCAGCGCCACCGGCGCGGCGTAGGACGGCGCCTGCGAGTGGAACAGGCGGGTGGTCTGCTTGCTGTCCAGATCAAGGCGATCCACGAACGGACGGTCGCCTTCCGGCGAGGCGCCCAGCCCGTACAGGAAGATGCTGCGGCCATCGGCGCTGACCTGCAGGCGCGAGCGACCGTTGACGTCGCGCACCAGGCCCGGGCGGCCCGGGTCGTTGTAGCGGTCCTGGGAGGAACGCGCCGACAGCAGTTCCGCCGCCTTCTCCGGCTGGTCCGGCGCGATCCGCCACTGCTTGACCTCGCGGTTCTTCCACCACGATTCGTTGAGCAGCGCCAGATCGCCACGGCCCCACTGGATACCCGCATAACGGCTGCCCAGCTGCGCCAGCGTCACCGGCGGCTTGTCGAAGGGGGCGGCCTGCATCAGCACCGCATCGCGCACCTTGGCCTCGCGGTTCGGGTCGCCGCCGTCCTGCGCTTCGGCCCAGACCAGGGTCGCCGGTGCATCGGCGCGCCAGTCGATCCGGCGCACGCCGGTGGCCACCGCATCGTTGCCGGTCGGCAGGCCTTCCTTCAACGGCAGGTCGGCGACGGTGTGTTCGAGCTTGCCGTCCACGGCGGACAGCACTTCGATGCGACGCGCGAACGCGCTGGCCGGCACCAGATAGGAATACGGACGCACCACCCGCTCGCTCAGCAGGTAACGGCCATCCGGGGAGAGGGTGACATCCCAGTACACCCCACCGGTGGACAGCGGCGTGGTCACGCCGTTGAGCGCGACCTTGGCCGGCTGCGCGCTGGCGTAGTAGTCGAAGAGGCGGGCATCGGCCTCGTTCTTGAGCATGTCCTGGTAGGTACGGATCGTGCGCACACCGGCGTCGGCCTCGGTCTGCTGGATCGCCGGGCCGGTCGGGATGCCGCCGGTGGCCGGTGCCGCACCCTGGCCCTTGAGCTGCTGCATCACCAGCAGGCCGCGGCTGTCGGGCTGCCAGCTGTAGCCATCGCCCATCACCGTGTTCAGATCACCGACCAGGCGGCGCGCCGAACCGGCCTCGACATCGACGATCCACAGTTCATTGGTGCGGGTGGCCGCGTGCACCTGGTTGAAGGCGATGTACTTCTGGTCCGGCGACCAGGCAAAGGTGGCGATCGACAACGGCTGCGGCAACCCGCTGATCTGGCGCTCCTTGCCATCGGCGACGCTCATCAGCCACAGCTTGTCGGCGAAGCTGAAGCGGCTGGCCGAATGCGTGGCCGGGTTGATGCGCAGGCCGGCCAGCTTCAGTTCGGGCTGGGCCACGTCGTTGATCGACGGCAGCGGCGGTGTCTGCAGCAGCGCGGCCAGGTCACGGCGCGGGGACAGGCTCAGGGTCGGGGCACGCGGCGCATCGACCACGGCCTGCAGGGCCGGCGACGGTAGCTCGTAGCCGCCCTGATCGCCCTTGGCGGCGGCTGCGGTCGGCGCAGTGGTCTTCGCGGCCGGGGCGGCGGCCAGCGCCAACGGCGGCACCGCCAGCAGGGCCAGTCCGAGGATCAAGGTATGGCGCCACTGTGGAGCGCGTCGACCGGGGGTGCGTGTCATGGTGTGTGCCTGTGCTGATACGAACCCCCGACCTTAACAGCCGCGCGCCGATCGCCCCCCTGCCGATGGTTGGGGGCAGGGACCGATTCATGCCAATGCAACCGGCCGCGATATAATGGGTGACCCTCCACCGAGGGGCGCTGCGACCGTTCCGGACCTTCTCCGGGGGCGGCCAGGCTCGGTGGCCAGGATTGGTTCCAACGGCGCCCGGCGAACACGAGTATCGACTCGTCATTACACCGGAGCTTTGAATGAACGCTGTTGCCAAGACCTTCTCCACCGAAGGCGATTACAAGATTGCCGATATCTCCCTGGCCGATTGGGGCCGCAAGGAGCTGGACATCGCCGAGCATGAAATGCCGGGCCTGATGTCGATCCGTCGCAAGCACGCCGCCACCCTGCCGCTGAAGGGCGTGCGCGTGACCGGCTCGCTGCACATGACCATCCAGACCGCGGTGCTGATCGAGACCCTGAAGGACATCGGCGCGGACGTGCGCTGGGCCTCGTGCAACATCTTCTCGACCCAGGACCACGCGGCGGCGGCGATTGCCAAGTCGGGCACCCCGGTGTTCGCCTGGAAGGGCGAGTCGCTGGAGGAATACTGGGACTGCACCCTGGACGCACTGACCTTCACCCTGCCCGACGGCACCCTGACCGGCCCGGAGCTGGTGGTGGACGATGGCGGTGACGTGACCCTGCTGATCCACAAGGGCTATGAGCTCGAAAACGGCAGCGACTGGGTCAACGAGAAGGCCGCCTCGCACGAAGAGCAGGTCATCAAGAACCTGCTCAAGCGCGTCGCCAAGGAGCGCCCGGGTTACTGGGCCCGCGTGGTCAAGGACTGGAAGGGTGTCTCCGAAGAGACCACCACCGGCGTGCACCGCCTGTACCAGCTGGCCCAGGCCGGCACGCTGCTGATCCCGGCGATCAACGTCAACGACTCGGTCACCAAGAGCAAGTTCGACAACCTCTACGGCTGCCGCGAGTCGCTGGCCGATGGCCTCAAGCGCGCGATGGACGTGATGCTGGCCGGCAAGGTTGCCGTGGTCTGCGGCTACGGTGACGTGGGCAAGGGCTGCGCCGCGTCGCTGCGTGCCTACGGCGCGCGCGTCGTGGTCACCGAGATCGATCCGATCTGCGCCCTGCAGGCGGCGATGGAAGGCTTCGAGGTCAACACCCTGGAATCCACCCTGGGCCGTGGCGACATCTACGTCACCACCACCGGCAACAAGGACATCATCCGCATCGAGCACCTGAGCGCGATGAAGGACCAGGCCATCGTCTGCAACATCGGCCACTTCGACAACGAGATCCAGGTCGATGCGCTGAACGCGCTGGCCGGCGTGCAGAAGATCAACATCAAGCCGCAGGTCGACAAGTACATCTTCGACAACGGCAATGCGATCTTCCTGCTGGCCGACGGCCGTCTGGTCAACCTGGGCTGCGCGACCGGCCACCCGAGCTTCGTGATGTCCAACTCGTTCGCCAACCAGACGCTCGCGCAGATCGACCTGTGGGCGAACAAGGACAGCTACGAGAAGAAGGTATACCTGCTGCCGAAGAAGCTGGACGAAGAAGTGGCGCGCCTGCATCTGGAAAAGATCGGCGTGAAGCTGACCACCCTGAGCCAGGAGCAGGCCGATTACATCGGCGTGCCGGTGGAAGGTCCGTTCAAGCCGGAGCATTACCGCTACTGATCGGCGTGCCGGTCCAGCTGCGTTGAAACAGACGGGCGCCGAAAGGCGCCCGTTTTCGTTGGATCGCGGCAGGTACCGACCGTTGGTCGGCACGGCTGTTCCGGCAGGTACCGACCGTTGGTCGGTACGGCGGTTCCGGTAGCCTCGGTCAAGCCAACACCCCGCGCACCACGCTACGATGCCGCCATGACGCCCGCCATCAACCTGCTGAAGCAATCCGGCATCGCGCACACCGTGCTGTCCTATCACCATGACGCCGCCGCCGACTCCTACGGTGGCGAGGCAGTGCTGCAGCTCGGCCTGGATCCAGCGCAGGTATTCAAGACGCTGCTGGCCAGTACAGAGAAGCACGAGCTGCTGGTGGCGATCGTGCCGGTGAGCGGCACCCTTGACCTGAAGGCGCTCGCCGAAACAGCCGGCTGCAGGAAGTGCGAGATGGCACAGGTCGAGCAGGCACAGCGCGCCACCGGTTACCTGGTCGGCGGGATCAGCCCGCTGGGGCAAAAGAAAAAGCACCGCACCTTCCTCGATGCCAGCGCGCAGGCGCTACCGACGCTGCATGTCAGCGCCGGCCGGCGCGGGCTGGAGGTGGCGCTGGCACCGGCCGATCTGCTGCAGCTCACCGGCGGCAGCTACGCGAGCATCGGCAAACCGCGTTGACCGGTAGTGCCGGCCGCTGGCCGGCTCCCCGTGACGCTTGCCTCATGCGTCAGACAGACTGAGGAGCCGGCCAGCGGCCGGCACTACCCGTCGTCTTCGATCAACGTGCCATCGCTGCGGCTCCAGCGCCTCAGGGCCGCCAGTTGGCGTTGCGGTCCCAGAACGTCACGGCGCGCTGATACGCCTCGCGATCCAGCGGCACGCCCGAGCCACCCTCTTCCACGCCCAATGCGTTGCGCATCATGGTGATCGGGGCCATCGGCACTTCCTCCGGTTCGGCGGTGTAGATGCAGCCGACGATGCCCCACTCCGCATCGATGGGTGAGCCCTCTTTGGCCAACTGCTCGGCGCTGTACAGGATCACCACCAGGTAGTTCGCGCGCGGCGATTCCACGCCTTCGAACCAGCGCACCAGCACCGGCAGTTCCTCGCGGTTGCGCGCCTCGTAGCCACTGCGCAGCTGGTGGCGGTTGCCCTCGGTGATCGGCACGGTCAGGCAGCGCGTGGAGGTCCAGTTCTCGTACACATGCAGTTTGCAGAAGGGCGCGTAGCCATCGAGCACCTTGAACGGCGCATGCGTGTTGAGGCGCTGTTCGAACTGCTCGGCGGTGCAGTCCTGGATGGTGTTGCCGCGTGGGACGCGCGGGAACAGGCGGGGACGGGCGAACGCAGTGAGAACGATGGACATGGGCACAATCAGGCGGTGGATATCCCCACAGGGTAACGCGTGCGGCGCGTGCCCTACAGCGCCAGCCGCTCACGCAGCTCGCGGGCCTGCCGCCGCGACACCTCCACCTGGCTGCCATCATCCAGGGTCAGGTCGTAGCCATCGCCGAGGGACGGTTCGATCGCACGCACACGTCGCAGATTGACCAGGGTGTTGCGGTTGGCGCGGAAGAACAGCGCCGGCGACAGCCGTGCCTCCAGCGTGCTGAGGCTGCGTGCCAGCACCGCGTTCTGGTCGCGGAACCACAGCCGCGCGTAGTTGCCGTCAACCACGACCTTGCGGATCTCCCCGAGCGCCACGAACCAGCAGCGCTCCCCATCGCGCAGGAACACCTGATCCTCGGCACCCAGCGCATCGCGCACGCTGTCCGCCGCAGTGGGGGCGGCCGGTGCCGAGAGGCGCTCCCGGCCGCGTTCCAGCGCCGCCTGCAGGCGGCCTGCCTCCACCGGCTTGACCAGGTAGTCGAGCGCGTTGGTTTCGAAGGCGCGCACCGCGTACTGGTCGTAAGCGGTGACGAACACCACCATCGGCACCGTCTCCAGTCCGTCGAGCACATCGAAGCCCTCGCCCGAGGGCATCTGCACATCGAGCAACACCAGATCGGGCTGCTCGCGCAGGATCGCCTCGCGGGCCGCGGGCACGTCGTCGGCCTCGCCGACACACACCACCCACGGGATCGCCGCCAGCAGGGTACGCAGCTCGCGGCGCGCCAGTCGCGCATCGTCCACGATCAACACCCGCAGTAAGGCGCTCATTGCTGCACCTCCAGGCGGGCCAGCATGCGCTCACCCTGTCGCTCCAGCAGGAACGTGCCCCGGCTGGATGAAGAGGGCGCCGCGTCGATGCCCAGCTGCGCGCGCAGATAGGCCAGCCCGATGCCGTGGCCTTCGCTGCTGGCGTCGTGCGCGGCGGGATTGTCCACCGCCACCCGCAGCCGGCCACCATCGAGGCGCACGCGGATCGTCAGCTCACCGCCGCCGGGATGGACGGCGATGCCGTGCTTGATCGCATTCTCCACCAGCAGCTGCAGCGCCATCGGCGGCAGCCGTGCGGACAGCGCGGCCGGCTCAATGTCGGTGTGAACGCGCAAGCGGTCCTCGTAGTGGATCGCCTCCACCGCCAGGTAGTCCTGTACCACGCGCCACTCCTCGGCCAAAGTGACCCAGCCCCCGTCGGTATGCACCAGGGCGTGCCGCAGCGTGCTGGAGAGATGGGTGACCATGTCGCGTGCACGCACCGGGTCTTCATTGATCAGGGCCCGCAGGTTGTTGAGCGCATTGAACACGAAGTGGGGATTGAGCCGCGCACGCAGCGCCTGGTGCTCCAGCGTCGCCCGCTGCGCTTCGGCGCGCAGCTGCGCCATCTCGCTGCGCCGGGCACGCTGAAGCGCGCGGCGGCCGGTCCACAGTGCGCACCACACGCTCAGAACGATGGCGGTATTGAACCAGTAGCCGAACACAGCGGCCGGGCGATAGTTCGCACGCTGTCCCGGCAGCTGCACCCAGTCCCAGGCCAACGCGGGCAACAGCGCGGCGGCGGTGACCACCTGGGCGGCCGCCGCCACGATCACCACCGCGAGCAGCAGCCGCCACGTCAATCCAAGCAGATCGCGCTGCAACCAGTCATGCCGCAGCGCATAGCTGCGGATGAACGCGCTGCCCACCCAGAGGGAAAGCGACACCATCAGCGAGATCAGGACGATGCCGGACCAGTGCCCGCCGTAGGTGAACCCGAGCAGCAGGCTCACGCCAAGGTAGGCCAACCAGACCACGCTGTTGCGCCACCAGAAACCGGTATCGCGTGCTGTCCGCTTCTCGCTCATCGTCTCCACGCCGGCCTCGATCAGGGCGCTGCAGGCAGATCAAGGAAGCCCCGGATCTGCGTCTGCAGCCAGCGCGGATCATCCCACATCAGGAAGTGGTAGCCGGCGCGGCTCATCTCGATCCGCACGCCGGGCAGCGCGGCGTACTGGGTGGCGAATACCTGCCGCGTACTGGCTTCGGTCGCACCGAACGGCTGATAGGCCGCCCACGCGCCCAGCACCAGCACCGGGGCCGTGATGCCGGCGATCGGCTGGCGCAGGTCGGTCATCGTCATCGAGTACATCGCGTTGGCGGTGGTGGCGCGGTCACTGTCGCGTCCCCACAGCTTCAAGGTCGCAACCTGCTCGGGGGCGTGCGCCATGTTGGCAACGGCGGCGTCGGTCTGCGCCGCGTACTGCGTGGCGTCGGCGGCAAGCATCCCGGCCCGCATCTGCTCGGCCATCGGCTTGAGCGTGGCCGGCGTCGCGGTCGGATTCTGGACCGCGCCGAAATACGGCAGGGCATCGACGATCACCAGTGGCCCGATCTTCTGCGGCGCCGCGATCGCCATCTGCAGCGCCAGCACACCACCGAGGCTGTGGCCGATCACGGCCGGATGATCGAGCTTGCGGTCCGCGCTGTAGGCCAGCAGGCGGTCACGCATGGCGCTCAGAAAGTCATCGCTGGCCACCGCAGGCGCACCAGCAAAGCCGGGCAGCTGTATCAAGTGGCATTGCACCTGTGGCTGCAGCGCGGCGCAGGTCTCACGCCAGACCTGCGCACCGCTGTTGAGGCCCGGGATCATCAGCACCGGCCGGCCGCTGCCGATCACCTCGACCTGCAGATCCTGGAAATGCTCGGTGGCGGCATGCGCGGGACTGACCAAGGTGGCCCATGCGGTCAGCGCGAGCGCGGCCAACGGGGCGATGGAGTAGAGGCGGCGGGGACGGACGGTCGACATGGCAGGCTCCTGCTGGGTGAGCATGAAGACTGCCGCGGGACGTCGCCGCCGGGGCGATTACATGAGCAGCGGCGGCAGACAGACGATGAGCGGTCGGCAGTGGCGGATGAACATCCCCGCCTCAGCGATCCGGCGCACCCACGATCGCCTGCAACGCTTCAGGCAGCGACGGATACTGGAAGACAAACCCCTCCGCCAACGCGTGCGCCGGCTGCACGTTCTGCCCGGTCAGCAGCAGCCCGCTCATTTCCCCGAAGCCCAGTTTCAACGCGAATGCCGGGGTGGTCAGTCGTGCCGGACGGTGCAGCACCTCGCCCAGCGTGGTGGCGAAGGTCCGGTTGGTGACCGTGCCGGGCGCGGTGCCGTTGTAGGCGCCGCGTGCCCGGTCGGTGGTGAGCAGCCACAGGATCATCCCGACCAGGTCCTCGCGATGGATCCAGCTCATCCACTGCCGCCCATCGCCCATCGGCCCGCCGAGCCCCATCCGGAACGGTGGCAGCATCTTCTGCAGTGCGCCGCCCTCACGTTCGAGCACGATGCCGGTCCGCAGCACGCAGGTGCGCACGCCGAGGTCCTCGGCCTTGAACGCCTCGGCCTCCCACTGCCGGCACAGCATCGCGGCGAAGTCGTGCCCCGGCGCGGCGGTCTCATCCAGCGGTGCGCTGTCGCGGGGGCCGTACCAGCCGATCGCCGAGCCGGACACCAGCACCTTCGGCCGTTCGGGCAGCGCGGCCATCCAGGCCAGCAGCGCCTGCGTCGTGCCGATCCGGGAATCGCGCAACGCCTGCTTGCGTTCATCACTCCAGCGGCCGTCCATCAACGGCTCGCCCGCCAGGTTGACCACCGCCTGGACCGGACCGACCTCCGCCAGCGCTGCAACGCTGCGCACGCCCTTCTGCGGGTTCCGGCCAGGCCGCCGGGTGAGGACGATGGGGTCATGGCCCTCGGCCAGCAGGCGCGCGCACAGGCGGCTGCCGATGAAGCCGGTGCCACCGGTCACGAGAATCTGCATGGCGATTGCTCCGGAAGATCAGCGCTCACTGTACCCGGCCCGGCGTGCACGGCACATCGAAGCACTTCACATTCATCGCGATGAAGAGATATGATTGAGCCACACCCGTCGACGCACCCCCGCCATGACCGCCATCAGCTTCGAGTTCTATCCGCCCAAGACCGACGAGCAGCGCGCCCAGCTGGACCGGACCGCGGCCAAGCTCAAGGTGTTCGCGCCGGAATACGTGTCGTGTACGTTCGGTGCCGGCGGCTCAACCCTCAGCTATACCTCCGAAACCGTGCGCCACCTCAAGCAGCACCATGGTTTCGAAGCCGCCCCGCACCTGTCCTGCGTCGGGGGCAGCCGCGAGGAAATCCGCGAACTGCTCAAGCTGTACCGCGCGATCGGCTGCCGCCGCATCGTCGCCCTGCGCGGCGACCTGCCCTCGGGCATGGGCCACCCCGGCGACCTGCGGTATGCCTCCGAACTGATCAGCTTCATCCGCGCCGAGCATGGCGATGCGTTCCGCATCGAAGTGGGCGCGTATCCGGAGACCCACCCGCAGGCCAACGACGCGCTGCTGGACCTGAAGCACTTCAAGACCAAGATCGACGCCGGTGCCGATGCCGCGATCACCCAGTACTTCTTCAACGCCGATGCCTACTTCCACTTCGTCGATGCGGTGCGCAAGCTGGGGGTCACCGTACCGATCGTGCCGGGCATCATGCCGATCTCGAATTTCAGCCAGCTGCGCCGCTTCTCCGAGCAGTGCGGTGCCGAGATTCCGCGCTGGATCGGCAAGCGCATGCAGGCCTACGGCGACGATGCCGACTCGGTCCGCGCGTTCGGTGCGGAGGTCGTCGCCAGCCTGTGCGAACGCCTGGTCGTTGGCGGTGCGCCGGGCCTGCACTTCTACACGCTCAACCTGGCCAAGCCGACCACCCAGGTCCTGAAACTGCTGCGCGGCTGAGGCCGCCACGCATCGCTTGCAGATAACACCCGCGCCGCTACGCTGCTGCGATGAAACCGCTCGTGTGGCTCCTGCTGTGTGCACTGTGCCTGCCCTCGCCGCCTGCCCTGGCGCAGGCGCCGCAGCGCGTGAACCGCTGCACCAACGCGCAGGGCGAAACCGTCTTCACCGACCGCCGCTGCGATGCACTGGGTGCCACCTCACGACTCCCGCCGCGCACCGCGAGCGTCGGCAACACCGGCATCTACCGCGCCGGCTGCGCGCGCCGGCTCAGTGAACTGACCGGGCAGATCCGCGACGCGGTCAGCGCGCAGGACGTGAACCGGCTGTCCTCGATCTACCTGTGGAGCAACGTCTCCAACGCCACGGCGAACCAGATCATCGGTCGTCTGGAATCGGTGGTGCGACGCCCGCTGATCGACATCGCGCCGGTCTACCCGGACAGCACGCCAGTGTGGGTGGACCCGACACTCGCCGCTGCGGGCGCTGTGGAGGCCCCCTCGCGGCCCCGCCCGGTCGGCCTGCGCATCGAACAGACCCTCGGCAGCACCGCCACCCCGGCCAGGACCGTATTCGGCCTGCGCCGTCAGTACGGCTGCTTCTGGATCACGCTGTAGCCGGCCACAGCGATCGGATCGCCGCAATGCCCTGCGCCCCGTGGCGGCGCGCCTCCTCGATATCACCGGGGGTCATCCCGCCGAGCGCATACAGCGGCAACGACACCTGCTCGCGCAGCGCCTCGAACGCCGCCCAGCCCAGCGGCGCCGCCCCCGGATGGCTGGCCGTCGCCTGCACCGGCCCCAGCACCGCGAAGTCGCAGCCCAATCGCTGCGCCGCCTGCAGCTGCGCCAGATCGTGGCAGGACGCGGCCACCAGCTGACCCACCGGCAGCGGCCGCGCGTCCAGCGCCAGCAGCTGCTCACTGCCCAGGTGCACCCCGACCCCCAACCGACCGGCCAGGTCGATATCCCGGTTGACCAGCCACTGCGTGCGCGGCCCATGCTGCTGGATCACCCGCTCGGCCAAGGCCACCCGTGCCGGACTGGACGGCGTACGCAGCTGCACCCGGCGCACCCCGCTTTCCAGCGCCTGCGCCAGCCGCCCCAGCCAGGCCTGGTGGAGGCTGTCCTCCTCCCCCTCCGGCTCCGGCGTGATCAGATACCGGTCCGGCTGCCGCAACGCCGCCACCACCGGCAGATCCGCCGGCGGCATCGAATACCGGTGCAGCTTGTCCGGCGCCACCCAGGTGATCGCCTGTCCCTCGCGGCCCCGCGGCGAGCCCTTCCAGCTCTGGATCCGGCGCACCTCGAGACGGAGCCGCTTGTCCGGGTAGATCTGCGGGACATCCATGATCCACTCACCGATCTCCGCCTCGATCCCCAGCTCCTCGCGCAGCTCCCGCACCAGCGCCTCCTCGGAGGTCTCGCCGGGCTCCCGCTTGCCACCCGGGAACTCCCACAGGCCGGCCATATCGCGGTTCTCGGTACGACGGTTGAGCAGGATGCGGCCGCGGGCGTCGGTGATGACGCCGGCCACGACATGGATCGAACGAAGGGGAGATGACATACCCCGAGGATGCCCAAACCGGGGCCCGTGACGCAATGCCCCTGCGGGTAGTTGTGGGGGCTCGTTGTGGCTCGTGGTGGCGTCTCCGCTCGGAGCTGCCGCGCGCGTAAGGGCCCCGCAGCGACCGCCGTGCCTGGAAGGGTCAACGCGCACCACATACCTGCCACGCGGATGGAAGAAGAACCAAAAAAAAGCCCCGCACAAGGCGGGGCTTCTTCGGCACGTCCAATCAGCCGATCAACTCAGCTGACCATGGCAGTGCTTGTACTTCTTGCCGCTGCCGCACGGGCACGGATCATTGCGGCCGACCTTCGGCTCATCGCGGGTGACCTGCGGCACGCCGTTCTGCGCCGCCTCCACCTGCGCGGCCTCTTCGTCCGCACCGTAACCGCCCGCGTCCTGATGCTGGAACTGCGACTGCAGCAGACGGGCCTCCGCCTGCTGGCGCTCGGCCTGCTCCAGTGCCGCCACTTCCTCTTCGCTGCGGATACGCACGCGCGCCAGCAACGTCACCACTTCGCGCTTCACGTTCTCCAGCATCTCCGAGAACAGTTCGAAGGCTTCCTTCTTGTATTCCTGCTTCGGCTGCTTCTGCGCATAACCGCGCAGGTAGATGCCCTGGCGCAGGTAGTCCATGCGCGCCAGATGCTCCTTCCAGCTCTGGTCCAGCACGGTCAGCATCACGTGCTTCTCCAGCGCGCGCATGGTCTCGTCACCCACGCCGGCTTCCTTCGCCGCGAAGTGCTCGTCGACCTTGGCCTGCACCTTCTCGGCGATGCCCTCGGCATCCAGCTCTTCGTGTGCCTTGACCAGGTCGGTCAGCGACATGTCGATGCCGAAGTCCGACGCCAGCGTTGCTTCCAGACCCTGCAGGTCCCACTGCTCGTCGATCGAGTTCGGCGGCACGAAGCGCGCCACCACATCGAAGATCACATCGCCACGGATGCCATCCACGTTGTCCTTCACCGACTCCGCATCCAGCAGCTCATCGCGCTGGCTGTAGATCACCTTGCGCTGATCGTTGTTGACGTCGTCGAAGTCCAGCAGGTTCTTGCGGATATCGAAGTTGTGCGCTTCGACCTTGCGCTGCGCCTTTTCGATCTGGCGGCTGACCAGGCGATCCTCGATGACGTCGTCTTCCTTCATGCCCATCATGCGCATCGCCTTCTGGACCCAGTCCGAGGCGAAGATGCGCATCAGGTTGTCTTCCAGCGACAGGTAGAAGCGGGACGAACCCGGATCGCCCTGGCGGCCCGAACGGCCACGCAGCTGGTTATCGATACGGCGCGACTCATGGCGCTCGGTGCCGACGATGTGCAGGCCACCGGCCGCCTTAACCGCATCGTGACGGACCTGCCACTCGGCCTTGACCTGGGCGCGCTGTTCCGGCGTCGCCTCTTCGCCCAGCTCATGCAGCTGCGCTTCCAGCGAACCGCCCAGCACGATGTCGGTACCACGGCCGGCCATGTTGGTGGCGATGGTCACCGCGCCCGGCATGCCGGCGTTGGCGATGATCGTCGCTTCGCGGTCATGCTGCTTGGCGTTGAGCACTTCGTGGTGCACACCGGCCTTGCGCAGATGCTCGGAGAGCATCTCCGAGGTTTCGATCGAGGTGGTACCCACCAGCACCGGCTGGCCGCGCTCGTTGCAGGCCCGGATATCGGCCAGCACCGCGTTGAACTTGCCGTTGCGGTTGAGGAACACCTGGTCCGAACCGTCCTTGCGGATGGTCGGGCGGTTGGTCGGGATCACCACCACTTCCAGGTTGTAGATGCTCTGGAATTCGTAGGCTTCCGTATCGGCCGTACCGGTCATGCCGGACAGCTTCTTGTACATGCGGAACAGGTTCTGGAAGGTGATGCTCGCCAGGGTCTGGTTCTCGCGCTGGACCGGCACGCCTTCCTTCGCTTCCACCGCCTGGTGCAGGCCATCGGACCAGCGGCGGCCGGCCAGGGTACGGCCGGTGAATTCATCCACGATCACCACTTCACCATCGCGCACGATGTAATCCACGTCGCGCTGATAGATCGCATGCGCACGCAGCGCCGCGTTGAGGTGGTGCACCACGGTCAGGTTCTGCGCGGCGTAGAGGCCTTCGGTCTCGGCATTGAGGATGCCGGCTTCGACCAGCAGTGCCTCGGCATGCTCCATGCCCGCTTCGGACAGATGGACCTGCTTGCCCTTCTCATCTACCCAGAAATCGCCCTCGCCCTCCTCGGCCTCCTGCTTGATCAGGTGCGGGACGACGCGGTTGACACGGATGTACAGCTCCGGGGAATCATCGGCCGGGCCGGAAATGATCAGCGGGGTGCGGGCTTCATCGATCAGGATCGAGTCGACTTCATCGACGATCGCGTAATGCAGGCCGCGCTGGTAGCGGTCCGCACGGGACAGCGCCATGTTGTCGCGCAGGTAATCGAAGCCGAATTCGTTGTTGGTGCCGTAGGTGATGTCGCTGGCATACGCCTCGCGCTTGTCGCCGTGCGGCATGCCCGGGTAGACCACGCCCACGCTCATGCCCAGCCAGTTGTAGAGCTTGCCCATCTGCGCCGAGTCACGGCGGGCCAGGTAGTCGTTCACGGTGACCACGTGGACGCCCTTGCCTTCCAGCGCGTTCAGATACACCGGCAGCGTGGCGACCAGGGTCTTGCCTTCACCGGTGCGCATTTCGGCGATCTTGCCCAGGTGCAGGACCATGCCGCCGATCAGCTGCACATCGTAATGGCGCATGCCCAGCACACGGCGGCTGGCTTCACGGCAGACCGCGAACGCTTCGGGAAGCACCTTGTCCAGGGCCTCACCGTCAGCGATGCGCTGCTTGAACTCCGGGGTCTTGGCCTTGAGCTGCTCGTCGGAGAGCTTTTCGATTTCCGGCTCCAACGCATTGATCTTGGCGACGATGCGGTTGAGCTGGCGCAGCTGTCGTTCATTACGACTGCCGAAGACGCGGGTAAGCAGGCTGTTGATCATTGAAGGAACCGGTTGGAATGAGACGCCCCAACGGCGGCGCTCTCCCCAGGGGATGCGCACGCCGCAAACGAAACAGGGCGCACTGCGCCCTGTCTATGGCAACACCCATTGTAGCTTGGGACGGGGGTCCGGCGTTTCAAGCACCCCCGTTCAAGTTCATTACCGTGATCAGCCCCGCGAAACGCGGCCGACCGGGGTGTTGCCGCCATCACCGAGGAACTTGCGCGGATTGACCACCTGGCCGCGCTCCCACACCTCGAAGTGCACGTGGGCACCGGTGGAACGGCCCGTGGAACCGGCCTTGGCCACTTCCTGGCCGGCCCGGACCAGATCGCCCGGCTTCACCACCAGGCGCGAATTATGCGCATAGCGGGTCACATAGCCGTTGCCATGGTCCACATCGACCACGTTGCCGTAGCCGCCCTTCACACCGGCAAAGCTGACCACGCCGTCGGCCACCGACATCACCGGGTCACCGACCTTGGCGTGGAAATCCATGCCCTTGTGGGTGGCCGCACCACGACCGAACGGATCGCTGCGGGTGCCGAAGTTGGAGGTGATGTAGGTATTGCGGATCGGCATGCGCGAGGGCACCGCGTTCTGTTCGAGCTGGTGGTCGAACATCAGCGATTCCATCACCGACAGCTGGCGGCCTGAAGCAGCAAAGCGCTGCTCCAGCACCTGTAAGTCGGCGTTGACCGCGCTGACCGGGATGTCCTGGGTCGGGCCGGGCTCACCTTCACCGAGGCCGGGGGTCTCGTTGAAGTCGAATTCGCCGTCTTCCAGTTTGCCCATCTGGGTGAGGCGTTCGCCCAGGGCATTGAGACGGGTGGCCTGCGCCTGCAGCTCGCCCATCCGCGCAGCCAGCGCGTTGACCTGGGTCTGAGCGTCCTTCTGGGCCTGCGCCAGCTCGCGTTCCTGCTGTGCGACCTTGGCGTGGAGCCGGGAATCGTTGAACATGCTGCCACCGATACCGGCACCGAAGCCGATCAGGCAGCCCACCCCCAGCACACCGCCCAGCAGGGCCCGGGGGGAATCTTCGAAGTAGAAACGCAAACGCGCCAGCGGCGTCTTGGCCTGTCCTTCACGCGTTTTGATTACGATCTTTTTGAATGCCATCAGTGAGTTTTCATGTCTGAGCCGAAATCCAGTGCCCGTTCCCCATCCACGCCGAAGCCGGCGCTGGATGCGGTCATGGCGGACAAAGCCGGTAACCCGCTGCGTCGTGCCTTGTGGCTCGACGCGCTGGACCGTCAATTGCGCCCCCATTTGCCGCCTGCACTGGCCACCCGTTGCCGGCTGGCGAATGTAAACGGCGAGCACCTCGTTTTTCTCGTCGAATCTCCCGTGTGGCATGCCAAGGTCCGGCTTGCCGAAGCACAGTTGATCGACGCGGCCCGGTCCATCGGGCTGAAGGTCACCAAGGTGACCGTCAAAACAGCATCTGCCCCTCCCCCACGCCCCCCAGCGGTCGACAACAGGAATGGCCCCCACGCTGTTTCAGCCGCCACGCACAAAGGGCTACGCGACGCGTTGGCTTGTCTGCGCGATGTGGATTCCTCCAAATCGTGAAGCCATCGGGGCATCCCGCCCCTTCCCGGCCGCGTCACGATCACGTGAACTTTGGCTGGGAGCCGGTCTGCACTGTAGCGGCGTCAGTGCCGCCAGTCGTTAGTGTTTTATTAAATTAACGTTAAATTCGGCAGAAACCTTGATGAGGTTCACAAATCTGTGCGCTGTGCACCCCTACGGTTCATTGACGTCAAGATCACGCCGCCTTCCATCGGCCTGGACCGCAGGAAACAGAAACGGCGCCCCAGGCGCCGTTCTATTTCGTTTCATATCAATGACTTACATGATGACGGCTCAGGCGTACGCCGGCAGCCCGTAAACCACCGGCGCCGTGGCGGCAGGCGAGTCGTAGCTGACCCACTCCCATGCCGTGGCATCGGCCAGCAACGCGCGCACCAGCTTGTTGTTGAGCGCGTGGCCCGACTTGAAGCCTTCGTACGCGCCCAGCACCTGGCCGCCGGCCAGATACAGATCGCCGATCGCGTCGAGGATCTTGTGGCGCACGAACTCATCGGCGTAGCGCAGGCCGTCGTCGTTGAGCACGCGGAACTCGTCGAGCACGATGGCGTTGTCCATCGAACCGCCCAGACCCAGGTTGCGCTCGCGCATGTACTCCAGATCCCGCATGAAGCCGAAGGTCCGGGCGCGCGAGATTTCCTTGGTGTAGGCCAGGGTCGAGAAGTCGATTTCCGCCCGCGACTGCTTGGCCGGGATCATCGGGTGGTTGAACTGGATGGTGAAACCGAGCTTGTAGCCTTCGTACGGCTCGAAGCGGGCGACCTTGTCGCCCTCGGTGACTTCCACCGTCTTGAGAATGCGGATGAAGCGTTTCGGCGCGTCCTGCTCGGCGATGCCCGCCGACTGCAGCAGGAAGACGAACGGGCCGGAGGAACCATCCATGATCGGCAGCTCGGCCGAGGACAGTTCCACGATGATGTTGTCCACACCCAGGCCGGCCAGGGCCGACATCAGGTGTTCGACGGTCTGGATCTTGGCCTCGTGATAGGTCAGGCCGGTGCACAGCGTGACTTCGGTGACCAGGTCCGCACGCGCGGGCACTTCCACCACCGGGTCCATATCGACGCGACGGAAGACGATGCCGTGATTGACCGGGGCCGGGCGCAGGGTCATGTAGACCTTGTCACCACTGTGAAGGCCAACGCCGGTGGCGCGGATCGTGTTCTTGAGGGTGCGTTGCGGAATCATCGGGGGGCAGGACCAGAAAGCGCGCGGTCAGCGCGGCTGTGACAAACAAGAATAACACGCACTACCGCTGTCCCTTCCGTGAACCGTGGTGCGTCGACAGCACTGCCCGGACGTGCGCGATGCACGACGGCGGTCAGACTGCCGGGCCGATCCTGGCCCGGCAGCATGGGACATGGAGGTGCTTACCGGGGAGGACAAGGCCCCGGCACGCAGTACTCAGTCCGCCTGGCGGCGCAGGAACGCCGGGATGTCCAGGTAATCGTTCGGCAGTTCGGCAGCAGCCGGACCCGACGCGCTCGGGGCCGACGGGGCCACGGTGTCGGCGCTCGGACGACGCAGGCCCATGCCCATGCCCATTCCGCCCACGGCCTTGGAAACCGCATCGCCGCCGTTGTCGAACTCGCCGAACTCCGGCTGGCCGGTGGTGGCGTTGCGGACCAGCTTGATCGGTGCGCGCTCGCCCGGACGCTGGGTCTTGGCGGTGACGGCACGGTTCAGGCCGGTGGCGACCACGGTCACGCGGACTTCGTCCTGCATGTCCGGATCCAGCACCGTACCCACGACCACGGTGGCATCTTCGGAGGCGAAGCCATCGATGGTGCGGCCGATCTCGTCGAACTCGGCCATCGTGAAGTCGGCGCCGGCGGTGATGTTGACCAGGATGCCGTTGGCACCGGCCAGGTTCACATCGTCCAGCAGCGGGTTCTGGATGGCGGCTTCGGCAGCGGCCTGGGCGCGGTCATCGCCACGCGCGGTGCCGGTGCCCATCATCGCCAGGCCCATTTCGGACATGACGGTGCGCACGTCGGCGAAGTCGACGTTGATCAGGCCCGGACGCACGATCAGGTCGGCGATGCCCTGCACGGCGCCCTGGAGGACGTCGTTGGCGGCACGGAAGGCCTGGATCATGGTGGCGTTGCGGCCCAGCACGGTGATCAGCTTTTCGTTCGGGATGGTGATCAGCGAGTCGCAATGCTGGCTCAGTTCCTCGATGCCCTTCAGCGCGACCTGCATGCGGCGACGGCCTTCGAACGGGAACGGCTTGGTGACCACGGCGACGGTCAGGATGCCCATCTCCTTGGCCAGCTGGGCCACGACCGGGGCTGCACCGGTGCCGGTACCGCCGCCCATGCCGGCGGTGATGAACACCATGTCCGCACCCTGCAGGGCGTCCATGATGCGCTCGCGGTCTTCCAGCGCGGCCTGGCGGCCGACTTCCGGGTTCGCGCCTGCGCCCAGGCCCTTGGTGACGTTGGTACCCAGCTGCAGCTGCAGCTTGGCACCGCAGTTCTTGATCGCCTGCGAGTCGGTGTTGGCGGTGATGAATTCCACGCCGTCCACACTGGTGCTGACCATGTGCGCCACGGCGTTACCGCCGCCGCCGCCCACGCCGATCACCTTGATCACCGCATTGGGTGCCATCTTTTCAATCAGTTCGAAATGCGCCATGTCCGTGTCCTCGTTGTATCCGCTTTCGGTGGCATGGGCGGTCAGGCCTCCTGCCTTTCGCGCGTCATGTTGCCGTTGCGGCTGTGTGGGTTGTGTGTTGCCGGTGCTGCCGTGTTGCGGTGGTGCGTTGCGTTGCAGTGGTGCGTTGCAGTGGTGCGTTGCGTTGCAGTGGTGCGGGGGTGCAGGTGATGCAGCCGACCAACGGTCGGCTCTACCGCGGGCCGCGTCAGAACTCGCCGCGGAACCAGGTTTTGAGTTTCTTGAACATGCTGCCGGCGCGGCCGGTGGGCAGCGACGGGCGACGCGGGTGTTCGATCTGGCTGCCCATCAGCAGCAGGCCCACGCCGGTGGCATGCACCGGGTTGCCCACCACTTCGCCCAGCCCGGTGACGTGCTGCGGAATGCCCACGCGCACCGGCATCTGCAGCATTTCCTCGGCCAGTTCGACCACGCCTTCCATCTTCGAGGCACCGCCGGTAAGCACCATGCCGGCGCGCACCAGCTCCTCGAAACCGGAGCGGCGCAGTTCGGCCTGCACCATCTCGAAGATCTCTTCGTAACGGCCCTGCACTGCCTGGGCGAGTGCGTGGCGTGGCATCCGGCGCGGCGGACGATCGCCGACGCTGGGTACCTGGATGCTTTCCTCGGCGGTGGCCAGCTGGGCCAGGGCGCAGGCATAGCGCACCTTGATCTGCTCGGCTTCCGGCGTCGGCGTGCGCAGCATGTGCGCGATGTCGTTGGTGACGTGGTCGCCAGCGATCGGCAGCGAGGCGGTGTGGCAGATCGCGCCCTGCACGAACACGGCCAGGTCGGTGGTGCCGGCGCCCATGTCGACCAGCACCACGCCCAGCTCGCGCTCGTCGGCGGTAAGCACCGCGACGCTGGAGGCCAGCGAAGAGAGCACCAGGTCATCGACCTGCAGGCCGCAGCGCTGCACGCACTTGGAGATGTTGGCCGCCGCCGACTGTGCACACACCACCAGGTGGGCATGCACTTCCAGGCGCACGCCGGTCATGCCGACCGGGTTGCGGATGCCTTCCTGCGAATCGTCCAGCACGTACTCGCGCGGGATCGCATGCAGGATCTTCTGGTCGGCCGGGATCGCCACCGCCTTGGCCGCATCCAGCACGCGATCCAGGTCGCCCCAGGTCACTTCGCCGTCGCGGATCGGCACGATGCCGGGCGAGTTCTTGCACTGCACGTGGTTGCCGGAGATCGAGGCATACACCGAGCGGATTTCGCACCCGGCCATCAGCTCGGCCTCTTCGACCGCACGCTGGATGGACTGCACGGTCGATTCGATATCCACCACCACGCCGCGCTTGAGACCGCGCGATTCGTGCGAGCCGATGCCGATGACCTCGATCGGATTGCCCGGCGAATACTCGCCGACCAGCGCCACCACCTTGGAGGTGCCGATATCCAGACCAACGATCAGTGATTTGTCACCCTTGCGATTCATGTCCTGTCCTGCGTCCTGTGCGCCACAGTGGCCGGCGTGGCCGGTGCGGCCGGAGCCGGGGTACCCCAGCTCAGCGTGAAACCATTGGTGTATCGGAGGTCGGCGCGCTCGATCGGCGCCGCCTGGTTGGCCAGCTGTGGCAGTACGCGCACGAACCGCTGCAGGCGCGAGCGGGCATCGTCGCGGCCCACCACCACTTCGGTGCCATTGCTCAGCACCAGCGACCAGCTGCCGCGTGCGTCCATGGTGACCCGCTTGACGTCCACCCCGGCCGGCGCGAACAGCGCGCGCGCATCGTTGTAGAGCGCCACGACTTCTTCAGTCTGGCTGTCCGGCCCGTCCAGGTCGGGCAGCTCCAGGTCCTGCAGCTTCTTCGGCGTGGCGAACAGCTTGCCCTGCTCGGAAAGCAGGCGGTCGTGGCCCCAGCGCGCGAACGGCTTGTGCTCGACCAGGGTGATTTCCAGCACGTCCGGCCACTGCTTGCGGACCTGCGCGCTTTCCACCCACGGCAGTGTTTCGATGGCGTCCTGGGCATCCTGCAGCTTGACCGCGAAGAAGCCGGACTTCGCGTACGGCAACACGACCTGCTGCAGCTGTTCGGCCGGGACCCGCTTGAACTCACCGTGCACGCGCAGCTTGGCCAACGGCCACCGCTCGGCACCGACCCAGCCGTTGAGCACCGCCACTACGGGCAGTGCCACGACCGACAGGGCCAGCAACCAGACGAAGATGCGCAGCACCGCGTTCATGCGTGGCTGTGCTCCTGTGCTGCGTGACCCGGCAGGGTCTGTTCCAGCACGCGCCAGACCAGCTCTTCAAAGCCGATCCCGGCCTGGCTGGCCGATTTGGGCACCAGCGAATGGCTGGTCATGCCCGGCGCGGTGTTCACTTCCAACAGGTAGAAGCGGCCGCTGCTGCGGTCGCGCATCACGTCCACCCGGCCCCAGCCACGGCAACCGGCGGCGCGGAACGCGGCCAGTGCGAGGCGGCGGATCTCGATTTCATCCTCGCCCTCCAGGCCCGGGCACAGGTACTGGGTATCCTCGGCGATGTACTTGGCGTTGTAGTCGTACCACTGCCCCTTGGGCACGATGCGGATCGACGGCAGCGCCTGGTCACCCAGGATCGCCACGGTCAACTCATCACCGACCACCATCTGCTCCATCAGCAGCTGGCCGTCATAGCGCACCGCCAGCGCGACCGCCTCATCCAGCCCGGCCGCTTCCACCACGCGGCTGATGCCGACGCTGGAGCCTTCGTTGGCCGGCTTGACCACCACCGGCAGGCCGAGCTCGGCCGCGGCGGCGTGGACATCGGAGGCCTGGTCCAGCGCGATGAAGCGCGGGGTCGGCAGGCCGTGCGACAGCCACACCTGCTTGGTGCGGATCTTGTCCATGCTCAACGCCGAGCCCAGCACGTCCGAGCCGGTGTAGGGCACGCCGAAGGCTTCCATCAGGCCCTGCACGATGCCGTCCTCGCCACCGCCGTTATGGCCGTGGAGGATGTTGAACACGCGGTCGAAGCGCTTCTCGACCAGCGCCAGCGCCAGGGCTGGGATGCCGTCGACCGCGATCGCATCGACGCCGCGCGCGCGCAGCGCTTCGATCACGTTGCGGCCGGAATCCAGCGAGACGTTGCGCTCGCTGGAGGTGCCACCCAGCAGCACGGCGACGCGGCCGAACATGGCCGGGTCGGTGAGGCGCAGCGGCGGGAAGGTCAGCGCGTTCATGCCGCCGGGCTCTCCTGGAAACCTTCGCCGGCGATCTGCTGGGCGATGTAGCCGATGTCGCCGGCCCCCATCATCAGCAGCAGGTCACCGTCCTGCAGCACGTCAGGCAGCACGTGCGCCAGTTCGGCGGCGTTGCCGACCACGACCGGCTCGCTGCGGCCGCGCGCACGGATGGCGCGGGCCAGCGAACGCGAATCGGCCCCCGGGATCGGCGCTTCGCCGGCCGGGTACACCTCGCTCAGCACCAGCGCATCCACTTCGGACAGCACGGCGGCAAAGGCATCGAACTGATCGCGGGTACGGCTGTAACGGTGCGGCTGGAACGCCACGACCAGGCGCTGGCTCGGCCAGCCGCCGCGGGCAGCGGCGAACACGGCGGCCAGCTCACGCGGGTGGTGGCCGTAGTCGTCGATCACGCGGACCTTGGCGCCGGTGTGCGTGGTGACGATGCCCAGGTCATTGAAGCGGCGGCCGATGCCGGCAAAGCTCTCCAGCGCACGCGCGATCGCGTCCGGGGCCACGCCCAGCTGCCAGCCCACGGCGGCGGCGGCCAGCGCGTTGAGCACGTTGTGCGCGCCCGGCAGGGCCAGCGTCACCGGGTGGCTGCTGCCTTCCGGCAGGCGCAGGGTGAAATGCATGCGCGGGCCGTCCTGGACCACGTCCTCGGCGCGCACGTCGGCGTTGCTGCTCATGCCATAGCTCATGACATGGCGCGGCGTCTGCGCAGCCAATGCGGCCACTTCCGGATCGTCGATGCACAGCACCGCCAGCCCGTAGAACGGCAGGCGCTGCAGGAACTCGGCGAACGCGGCCTGGACGCGGGCGAAATCGTTGCCGTAGTTTTCCAGGTGGTCCGAATCGATGTTGGTGATCACCGAAACCAGCGGGTTCAGGCGCAGGAAGCTGCCATCGCTCTCGTCGGCTTCGGCCACCAGCCACTGGCCACCGCCGAGCTTGGCGTTGGCACCGGCGGCGAGCAGCTGGCCGCCGATCACGAAGGTCGGGTCCAGCCCGCCTTCGCTCAGCACCGCGGCGGTCAGGCTGGTGGTGGTGGTCTTGCCGTGCGTGCCGGCCACCGCGATGCCGCGGCGGAAGCGCATCAGCTCGGCCAGCATCGCCGCGCGCGGCATGATCGGAATGCGCTGGCTGCGTGCTTCCATCAACTCCGGGTTGTCATCGCGGATCGCGCTGGAGACGACCACGCAGTCGGTACCGAGCACATTGGCGGCCGAGTGGCCGCGCATCACGCGCGCACCCAGGCCGGCCAGGCGGCGGGTCGCGGCGTTGTCGGCATTGTCCGAGCCGGACACTTCATAGCCCAGCGTCAGCATCACTTCGGCGATGCCGCTCATGCCGGTGCCGCCGATGCCGACGAAGTGCACGCGCGGGAACGCGCGTACCAGGTCGTTGGTGTCGTGGAGGCGGCGGATCATGCGCGGCCTCGCGCCAGGCTGGCGCGCGTAGCGGTGTTCATTTGGATTCCTCGAGAATGATGTCGGCGATGCGCTCAGCGGCATCGACCTTGGCCAGGGCACGCGCGGCATTGGCCATCTGCATGCGTCGGGCGGAATTTTCGGACAAATCGCGCAACACGCCTTCCAGCTGCGTCGCCAGCGTTTCATCCTGCTTCAGCAACACAGCGGCGCCGCGCTCGACCAGATACTCCGCATTGCGGGTCTGGTGATCGTCGACGGCTGCGGCGAACGGCACCAGCACGCTGCCCACGCCGACCGCGCACAGCTCGGCCAGGGTGGAGGCGCCGGAGCGGCACACCACCAGATCGGCCCAGGCGAACGCCTCGGCCATATCGGCAATGAAGGGTTCCACGCTTGCCTGCACGCTGGCATCGGCATACGCCTGCAGCGCCTCGGCATGCAGCTTCTCGCCGCTCTGGTGGCGCACCTGCACCGGCATGCCAGCGCCCAGCGCAGCCAGTGCCTTGGGCACCGCATTGTTGAGCACGCGTGCCCCCTGGCTGCCACCGAGGACCAGCAGGCGCAGCGGGCCCTGACGGTTGGCCAGGCGCAGCTCGGGCGGCGTGATCGCGGCGATCTCGGCGCGCACCGGGTTGCCGACCGCTTCCTCACGCTTGGCGAAGCTGCCCGGGAAACCGGCCAGCACGCGGCGCGCGAAGCGCGACAGCACGCGATTGGTCATGCCCGGTGCGCGGTTCTGTTCGTGCACCAGCAACGGCAGGCCATGCAGGCGCGCGGCGATACCGCCGGGGCCGGAGGCGAAGCCACCGAAGGCGATCACCGCCCGCGGCTGGCGATCGCGGATCAGGAAGCCGGCCGCGCGGATCGCGCGCAGCAGCCGCAGCGGTGCGCCGATCAGGGCCAGCTTGCCCTTGCCGCGCAGGCCACCGATGGCGAGCGTATCGATGTGGATATCGTGCTGCGGCACCAGGCGCGTTTCCATCGCGCCATCGGCACCGAGCCAGGTGACCGGCACGCCGCGTTCGCGCAGCACCTTGGCCACGGCCAGGCCGGGGAAGATGTGCCCACCGGTACCGCCGGCCATGATCATGACCGGGCGCTGGGACGGATCGAGGCGAGGCGTGCTCATCCCATCCTCCCCAGCGTCGGTTCGATGCGTTGCTGCATGCGGCTGGTGCCACGGGTGGCGCTGTCGCGCGGTGCGGCATCGCGGTTGCCGCTGTCCTGCATCGCCGCGGCGACCGCGCTGGCGCTGTCGGCCTTGGGCACGTCGCCCGGCAGCGGGCCTTCCTGGTCGGCGCCCATGCGCACGGCCTGGCGGCGCTCGGCGCGGTCCAGTTCATAGGAGACGCGCAGCAGCAGGCCCATCGCCACGCAGGTCATCAGCACACTCGAGCCGCCC
Organism: Stenotrophomonas sp. TWI809; assembly: GCF_039673205.1. NCBI lineage: Bacteria > Pseudomonadati > Pseudomonadota > Gammaproteobacteria > Lysobacterales > Lysobacteraceae > Stenotrophomonas > Stenotrophomonas sp. TWI809. The sequence continues at coordinate 34,685 of NZ_JBDJLE010000014.1, read as the reverse complement.
GAGGAAATCAGCGGCAGGGTCAGGCCCTTGGTCGGCAGGATGCCGAGGTTGACCCCGATCGAGACGAAGCTCTGCATGCTGATCCACAGGCCGATGCCGAAGGCGATGTAGCCGGAGAAGTGGCGCTTCATTTCCACGCAGCGCATGCCCAGCCAGAAGGTGCGGCCGACCAGCAGCGCATACAGCGAAATGATCAGGCAGGTGCCAAGGAAGCCCAGCTCCTCGGCGGTGACCGAGAAGATGAAATCGGTATGCGCTTCGGGCAGGTAATAGAGCTTCTGCACCGAGTTGCCCAGGCCCACGCCGGTCCACTCGCCACGGCCCACGGCCATCAGCGCGTTGGACAGCTGGTAACCGTCGCCCTGCTGATCGGCCCACGGGTCCAGGAAGGAGGTGATGCGGCGCATGCGGTACGGTTCGATGATCGCCAGCGCGCTCATGCCGACCATGCCGATGATCACCGGCATGGACATGCGCGGCATGTTGACCCCGCCCAGCACCAGCATGCCGGCGGTGATCGCCAGCAGCAGCGTGGACGAGCCGAAGTCCGGCTGCAGCAGCAACAGCACCACCAGCGCGCCGGCCACGCCCAGCGGCTTGAGCATTGCCGGCCAGGTGGCGTTGACCTCATCGCGGAAGCGGACCAGGTAGCTGGACAGCCACACGATGTAGAGCACCTTCACCGCTTCGACGGTCTGGAACTTGGAAATACCCAGGTTGATCCAGCGGCGGGCACCGTTGACGCTGCTGCCCAGGCCCGGGATGAACACCACCACCAGCAGCGCGAAGCAGCCCAGCAGCAGGATCTGGTTGTACTGCTCGATGCTCTTGAGCTCGGTGCGCATGGCGATGATTGCCAGGCCGATACCCACCGCCAGGAAGATCAGGTGGCGGTTGAGGTAATAGAACGGGCTGCTCATCAGCGCGATCGAGCTCGACGCGACCATCACCACGCCCAGCCCGGTGAGCGCGATGATTGCGCCCAGCAGCCACTTGTCGAAGTGGCCTCCGATGGCTTCAAGGCGGGTTGCCTGGCGCGACAGGTCGTTCATCAGCGGACCTTCAACGTGGCCAGGCCGATCAGCACCAGCACGACCGAGATGATCCAGAAGCGCACGATCACGCGCGGCTCCGGCCAGCCCTTCAGTTCGAAGTGATGGTGGATCGGTGCCATGCGGAATACGCGCTTGCCGGTCAGCTTGAACGAGGCGACCTGGATCATCACCGACAGCGTCTCGATCACGAACACGCCGCCCATCACCACCAGCACCAGCTCCTGGCGGGTGATCACCGCGATCGTGCCCAGCACCGCACCCAGCGCCAGCGCGCCGATGTCGCCCATGAAGACCATGGCCGGATAGGTGTTGAACCAGAGGAAGCCCAGGCCTGCGCCGGCGATCGCCGCGCAGATGATGACCAGCTCACCGGCGCCCGGGATCTGCGGGATCTGCAGGTAACTGGAGAACACCACGTTGCCCGAGGCATAGGCGAACACGCCCAGGGCGCAGGCGACCAGCACCGTCGGCATGATCGCCAACCCGTCCAGGCCGTCGGTCAGGTTGACCGCGTTGGAGAAGCCGACGATCCAGAAATACGCGATGGCCACGAAGCTGATGCCGGCCAGCGGCAGCGCGATCGATTTGAACATCGGGATGTAGAACGTCATCGCCGCCGGGACATCGGCGGTGTAGAACAGGAACAGACCGGCCGCCAGACCGAAGATCGACTGCAGCAGGTATTTCCAGCGCGACTTCAGGCCGTTCGGGTCGCGGCGGACGATCTTGATCCAGTCGTCGTACCAGCCGATCGCGCCAAAGCAGAGCATCACCGCCAGCACCAGCCAGACGTAACGGTTGCGCAGGTCGGCCCACAGCAGCACCGACAGCGTGATCGTCAGCAGGATCAGCGAGCCGCCCATGGTCGGCGTGCCGGCCTTGGCGAAATGGGTCTGCGGACCATCCGTACGGATCGGCTGGCCGCCCTTGAACTGGGCCAGCTTGCGGATCATCGCCGGGCCGAGCCACAGCGACAGGAACAGGGCGGTCAGCGCCGCGAGGATGCCGCGCAGGGTCAGGTAGCCGAACAGCCCGAACAGGCTCTCCAACTGCTGCAGCCATCGGGCCAGTTCAAGCAACATTGGGGGTTTCCTCTCCTTGCGCGAGCAGCGCTTTGACGATCGTGTCCATGGCGCTGCCACGCGAGCCCTTGACCAGGCAGCGCACGCCGGCATGCAGTTCGGTGGCGAGCGCGGCGGCCAGGGCCTGGTGACTCTGGAACTGTTGGCCGCCTTCACCGAAGGCGGTCGAGGCGGCGGCGCTCAGCGGGCCGAGCGTGTACAGCCGCTTCAGGCCGGCATCGCGGGCGCGGCGGCCAGCCTGGGCATGCAGCGCCTCGCCGTCCGGGCCGAGCTCGCGCATGTCGCCCAGTACCAGCCAGCCCTCGTCCTTCGAGGCAGCCAGGGCATCGATGGCGGCGGCCAGCGAACCCGGGTTGGCGTTGTAACTGTCATCGATCAGCACCGCGCCGCTGGGCAGCTGGTGCGCGATCTGGCGGCCCGGCACCGGCTCGGCGCGGGCCAGGCCGGCAGCGATCTGCGCCACCGCAATGCCCGCGGCCAGCGCCAGCGAGGCGGCGGCCAGCGCATTGCTGATGTTGTGCCGGCCCGGCAGGCCCAGCGTGATCTCGGCATCGCCCGCGGGCGTGGACAGCACGAACTGGCTGCCCTGCGCGGCCGGGCGGATCGCACGCGCGGTGACATCGGCGGTGTGCTCCAGGCCGTAGCGCAGCACGCGGCAACGCGGCGGCTGGCCGACGATGTGCTGTTCGAACCAGATCCCGAAGGCGTCATCGGCATTGATCACGGCCACCCCATCGGACGGCAGCGCCGCGTAGATCGCGCCCTTGGTGGTGGCCACGCCCTGCAGGCTGCCCATGCGTTCCAGATGCGCCGGGGCGATGTTGTTCACCAGCGCGTAGTGCGGGCGCACGATCTCGGTGAGGTAGGCGATGTCGCCCGGCTTGCCGGCGCCCATCTCGTAGACGGCGTAGTCGGCATCTTCCGGCGCATCGAGCACTGCCAGCGGCAGGCCGATCTCGTTGTTGCGGTTGCCGGGGTTGGCGTAGACCACCTTGCGGTCGTCACGTGCCACCTGTTCCAGGATCGCCAGCAGCAGGCTCTTGACGCTGGTCTTGCCGTTGCTGCCGGTGATGGCGAAGACCGCGGTGTCGCGGTCACGCTGCATGCCGGCGGCGATGCGGCCCAGGGCGTGTTCGCTGTCGGCGACCACGATCTGCGGCAGGGCGACATCAAGTAGGCGTTCGACCAGCATCGCCGAGGCACCGCGTGCCAGCGCGTCGGCCGCGAAGTCATGGCCATCGAAACGCTCGCCCCGCAGCGCCACATACAGGCTGCCGGGCGCGAGCGTACGGGTGTCATTGCTGATGGCATCGATGGCGGTGTCTTCGCCATGGATCTCGCCACCGGCCCAGTGGGCGATCAGCGACAGCGGGGTGCGCTTCATGCAGTCACCCCCGCACGCGCGGCCAGCACACGGCCGGCCACCTCGGTGTCATCGAAGGCGTGCTGGACCCCGTGGATCTCCTGATAGGGCTCGTGGCCCTTGCCGGCGATCAGCACGATATCGCCCGCGCCGGCCTGGCCGATCGCGGTGGCGATCGCGGCGGCGCGGTCGCGCTGCACAGTGACGGCAGCGGGTGCATCAAATCCCTTGAGGATGTCGGCCACGATCACGTCGCCGTCTTCGCCGCGTGGATTGTCGTCGGTGACGATCACCACGTCGGCATGTTGCTCAGCGATGGCGGCCATCTGCGGGCGCTTGCCGGTATCGCGCTCGCCGCCGCAGCCGAACACGCAGATCAGGCGCCCGGCCAGATGGCCCTGCACGCTGGTGAGTGCCTGTTCCAGCGCATCCGGGGTGTGCGCGTAATCGACCACGACGGTGGGCAGGCCACCCTCGCCGCCCAGGCGGTTCATGCGCCCGGCGATCGGCTGCAGCTGCGAGAGCAGCGCGGCGATCGCGGCCGGGGCGTGATCCAGCGCATGCAGCGCACCGGCCACGGCCAGCAGGTTGTCCACGTTGAAGCGGCCGAGCAGCGGCGACTGCACCGGATGGCGCTGACCGTCCACGACCAGATCGAAGGCGATGCCGCGACCGTCCAGGGTGAGCGAATCAGCGCGTACGGTGGCCTGCGCGGCACCGCGCGAGCTCACACCGATCGGGCGGACGCTCTCACCGACAGTGCGCAGCAGTTCGCTGCCGAAGCTGTCATCGAGGTTGACCACGGCGGCCTTGAGCCCGTCGCGGTGGAACAGCCTGGCCTTGGCCGCGCCGTACTGCGCCATGTCGCCGTGATAGTCGAGATGGTCGCGGGTGAGATTGGTGAACACCGCCACGTCGTAATGCACGGCATCCACGCGGCCCTGATCAAGCGCGTGCGAGCTGACTTCCATCGCCACGGCCTGGGCACCCCCGTCGCGCAGCTGCGCCAGCACCTCATGCATCTGCAGCACCAGCGGCGTGGTGAAGCCGGTCGGCACCACGTCGCCATACAGTCCGACGCCCAACGTGCCGATACTGCCGCTGCGGGTGCCGAGCAGGTGCCAAGCCTGGGCCAGCAACTGCACGGTGGAGGTTTTACCGTTGGTGCCGGTCACGCCGACCATCGTCATCGCGCGCGAGGGGTGGCCGTGGAACTGATCGGCCATCGCGCCCATGCGGTGGCGCAGGCCCGGCACGGCAATCGCATCGGCCGGGGCCGGCAGCTCGGCCGGGGCCGGCGGGTCGAACAGGATCGCCCCGGCGCCATTGGCGCGGGCCTGATCGACAAAGCCCAGCCCGTGCGCGCCGAAGCCGGCGATCGCCACGAAGGCATTGCCCGGGCGCACCGCGCGGCTGTCCAGCACCAGGCCGGTGATGGTCGGGTCGTGGCTCAGCACCACATCGGGAAGCAACTGCGACAGCAACATCATCTGGCTCATTGCGTGCCTCCCTGCGCGGGCGGCACTGTGGCGTGCGCGCTGGGCAGCGCGGCATCGAATTCTGCGGCGGCATCGGGCGCGATCACCGTTTCCGGCGGCGGCATCGGCAGCACCGAGGCCGAGTGGCCCATCTTTCCGGACTGCTGGGCGGCCAGCCACGACTCGATGTCATCCGGCGGCACGTCCATCAGGCGCAGCGCGCCTTCCATGACGTTGTGGAACACCGGTGCGGAGACCAGGCCGCCGTAATACTTGCCGCCCTGCGGGTCGTTGATGACGATCACCGTGGCAAAGCGCGGGTTGGTGGCGGGCACCACGCCGGCGAACAGCGCGTTGTAATGGCCACGCTCGTAACCGCCGGGGCCGGCCTTGCGGGCGGTGCCGGTCTTGCCGGCCACGTGGTAACCCAGCACCGCCGCCTGCTTGGCGCCGCCCTGGGTGACCACGGTTTCCATCATCGCCACGACTTCCTTGGCGATCTTCTCGTCGATGATCTGCTTGCCTTCGTTGCGCTGGCCCTTGACGAAGGTCGGCGCGATCAGCTTGCCGCCGTTGCCCAGCGCCGAGTAGGCGGTCGCGATCTGCAGCGGGCTGACATTCAGGCCGTAGCCATAGGACATGGTGGTCTTGGACGGACCACTCCAGCGCGCCGGGCGCGGCAGCACGCCGGCCGATTCGCCCGGGAAGCCGCTGTGCGGGGCGACGCCATAACCGAAGCTGTGAATGTGGTCGTAGAAGACCTGGTCCGGCATCTTGGCGGCGATCTTGGCCGCGCCGATGTTCGAGCTGCGGGTGATCACGCCGGTGACGTTGAGCACGCCGTTGTTCCGCGGCACGTCCTTGATCGTGTAGCGGCCCAGCGCCATGTAGCCCGGGTTGGTGTCCACCGTGGTGTCTTTGGTGACCACGCCGGACTGCAGCGCCGAGGCGATGGTCAGCGGCTTCATGGTCGAACCCGGCTCGACCAGATCGGTCACCGCGCGGTTGCGGCGGGTGTCCGGCGCAGCGCCACCCACGGCATTGGGGTTGTAGGTCGGCAGGTTGACCATGGCCAGGATCTCGCCGGTGGCCACATCCATGATCACCATCGAGCCGCCCGCGGCCTTGTTCTCGATCAGCGCGTTGCGCAGCTCCTTGAAGGCCAGGAACTGGATGCGGCGGTCGATGCTGAGGGTGAGGTCCTTGCCCGGTTCGGCGGCGCGCAGCAGATCGCTCTCCACCGTGTCGCCCTTGCGGTTGCGGATCACGCGCTTGGCGCCGGCCTTGCCGCGCAGCCATTCGTCGAAGGCCAGCTCCAGCCCTTCCTGGCCGCGGTCGTCGATGTTGGTGAAGCCGAGCACGTGCGCCATCGCCTCACCCTGCGGGTAGAAGCGGCGGAACTCGCGCTGCGAGGCCACGCCCGGGATCTTCATCGCGACCACTTTTTCCGCGTCGTCCGGATTGATCCGGCGCCGCAGATACATGAATTCTTTATCGGCCTTCTGCGAAAGCTTGGAGGTCAGCTCATCCAGCGGCATGCCCAGCGCGGTCGCCAGCTCGGGGATACGGTCGGGCGAGCGCAGCAGTTCCTGCGGGTTGACCCAGATCGAGGCGACCGGGGTGGACACCGCGACCGGCTCGCCATTGCGGTCGGTGATCATGCCGCGCGAGGTGTTGATCGGCAGTTCGCGCAGGTAACGGGCTTCGCCCTGGCGCTGGTAGAACTCGCTGTTGATGATCTGCACGTAGGCGGCGCGGCCGACCAGCGAGACCGAGCACAGGCCCAGCGCCAGCCCCACCCACTTCAGGCGCTGGCGGAGGTTGAAGCTGTTGCGCGCACGGTTGCGGCCGGACTTGTTCATGGCCGGATCACCACGACGTCGGCCGCTTCGGGGAACTTCATGCCCAGGCGCTCGCGGGCGACGCGGTCGACCCGGGTCGCCTCGGCCAGGGTGGCCTGCTCAAGCTGCAGGCGACCGAACTCGATGTTGATCTCATCGCGCGCACGCTCGACCCGGGACAGCTCCACGAAGGTCTGGCGGTGGCGATGGCGCATGAACACCACACCGATCGCCGAGGCGACGGTGCAGGCCAGCAGCACGATCAACAGCAGGCGGCTCATCCGGCCACCTCACGCTTTTCGGCGACGCGCAGCACGGCACTGCGCGAGCGCGGATTGACCGCCAGCTCGTCGTCTTCGGCCTTGATGGCGCCACCGTGCAGGTCCAGCGTCGGCACGAAGGCAGCCAGCTCGGGCAACCGGCGGTTGCTCGGCGGTGCCTTGGCGTAGCGGTTCATGAACTGTTTGACGATGCGGTCTTCCAGCGAATGGAAGCTGATCACCGCCAGCCGGCCACCGGGCTTGAGCCGCGCCATCGCCGCCTCCAGGCCCGCCTCGAGGTCGGCCAGTTCGCGGTTGATATGGATGCGGATCGCCTGGAAGCTGCGCGTGGCCGGGTGGATCTTGTCCTTGCCACGCGGCATCACCGAGGCGATCACCTCCGCCAGCTCGGCGGTGCGGGTGAAGGGTTGCTTGTCGCGGCGGGCGACGATGGCCTTGGCGATGCGGCGGCCCTGGCGTTCTTCGCCGTAGGTCCACAGCACGTCCATCAACTCGCGCTCTTCAACGCGGTTGAGCCACTGCGCCGCACTTTCACCGCTGTCCGGGTCCATGCGCATGTCCAGCGGGCCGTCCTTGCCGAAGCTGAAACCGCGCTCGGCGACATCCAGCTGGGGCGAGGACACGCCCAGGTCGAACAGCACGCCATCCAGGCCCTGCGCGGTGGCATCCCAGTGCAGCAGATCAGCAAAGCTGCCACGGAAGATCGAGACGCGCGGGTCCGGCGCGAAATCACGCTCGGCTACCGCAATCGCCTCCGGATCCTTGTCCATGACCAGCAGTCGGCCTCCCGGACCGAGTTGCTCGAGCACGCCCCTGGCGTGACCGCCACGACCGAACGTGCCATCGAGATACACGCCGTTTTCGATCACCTTCAGGCCATCCAGGACCTGCGTGTACAGGACCGGCAGGTGGCCTGCCGGCGACTGCGACACCGGAAGGTGACCGGCCTGCGCTGCTCCGCGCATCCGGGCACCCCGGCTCACAACTTCAGGTCGAGCAACCCATCGCCGAGATCCTCGTCAGACAACGTCTGCTGGATCAACGCGCGATGAGCCTGCTCGCTCCACAATTCGAATTTGTCGCCCATACCGAGCAGCACCGCCTTCTTTTCAATGCCAACGGCACCACGGTGGCTGGCGGGAATACTGATGCGGCCGTTGCCGTCCAGCTCCAGATGCGCGGCCGAACCGACCAGCTTCTGTTGCAGGAGGCGCACGACGCGCTGTGTGTTGGGCTTGGACATGACGTCATCACGGACGCGTTCCCATTCCTGTTCGGCGTACAGCCACAGACAGCCGGACTCGAACGGGTTGTAGGTCAGGACCAGACGGTTGTTGCTCACACGCGCGACTAGGTCGCGATGCGCGGTCGGAACCGCCATGCGCCCTTTGTCGTCAACAGTGATGGCCGTCTCGCCTTGAAACACGACGTTTTCACCTTTCCTTCGCCTGGTGAAACATTGAACCACGAAAAACCACAAAAAACCCGGTTTCCCCTCTGATGCCCACCTTAGCAGTGCCGATTGGGTTGTCAACAACTTTGCGAAGGCGAAATCACTTTGAACATCAAGGGCTTGCAGCGATCTTTAGAGACTTGTTCAAGGCTTATCCACAAGTTGCTGTTTCGTCTCATTTTTTGAGATTTCGCCGAAGTTCAGGCCTGTGGAGGCCGCGTGAAACATCGCCCCGTATTCAGTCCTGACCCGGCCGTCATCGCCTCCGCCCTGCGCAGAACCGGCACACTGTGAGGCATGTGTCTGCTCGCCCTTGCCTGGAAAACCCACCCCCGCTGGCAGTTGGTGATGGTCGGTAACCGCGATGAGTTCCACGCGCGGCCGACCGCCGCCCTGGCCCGGTGGCCCCCTCCGGATGACGGGGTGGCCGCAGGCCGCGACCTGCGCTCGGGCGGGACCTGGGCCGGGATCGGTGCGGACGGACGGATGGCGGTGGTGACCAACGTGCGCGACCCGCTGGCCCGGCAGACCGGCCCCTCACGCGGGGCCCTGGTAGCCGACTACCTGCGTGACACCGCCCCGGCCGCCCGCTTCGCCGATGGGCTGACCGCCCGCGCCGCCGACTTCGCCCCGTTCAACCTGCTGCTGGCCGATCGCGACAGCTGCCAGTTCCTGGGCAACCACCCGGCGGGCCGGCAGGCGTTGGCGCCCGGCGTACATGGCATGTCCAACGGGCCGCTGGATGCCCCGTGGCCCAAGACGGAGCGCTTGAACGCCGCCCTGCAGGGCTGGATCACCAGCGGCAGCGACGACCTGGGCCCGCTGTGGGCGGCGCTGGCCGATGAAACCCGGGCCGACGACAGCGCCCTGCCCGACACCGGCATCGGCCTCGAACGCGAGCGCTGGCTGAGCGCAGCGTTCATCCGCAGCCCGGAGTACGGCACCCGCGCCAGCACGCTGATCGCGCTGGATGCCGACGGCCAGGGTTTCATCCACGAGCGCCGGTTCGGGCCGGACGGCAGCTGCATCGGCGAGACGCGGCTGGCGGTTACGGCGCCGGCTGTGGGGATATGACGCGACGAGCCCGTTTTCGCCGGTGTGCGACGGGGCACTTCAGCCGCGATTGAAGGTGTTCACCGAAGTTTAACGCGTTGCGCCGCAACGGATTTCAGGCCATGACGCCGGGCTGGACCCGGGCGGGCGCCGGCCACGGTCGGCGCCGGCATCGGCCGTGGCTTGACCCCGGACACCCCGCGACGAGGATGAGGCGGACGGCACCTTCGCCGCGCCCTCTTCGGACCCGGGACCTGCATGCGACGCATCCTCTTTCTATTGGCCAGCCATCTGCTGGTCCTTGGCGTGGGCTTCGGCCTGGGCGTGTACTTCCTGCCGATCCTGACCGCCCCCGACGATCCGCCGGTGCAACAGGTACAGGACGCGATGGGACAGGCCCGCTACCACGCCACCTTCCACCGCGACCAGAAAGGCAGCGACGCGCTGCACTGGGCCGACGGCGCACTGAGCGTGAGCTCCACCCAGGTCGCGTTCACCGGCAAGATCGCCCCGGGGCCCGACTACAAGGTGTATCTGACCCGCGAGTTCGTCGATACCAAGGCCGGCTTTGAACGGATCAAGACCGATGCCGTGCGGATCGGCGAGGTGAAGACCTTCAACCGATTCCTGGTCGATGTGCCACCGGGCGTGGATGTCGAGGAATTCACCACCGTGGTGGTGTGGTGCGAACGCTTCGCGCAGTTCATCTCGGCCGGGCAGTATCGAACACCGGGGTGATCGCCCGCCCTCCGCATGCCGGGATGTGGGACAATGCGCGCGGCGGAGTCGGCCAGACAGTCGCGTCATCCCTTGCGGATGCCGAGGAAAGTCCGGGCTCCATAGGGCAAGGTGCCAGGTAACGCCTGGGCGGCGCAAGCCGACGGAAAGTGCAACAGAAAGATACCGCCTACGTTTCCTTCGGGAAGCCGGTAAGGGTGAAATGGTGCGGTAAGAGCGCACCGCGAGTCTGGCAACAGACCGGCACGGCAAACCCCACCTGGAGCAAGACCAAATAGGGACCTAATGGCGTGGCCCGCGTCGGGTCCGGGTAGGTTGCTTGAGCGCTGCGGTGACGTAGCGCCTAGAGGAATGACTGTCCACGACAAAACCCGGCTTATCGGCCGGCTCCGCCGCTTTTTTCGTCATGACGAAAAAATCCCCAAGGTTTGCAGCGCAAACCTTGGCCCCCGGGCCACCAGCGCCCAATTCCCCGCGGCTGTCGCCGCGCCCCCTTTACTAAAGGGGGCTGTGCCTCCAGACGGTTGGCGTGGGCCGGCATTCAATCTGCACGCGCGGTAGAGCCACCCCATGGGTGGCTGCCTCACGTTCTGGCACCGCGTGCAGCCACCCATGGGGTGGCTCTACCTTCTCTGGCACCGCGTGCAGCCACCCATGGGGTGGCTCTACCTTCTTTGGCACCGCGTGCAGCCACCCATGGGGTGGCTCTACCTTCTCTGGCACCGCGTGCAGCCACCCATGGGGTGGCTCTACCTTCTCTGGCACCGCGTGCAGCCACCCATGGGGTGGCTCTACCTTCTTTGGCACCGCGTGCAGCCACCCGTGGGGTGGCGCGACCGGCCGATCAACCGCCGTACAGGGCTTTTCTGGGGGCACCGGTGAGTTCGGCGGCGAGCTTGGCTGCGGTGGACGGCGGGAGGTGTTCGCTGAGCTTGGCGTACATGCGGCGGCCGGCGGCCAACTGAGCCTCCTCATCGTCGGCCGCGCCCTGCACCATCACCACGAATTCGCCCTTGCGCTGGTTGTCGTCGGCTTCCACCTGCTGCAGCAGCGAGGCCAGATCACCATCCAGCACGGTCTCAAACAGCTTGGTCAGCTCACGCGCCAGCACCGCGGGCCGCTCGGGCCCGAACGCGGCGACCATGTCCGCCAGCGATTCAGTGATCCGGTGCGAGGATTCGTAGAACACCAGCGTGCGGGTTTCACCGGCCAGCGCATGGAGCCGCTCGCGGCGGCCGGAGGCCTTGGCCGGCAGGAAGCCCTCGAAGGTGAAGCGATCGCTGGGCAGGCCGGCCACGCTGAGCGCCGCGATCGCCGCACAGGCACCGGGAATCGGGCTGACCTTGATCCCGGCTTCCCGCGCGGCGCGCACCAGCCGGTAGCCCGGGTCGCTGACCAGCGGGGTACCGGCATCACTGACCAGTGCCAGCGACTCCCCGGCCAACAGGCGCGCCACGATCCGCTGCGACAACGCTTCTTCATTGTGGTCATGCAGCGCCACCAACGGCTGCTGGATGCCGAAGTGGGCCAGCAGCTGGCCGCTGCGGCGGGTGTCCTCGGCGCAGATCGCGGCCACCGAACGCAGCACGTCCTGCGCGCGCGGGGTCAGATCGGCGAGGTTGCCGATCGGGGTGGCAACGACATACAGCGTGGGGACAGCACTCATCAGCGGCTCTTCCGTGGTCAAGGGTAGAATCGTACCGTTCCCCGGCCACGGCCGCTGCCCCCATCGAATGGACCTGATCATGAACAAGCCCGTCGTACGGATCTCCGCCCTTTCGTTGTCGCTGATGCTGCTTGCCGGCTGCGCCACGACCAGCTTCACCAGTGCGCCGGATTCGCCGGCCCAGAGCCAGGCCCTGGCGCTGATCGAGCAGGGCAAGCCGCGCGATGCGGCGGTCCAGCTGGAAGCCCTGGCCAACACCCTGCGCGGCAGTGCCCGCAGCGCCGCCCTGGCCGATGCCGCCTTTGCCTGGCACGAAGCCGGCGATGCCACCCGCGCCCGCACGCTGCTGGCCCAGGTCACTGCGCGCCAGCTCAGCGGCGCCAGCCTCCAGCGCTACCAGCTGACCACGGCCGAACTCGCGCTGGCCGACAAGCAGCCGGCCCAGGCGCTGGCCGCACTGAAAGAATCGGCCGACGCGGTCATCCCCTCGCTGCGTACCCGCTGGCAGTTGGCGCGCGCCAACGCACTGCAGGCCACCGGCGACAACCTCGGCGCCGCGCTGGAGCGCGCCCGTGCACACGCCGCGCTCTCCGGCAAGGCGCGCAGCGACAACCAGCAGGCCATCGCCGGCCTGCTCGGCACGCTGGACGATGCCACCCTGCGCTCCCGCGCGGCGGCACTGCCGGCCAACGAGCCGCTGTACAACTTCGCCGGCCGTGCGCTGATCGCCCGGGGCATGCCGCTGCCGCGTCCGTTCGATCGCGAAGGCGCCTCGCAGTTCGATACCAGCAAGCGCCCGCCGGCGATGAGCGATGGCTATCGTCCGCCCGTGAAGATGGCCGTGCTGCTGCCGCTCAGTGGCCGCCTGGCCACCGCCGCGCAGCCGGTCCGCGATGGCCTGCTCAGCGGTTACTACGGTGAAACCCGCCGCCGTCCGGACATCCAGTTCATCGACACCGCCGGTACCGCCGCCGGTGCCGTGGCCGCCTACGACAAGGCGGTGACCGCCGGTGCCGATTTCATCGTCGGCCCGCTCGGCCGCGATGAAGTGGATGCCGTGTTCGGCCGCCGCGAACTGCCGGTGCCGGTGCTGGCCCTGAACCGCGGCAAGGACACCCCGCCGGCGGGCAGCGCCGGTTTCTCGCTGGCCCCGGAAGACGACGGCATCATCGCCGCCGAGTACCTGCGCGGCCGCGAGCGCAGCAAGGTGCTGGTGATCCACAGCAATGATGACAACGGTCGCCGTGCCGCCGCCGCCTTCCGTGAGCGCTTCGCGCAGCGCGGTGGTCAGGTGGTGGCCACCATCGGCGTCAGCGACACGGTCGGCGACATTGGCGCGCAGGTGCGTGCGGCCGGCGCCATCGACGGTGTGTTGCTGGCAGTGAAGGCGCCGCAGGCGCGTGCACTGACCCCGCAGCTGGCGCTGGCCGGTGCCGGTGGCGCCAGCCGCGTCGGCACCTCGCAGCTGACCGTCGGTGCCGGCAAGCCGGAAGAAGACATGGCGCTGGACGGCATCGTCTATCCGAACGAAGCCTGGAACGTGCGTGGCGTGCCCGGCCTGCCGGCCGCCTCCACGGCCGGGCAGATCCTGCCCTCGGCGCGTGGTGCCTCCGGTCGCCTGTTCGCGTTCGGTTTCGATGCCTGGAAGATCAGCGCCTACCTGGACAAGGTCGCGACGGAAGGCGGCCTGGCCGGCGCCACCGGCACCCTGTTCCTGGACAGCAACGGCAACGTACTGCGGGTGCCGGCATGGTCGACCTTCAGCGGCGGCCGGCCGATGCCGATCGCCAGCAGCAACTGAGCCACGTGCCCACCGGGCGCGCGGTACGCGGTGCGGCGGTGGAAGCCGCCGCGCAGCACCATCTCCGTCAGGCCGGGCTGCGCCCGGTCACCACCAACGCGCGGTATCGCCGGGGCGAGATCGACCTGATCATGCGCGACGGCGATGTCGTCGTGTTCGTGGAAGTGCGCTACCGCGCCACTGCCCGCTTCGGCGGCGGCGCGGCTTCGGTGGACCTGCGCAAGCGACGCAAGCTGGTGATCGCCGCGCAGCTGTTTCTGCAGTCCCATCCCTGGCTGGCCGAGCAGCCCTGCCGCTTCGACGTGGTTGAAGCCAGTGGCGAGCCCCCGCAGCTGAACTGGCTGCGCGACGCGTTCCGGCTGGACGACTGCTGATGCCCTCCATCTTCACCCACGCCGCCATTCCGCTGGCGCTGTGGTGCGCCGCGGATCGCGGCCGCATCGCCACCCCGTTGCTGGCCGCTGGCGTGGTCGCGGCGATGCTGCCCGACGCGGATGTGCTGGCCTTCGCGCTGCACATTCCCTACGCCGACAGCTTCGGCCACCGCGGGGCCAGTCATTCGATCGTGTTTGCCGCGGTGCTGGCCGTGCTCGCTGCCCTGCTGCATACGCGCCTGCGAGCCAGTGCAGTGCAGGCCGCCGCATTCGTTGGCATCAGTGCCCTGTCGCACCCGCTGCTGGACGCGTTCACCTCCGGCGGTCTCGGGGTTGCCCTGTGGTGGCCATGGAGTGGCGAGCGGTTGTTCGCGCCGTGGCGCCCGATCCGTGTGTCGCCATTCGCCGGGCAGTTCTTCAGCGCGCGCGGGCTGGCCACCGTTGTGTCTGAACTGCGTTGGGTGTGGTTGCCGCTGGCCGCCGCCGTGATCGGCTGGAGGCTGATCCAACGCGCCCCTGTGAATTCCCGGAACGCCTGATGTCGACCACCCCCGCCCTGCCCGCCGCCTTCCTGTCCACCGTGCATGCGCTGCTGGGCGACGATGGGTGGCGCACCGATGACGCGGCACTGGCCGCCCATGCGCAGGACAACTCCTGGCGCAGCCAGCTGCCGCTCGGCGTGGCGTTTCCGCGTGACCGCGAGCAGGTGGTGGCGCTGGTCCGCGCCTGCCGCACGCACCATGTGGCCGTGGTGGCGCGCGGCGCGGGCACCGGCACCACCGGCGCGGCGGTACCGGTCAACGGCAGCATCGTGCTGTCGTTCGCGCGCATGGCGCGCATCCTCGCCATCCAGCCCGGCAACCGCTGCGCGGTGGTCGAACCGGGCGTGCTCAACGGCGACCTGCAGCAGGCGCTGATGCCGCACGGCCTGTTCTGGGCACCGGACCCGTCCAGCGCCGACATCTGCAGCATCGGCGGCAACCTGGCGTGCAATGCCGGTGGCCCGCGCGCGGTGAAGTACGGCACCAGCCGCGACAACGTGCTCGGCCTGGTGGCGGTCACCGGCGCAGGCGACCTCATCCACTGCGGCGGCGCTTACACCAAGGACGCCACCGGCTACGACCTCACCCACCTGCTGGTCGGCAGCGAAGGCACGCTGGCGCTGATCGTGGAAGCCACGCTCAAGCTCACCCCGCTGCCGGTCGCCCAGGCCGGGTTGCGCGTGCTGTACCGCGATGCCGATGCCGCCGCCGCAGCCGTGTCGCGCCTGATGGCGCAACCGGTGGTGCCCACGCGGCTGGAATTCATGGACGCGCGCAGCCTGGCGCTGCTGCGTCGCAATGGCGCCGACGTGCCCGAGGCGGGCGCGATGCTGCTGGTGGAAGCCGACGGCGACCACGACACGCTGCCCTACCTGCTGCAGGCACTGGCCACCGCCGCCGAGGGCGACGGCCTGCTGGCGCTGGACGTGGCGATGGAAGGGGCCGCACGCGAGAAACTCTGGGCCGCGCGCAAGGCGCTGTCGCCCGCGCTGCGCAGCATCGCCCCGGGCAAGATCAACGAAGACGTGGTGGTGCCGGTGTCGCGCATCCCTGACCTGGTCGCCGGCGTGCAGGCGCTGGCGCGCGAGTACACGCTGACCATCGTCACCTTCGGCCATGCGGGCAACGGCAACCTGCACGTCAACATCCTGTACCACCCTGACGACGCCGACGAGAACGCACGCGCGCATGCCGCGCTGCCGAAGATCTTTGAACTGACCTTGGCACTCGGCGGCACGTTGTCCGGCGAGCATGGCATCGGATTGGCCAAGCGCGATTTCATGGCCCAGGCCTTCTCCCCCGCCACGCTGGCGGCGATGCGGGCGATCAAGCACGCGCTGGATCCGGACGGCATCCTCAACCCGGGCAAGGTGCTGCCGCCGGGGTGATGCGGGTTCATGCCGCGGGCGCGGATGGCAGCCGGATGGCGCCCCGCTCTACGGCAGCCGGGCAGAGCCCGGCTCTACGGTGCGTGGTGCGCGCTGGGTGATGTCGATCAGCGTGGTGCGGAAATCCGGCAGCAGTACGCGGTTGCCGTGACCGCTCAGGTGATCGTTGTCGAAGAACAGCGGCTGGTCACCGTCCATGGCCGAACACGTCTGCGCACCACACAACAGCGGTAGCGGATCCCAGACGTGCAACGACGGATAGCGGTCGCTCAGCGCGGCCAGCAGTTCCAGCTGCGGTGCACGCAGCAGCTCCAGGTCGGCGCGCGCCATGTCCAGCCCGCCGGCGCAGGCTGGATTCATCCGGTTGAATCTGTCCGTGCAGCGATACGCCCCCGCCTTGAACAGCGGCAACGGCGCATCCACCACCACGTGCACGCCCAGCCGCTGCAGCCGGTCCAGCACCCGCTCCGCCTCGGCGCGCGCAGCGGCGGCATCGGACGGCGTGCGCTCTGCCAGCATCTGCTGGAACACCACCGCATCGCCATTGCCCCAGTCGCGGCCGCGCAGCTCGGGCATGCGCAGCGATGCCAGCAGCACGATGTCGCCCGGTCGCGCCTGCGCCTCGATGCGCGACAGCGCCCGCTCGGCGAAGGACCGGCAGTCGGCCGGGGCCGCGCGCAGCAGATTGACGATGCCACACCCACCCTGATCGTCCTGGCGCACCTCCATGCCGGTCTGCCGCGCCACCATCGACGTCAGGGTGCGATACGCGGCGGCATGCGAGTCACCGGCGACGAACAGGCGGCGGCCGGCCAGCCCGGGCGCGTCCACCGGGTCAAGCGGCCGCCATGCCGGGTACTTGCGTGCCTGCCACGCGTAGCCGTCGCGGGTGCTGCTGAGCGATATCTGCTCGTGGAAGTTCACCATGCTCCAGGCCAGCAACGCGGCGCCGGCCACCACCGGCACCGCCATCGCGAGCACCTTGGCGGGGGCCTTTGCAGCCAGCGCGGGGGCGCGGCGCAGCGGCGTTTCCACCCAGCGGTAGGACGCCGAGGCCACCAGCAGAAGCAGGATCGGGTACAGCCACAGCGCTGCCCCCTGAAGGCCGTAGGTCCAACGCAGCAGGACCAGCAGCGGCCAATGCCAGAGGTAGAGCGAGTACGAGATGCGGCCCAGGTGGGTCAACGGCCCCCATGACAGCAACCGCGCGTACCCGGTCGTGGCGGCACCCTCGGCAGACACCGCGGCAAGCAGCAGCAGCGCGCCGATCACCGTGAGGGCCACCCCCGGGAAGGGCAGCGGCAGCGACGGTGCCAGCACCACGCCTGCGCCCAACAGCGCCCCCCCTGGCCATGCCAGCCAACGTCCGCGCGGCGCACCGCCACGGGCCGTCATCCATTGATACAGCAGCGCGCCAGCGGCCAGTTCCCAGAAGCGCGCCGGCAGCAGATAGAAGGCAGTGGTGGGCGCAACGCGGCTTTGCCATGCCGCCAACACCAGAGACACCAGCGACACGACCGGAAGCAGCCAGCGCAACGAAGGGAAGCGCTGGCGACCGCGCAACCAGGCGATGAACAGCACGGGAAAGACCAGGTAGAACTGTTCCTCCACGCCCAATGTCCAGGTATGCAGGAACGGATTGAGGTCCGCACCGGGCGAGAAGTAGCTGTCCTGTTGCCCCGCCAGCACGATATTGCTCAGGCCAAGCAGGGCGGCCATGCCGGTCTGGTCGAACTGTTCATTGCGCCATGCCCGCGGAATCAGCAACGCCGACAGCACGAACGTGACCACCAGCATCAGCAGCAGCGCGGGCAACAGGCGCAGCACGCGGCGACGATAGAAATCGAGCAGCAACGTGCCCGGTGGCGTGTCACCCCGTGCAGCCAGGGACTGGCTGATCACGAAGCCTGAAATGACGAAGAACAGATCCACACCGGTGAAGCCGCCCGGCAACAGCTGGGCATCGACATGGAAGACGATGACGGCCAGCACGGCGAGCGCGCGCATGCCGTCAATGGCGGGATTGTGGGAGCATCCAGACGTGCGCATGCGGGTAGCCGAGCTGAGGTGGCCCACAGCATCACGGTAAGGGGGGATGCGCTTCAAAGGGCAAACGCGACAGCGCGCGCCGTCGTTTCGCTGCGGTATGGGTTGGCCTGTGGCTGCGTATTCGCAGGCCCTATCTAAACCTCCCTGCCCATTGGCGGGAGGGCAGCGACCGAACGGGATGCAGCGGGTAGTGGGGTCGACTCAAGGATTCGCATCGAACACCACGGTCATCTGCCCGTCCCAGCGCGAGCCGGGCAGCTGCACGATCGTCTCCACGGCGGCGCGGTTGGCCGTGAACCGCAGCGTCGAGCGGCGCTGCATCAGGTACCCCTCGGGACTGAAGCGCGGCGCGAGCGCGTCGTCGGCCGATAGCGGCGTGTCCTGTGCGGGGCGTCCGTCCTTCAGATTGCGCATGCCCGGAATGGTCACGTCCACGTCCACGGGCACCACCACCACGTCATCGGCTGCATTGCGGATGCCACAGCCACTGCCGGCTGCATGTTCGCAGCGAAGCTTCATGCTGAAATCCATCGACGAGGTGAGGTGGAACGGCAGCGCCTGGCGCAGCCGTGCGGGCACCTTCCCATGGTTGATCCACTGCGACCAGCCGCCGTCCGGCACCAGTGGCACGCGCGGCGTTTCGCTGGAAAAGCGCACCTGGAAATCATGTATCACATCGAAGACGAAGTTCATCCGGATCGCCGTGGTGCCGGTGATGTTGTCGCCCAGGTCGATGTCGGCATCGGCGCCGCCCGTGGTCCAGGTTTCCTGCGCCGTATAGCGGCCATCCTGCAGGGTCATCGCATTGGGAAGTGCCACCTGAATGCCGATGCCGACGTTGCGGTAGGCGTAGGTCCGCCCGTCCCTTATACGATTGCTGTAGCACGCCTGCGGATTGCGCGGATCACGGACGCCCCAGCCGCCATTGGACCAGCCGACCCCACCGTTACCCCGGATGGCGGTGCAGCCACCGCTGATGCCGTGGTACCACGGATCCACCCCACGCCCGAAGTTCAATCGCAGGGAAATGGCGACAAAGCTGATCTCCGCGTCAAACGTACGCCCGGTGTTGACATCCTGCAACGTGATCGTGCGCGGCGCCGGAAAGCGCACATACGTCGTGTCGCGCTGCACAGTGCCGGTCTGCGGGCCCGACTTGCGCCAGTACTCCCCTCCCCCCAGATCAAAGATGTAGGCCCCCTTCTGGGCACATTGCGTTGGCCGCCAATTGCAGAAGGCGCCGCGTGGCGTGGTGTTTTCGAATACCGTATTGCCGGGGTTCAACGCGTTCGGCCTGAACTGGCCAGTGACGGTCACTTCGCGTACCTGGGCGGCCACCGGGGTGGCGTGCAGCGCGAACAGGACAAGCATCAGCAACGGGAGACATTTCATGGCGGCAACCTGCAGGCCTGGGGGAAGGGGGCGATTCACTGCACGGCAACCGGCGGCGGGCAGCGCACCCCGCCCACCATCAACAGGTCGCCTTCGCGCGGGTAGCTGGCCTGCTCCATCACCAGTTCACAGCGGGTGAGGTTGGGGTAGCGCAGTTCCACCACCGGCGCGCGTGCACTCAGTTCAAGGGTGAAAAATCCATCGTCCTGGCTCACGCTGCGCCCGGCGTGGTTGATCACCTGCACGCCACGCACCCCGCGGCCATCGGCATCCACGACCTGGCCCAATACGGTGAAGGTGCGCAGCACATCAACCGTGGCGTGCATCACCCCGCCCTTGTTGAGGTGGTAGTCGAGCGCGGCCGGCTGCAGGGTGGCCGCCGGGGCCGTGCGGCCGTCGAAATCGATCTGCACCTGGCCGGCGCGGTAGGCGCTGACCGGCACGAAGTTGCGGCCCGGCCGCAGCACCACGCTGCCGCTGCGGCTGTCGTCGGCGCGCAGAACGACATCGGGGACGTCGCTGCGCACGTCCACGATGATGCCGGTGTCCACCGCACCGCTGCGGCCCTGGCCAATGACCGCCACGTGGCCGCCGCCGAACGCCACGGTGCTGTCCAGGTTGGCACTGCCGCTCAGTTGGCCGCTGCCCGCCGCGCGGTACAGCTGCGCATCACCTTCCAGCACTGCATGCTGCAGGTAGGCACCGGCACCGGCGCCTACGCCGCCGCGGTCCGCACCCACGGTGCCGGTCACGCTGCGCAGCACCGGGCCATCCAGGTGCTGGCTGACGGTGGCGGCGAGGTACCCGTCGCGCTGCCCGTTGTCCCCGGTTCGGCTGCCCAGGCTGCCACTGTAGCTGCGGCGATCACTGCCGAGCGCAAGGCTCACCGTCAGGTCGATGCCGCGTTGGCGGTGGTAGCCGGTATGGCGATTGCCCGGACGGTCGTGGGCGGATACGCGCCAGTTCACGTCATGTCGCCCGAACAGTGTTTCGCGGCGGCCGTAGGACACGTCGATGCCGGTGCCACGGGTGAATCCGCTCGAGCGCGCGATACGCACGCTGGCCGTATCGCGGTGGCTGAAACGGTGGGTGATCGACACCGCCGTGGTGTCCTGCCAGCCGCCCTGGCGCTCCCATCGCGGCGCGAGCCCGGCGCCTGGCGCCACGCGGTGGCGTTGTTCGGCCCAACTGCGCGCGTGACTGGCCACGACCGACCCGGCCCGGTAGCGATACAGGCCCTGCAGGTCCAGGCCGCGCCCCCTGTCTGTGGCGGTGTAAAGGTTGGTGTAAGCACTCAGCGCACTGCTGGCCTGCCAGTCCATCGACAGCCCGGCCGCACGGCGTTGCCCGATCTGCTGCACGGTGGCACCGGCCACCGCACGCGGATGCACCAGGTAATTGACCACCGCGCCGGCGGCCACCTTGCCGCTGTCCGCATCGCTGCTGCTGCCGAGCAGGCCGCGCTGCTGGCCGGCGAACGCGCTGTAGCGCCAGCGCCGCGTCGGGTCGCGCCAGCGGCTGGGCTTGTGGATGGTGGCCGCCTCGCGCGAGGCTTCGCGTCCGTCCACCACCACGCGCAGGTCCACCTCGTAGATACCGCCCGGCAAGCGCCGTGTATCGATTTCCTGGATCCCCGGCCTGACGGCCTGGGTGGACAACAGCACGCCATCGCGCAGGATCTCCACCACCCCGTCGCGACTGGCGGTGACATGGACGGGGTACATGCTGGCGCTGCGGGTATCGGCCAGCAGGATGTCCGACGAGCCGACCATGACGCCCAACGCAGTGTCGTTCTGCGTACCGGGTGCGCGCGGCTGGCGGATCACCCCTTCGAAGGTGGGCAGGAAGTAGCCGGCGCGCACGAAGTGGTCACCCAGCTCGCGTTGTGCGTACAACGCGCTGAGGTAGTGGTCGGCGCGGCCAGGCTGCGCGTGGTACTGGTAGCTGCCCAGTGTGCTCCAGCGACCCAGGCTGCCACGCAGCTCGGCGCTGTAGCGGGTGGCCGTGGGCTGGTCCTGGCCCCCGTGCACGGCCAGGCTGTTGCGCAGGATCAGGCCGCGGCTGCCACCCTCGGGCTGGGCAACGTGGCGGTCCTCGCCCCGCGCGCCGCCCGGGGTAAGCAGGCTGAGCAGCGAATTGGAGAGACTGTAATGCAGCGCCGACAGCCCGCGGCAGGCCTCGTGGCAGACGCCCAGTGGCAACGGCTCGGCCAGCTGCGTCGCCCAGCGTGCACGTTCACTGGGTGGCAGGCGGCTGTCATGACTGTCGACGAAGTCCACCACCTGCACGCGGTTGTCGTCGTGCAGCACCACCTCGGCATCGCCGAGGTACTGCCCGTCCAGCTCCACGCGGACCGTGAGCGGGGTGCCGAACAGATGCGCGCGGAACTCGGCCGGCATGCGCTCGCGCTGTTCCAGAAGGCTGGGCAGCTCATCCGGTGCCAGGCCCCCGGCCTGCGAGGACGCGGCAACGACAATGGCACCGATGGCGACGGTCAACCGGGCCAAGGGCGGGCATGCGCGAGGGCGCCTGGGAAACATGGTGCGTTCTCCGGCCTCCCTGCCGCATCCGTGGATGCGGCAGGGAGCGCCTGCAGGGCTCACGGATCGGCGATATCACTTTCGAAGATCATGTGGAACTGGCCGCCATAGCTGCCCTGTTTGTAGCCACCGGTCGGCACCGTCGGGGCGATGGCAAAGGCCAGCGATTTGCCAGCGGCCGCCTGCGCCGCGTTGGCGACGGTGAGCTTCGTGCCGCCCGCAACCGGCACGGCCACGTTGTCCAGCTTCACCACCAGGTCCACGACATCGGCAGCCGACGCCATCTGGGCCGGGGCCGACAGGTAGGCGGTGATGGCGGCCGACGACTTGACGTTGATGACACGGCCGGTCAGTTCACCCAGTACCTGGCGCGCGGTATCCCACGGCAGGTTCTGCGGCAGGCCTTCCCAGCCATCGGGCGTGGATACCTGCAGACCGGCGGTGTTGGGCACGTCGGCCGTGACATTCACGGTGATCGACTTGGTTTCGATGGCGGCGTGGCTCAGCGCCGGGGCCAGCAGCGCGGCGGTGGCGGCCGCCAACGCGTAGGTTTTCAAGGACATGGTGTTGCTCCAGGAAGAGTGGATGGATACAAGACGCCAGGACATGGGCACAGCACCCCCTGCGGGTGCCTGGCGGACCCGATGGGGCATGAACAGCGGGAGGAACGGAACGGTCAGCGGCGCGAATCGATACCGCGCTGGCTGTCGCCCTCCTTCAGGTCGTAGCGGAGGAATCGGCCGTCGGCCAGTTGCAGCGCGTAGGAGCGCCCGGGCCGGACGTGGACGATGATGCCGGGCGTGCAGGTGTCCGGGCGGGCGCGCTCGCACTGGCGCAGGTTGTCCAGCACCACGGTGGCGTTGCCGTGGTTGTACACGCGGCCATCCTGCAGGCGGGTGTCGTAGTGTGCGTGCTCCGGCGCGATGAACAGAATCGTGCCGTAGCCGGTGAACATGCGGATGGACGCGTTCAATTCCGCCGCTTCCTGCGCCTGTTCTTCGCTGAGCGAGAATTCCTCGGCGCTGGGTGCCACCGGGATGAAGCGCAACCGGTAATAACGTTCCTGGTCACGTGCGCCGCGATAGACCAGGCGTGTGGCCTGTTGGCCGTTGCCGGCGATGATCAGGCGGCTGGGGCTGGCGATGACACCGTGCGCGCCAGGGGCGTTGCGTACCAACGCCGCGCCGTCCACCGGCGTTTCACTGGCCTGTCCTTCCGCATCGAAGTGCATCTGGGTCACTTCCACGCGCACGTAGGCCGTGGCGTCACCGGTGTTGCGGATGCGCTTGAGCAGGTTGCTGTGGGTGGGTTCCAGGTAGTCGAACAGCGGCCCGACGCTGATCTGCGGTGTCGCGGCGGCGGCCGGCAAGCAGAGCGTGGACAACAGCAGGGCAATGAGGAAGCGGGGCATGACGCAGCTCGCGTTGGAGAGCGCACAGTCTGTGCACTGACCACCTGGGCGGCCATGCAATTAGTTGCAAATGCAAATATCTATCGATTGCATTGATGCGGTGGATCACCATGCGATATGGCCTGCCGCGGTCTGCCCAGTATGTGATGTGCAACTGCAGGCGGCATGAGCCGCTACAGCAATATGGGCATTCCCGTCTCAACGATGGTCGAGGGTCAGCGTTGCTTCGCCTTGCAGGCGCCCGGGCACCAAGGCAGCGTCCGTACGGATGTACTGGACCTCAAAGGGAATACGCTGTTGACCGGCCGCGGAAAGGCCATGCCGCCAGCGGCTGGAAAACCGCACGGGTGCCCCCGCTCTCAGCAGGCGCAGACGCACCCCCCGGGCCACCGAATCGGTGGTGGGAACCAGTTGCCCGGGCTCGCCGCTGTCGCCATGGATATCGGCCACGGTGAGGTTCAACGGCGTACCCGCCGACCTGCAGTTCACAACGACCTCCAGCGGGCGGGTTCCTGTGGTGGCACCTGGTGTGGACAGATCCACAGCCTGCGCCGGATCCAGCACGAGCGCAGCGTCGCTTGCCGTGCAGGGCAGGTGTGGCAGACGGATCTTCAGCTCCACGGTGTATCGCAGCAATACGGCAGGATTGTCTCTCAACGAGAATTCCACACTGCCGCCGAACGCTGGCACCTCCGTCATCACCCCGCCGCGCGAAAACAGAACCACACCCAGCATTGGCTCGGCGACACGGCCGAATCCGGTTTTGATCATGGTCTCTGTCGACTGGTCGATTCGTAGCGGGACCGGTTGGTTGCCGCCGGCCGAAGGAAGCCGCAGCACGCGGAACGCAATCAACGGCGATGACGCGCTGAACGCGTAGGCCGGGTACCACTGACCCGACCAGAAGACGTCACGGATGTAGGTCAGTCCTGGCATCGACGGGCGGATGAGGACCGGTATGCGAGCACCTGGCGAGCAGCCGGTGAAACGGGACACCGTTGGCGCTGACAGCGGCCCATCCAGTAGTACGTCGGCTGTGGATTCCTGGGCGATGCCACGGTCGCCCCACAGCTCATGCTGCATTGCATTGACAGCGGTGCAGGCCAGCACCGGCGCACTGGCCGTGACGGTTGCCCACAACAGGCAGAGGCGCGCGGGACGAACCGTGGCAAGCGTCATGAAATTTCCCCGGCGGAAGTCGATTCTTCCTCGCCGCTACCGCCGGTGCGCCTTCCCTGCAGATCAGGGCTGAAAGCGGGGGCAAGATAGTAGTACGCACTGCTGTCCAAGCCTGGGAACATCGGTGAGCGCAGCGAGACTTCTCCGGTAGGGATGCTGGACGACTGCATCTGTCCGCCGCGCGAGAACACCAGCGCCGTGTAGCTGACGGTGTATTGCAGGCCATCGCCGGCGTGCGTTTCGTACATGATTTCCATCTCCTCACCCAAGCGCAGCGGCCTGCGGTCGAGAGCATTCCATTACACGTCAAAGGCCAGCAGCGCCGAATCGGCCGAGGTGGCGTACGACGCATACGTTCTGCCCTCGTAGTGCAGTTCACCCACATAGGTAAATCCCGGGATGTCCAGACGCACGATGACAGGAATCGGCCCTCCGGGGAACGAACACTTCCTCATTGCCAAGCGCCCGCGCTCCTGATCCATGAAAATCCGAGGTTGTGTCGGAGCAGATGCATAGAACGAATCGAGCACAACGTCGGGATACGCCGTGTAGTGCTCGCATGCTGCTGCCGCCCCTGAGACCATCAGCGCACCGGCAAGGAGCGCGGCCGCCAGCCGGGGTGGGCCACGCAAAACCTGTTTGTTGCCGCCGTTGTCCACGTCTGGTGCGCGGGGCACGTGGGTTCGGCGTGGTGGAGAGAAACGTGTGGAATGAATGGGCTCAAGTTTCATGCTGGCGCCTCAGCGAAGATCGGACCATCCTCGCCGTTGCCGCTGTGCCATGCCATCCAATTTGTTGCAGAATCGCCAACATTCGCGTACCTGCAGGAAATTGCCGCGCGCGCATCATCTGCACGGGCGAGCTACACGGCCTTACCAGTAGTCGACATTGAGCACCGCCTCCCCCTTGATCAGACCAGGCATCAACGGCTCATCGGTCCGGATGTAGCGAGCGGTGAATGCAATGTCATGCGTTCCGCCAACACCCGGTTCGAAATTCCAGATACGTCCGAAGTTCACTTCACTCCCCGCTTGCAGGAGCTGCACCCGCACACCTTTGGCATCTGAATCAGCCGTGGGTGTCAGTTGGCTTCCCGAATTTGTCGGGTCGCCAGCATCGGTCAGGGTGATCTGCGCGCGCGGCGCATCCGTGCCGCAACTCAGGCGGACCGCCACCGGCTTCTCCTTGGCAGTGCTGCCCGGCGTGGGCAACTCTGCCCACTGGACATCCTGAAGCGTTTCCGAGACATCCTGCAGCGGACAGGTCACGGCCGGGAACTGGGGCGCGAGATAGTAGTCCGATGTTACATCAAGCTCAGGGTGTGCCGGCGATCGCAGCGACACCTGCCCGGTCCGCACGCTGGACGTGCGCATGCGCCCGCCGCGCGAGAAGACCAGCGCCGTGTAGTTGATGGTGTTCTGCTGGCCATCCCCTGCAGCGGTTTCATACGGCAGCTCCAGTTCCTCGCCCAAACGCACGGGCCTGCGATCAAGGAAGTTCGAGAAGGTATCGAAGGCAAGCAGCGCTGAGTCGGTGGCAGTGGCATAGGATGCGTAGGTCCGCCCTTGGTATTGGATGTCCCCAGCATAGGTCAACCCAGGAACCTCCAGGCGCACGAAGACCGAAACGATGCCACCGGGCAGCGCGCATTTTTGATAGGCAACCCGGCCTCGCTCCTCAGCCATGAAGACATTGGGTCCAGTCGGAGCAGACGTATAGACTGTGTCGAGCAGCACGTCCGGCTTCGCCGAGTATTGCTCACAGGCAACCACGGTACCAGCGGATAGCAGGAGTGCCAGCGAAGTGAACAGTTTCGCGGGGAGCGACATGCGCGTCGATACCCCGGTAGATGAGGTGCGGACAAGGACAGACATACAACGATCTCCATTTCAGCAGATAGCCAGTGGCCGGCGCACATCGCGCGCGTACGGCCATCACTCACTCGTAGTCAGCAGTAACCACGATCTCAGTGGACACATCGCCGGCACTCAGCGAAGAACCGGTCGGCGCGTAGTACGCCGCGCGCAGGTCGTAGCGCGCGGTGTCGCCGGTCACCGGCACATCGATGCCGGTGTCGCCGTCCTTCAGATAGGTGGTGCCTGTGGTGCCCGACAGCAGCGAGATCGAGACGCCGCTGGCCGGATCGGTGGTCGCGGTGTTCTTCCAGCGCTCGGCATCGCCATCGGCCGCGGTGCCGGCGAAGGACAGCACGGCCTTGCTCACGCCCACGCAGCCGTTGAACTCCAGCGCGCCGGCCTTGATCTGGCTGTCCGCGCCGGGGGTGAGGTCGCTGGCCTTGACCGGATCCAGATCGATCGGCGCGGCGGTGAGCGTGCAGGTGCCGGGCAGCACCCGGCCGGTGATGGTGAGGGTGGCGGTGTCAGCCAGGGCCAGCGGCGCGACGGCCAGCAGAGCGGTGCACAGGGTGATGCGGTTGAACAGGTGCATGCGGAACTCCGGATAGAGAGAGGAAAGGGAACTCAGAACGACGATTCGCCAGACGCTTCCAGTGCGGCCTGCAGGCCCGGGCTGGGCGCAGGCAGCGGGGTGCAGACCGCCTGGCTCCACGACAGGCCGTAGGCATCGGGGGTGGTGTATTCCAGGCGGTAGGCACGCTCTGGCGCGACCAGACCCAATGCCAGCGATACGGCGGCGGCCGTTGCCAGGCAATGGCGTGCGCGACGAAGAGGCGGAGCGAAGACAAGCGCGCATGCATTCATTGCAACGATGATTCGACGTCGGCTGAAACCGACACCGCCCTGGGGATGAGGGGCGCAGCGTAGGCGCCTACCCCGGGTCATCCCATGCAATTAGTTGCAATGCTCAATGCAATCACCGGAATTAAAGAGATTTTGCCTATCTCAATTTCAAGCGCATTCATTTTCCGAGCACCTCACGCACGAGGATGCCGCGTTGACCTCTTCGCTCTACCCCTGTCTGCCCACGCCGTCGCACGCCTGCCGGATACACCCCGCAGAAGCGACGGAGACCGCGTCCGGCACCGCGATAGGCGCTCACGCCGACGAGGGCATTACCCTGCTCGGCTGCCTGCAGCGCATTCGCCACGCGGTGTTGGCGTTCATGTCAGCGACGGCGGAGACCGCCGTGCGGCGCTACCAGTAGTCCGCAGTGAAGATCGCCTCGCCTTTGATGGCGCCAGCACCGAGTGGCTCGCTGACACGGATGTAGCGCGCGGTGAATTCATGATCGTGAACACCATCGGTACCGGGATTGAAGTCCCACGCTTGGCCGAACTGCACTTCGACGCCGCTTCTCAACAGCTGCACCCGGACGCCCTTCGCGTTCGAATCCGCAGAAGGCGTCAGCATGCTGCCGGTGTTGGCGGCATCGCCAGCGTCGGTCAGCATGACATCGGCGCGCGGCACTGCGGCGGCACAGTCCATGCGAATGGCAACCGTTTTCTCCTTGGCGGTGGCGCCCGGCGCAGCCAATTCGGAGGCGGCCACGTCCTGGAGCATTTCGGACGCATCGCGCAACAAACAGGTCGTGGGGGGAAATGTCATCTTGACGCTCACCGGAACCGTTGCATTCAGTGTCGGCTGCAGAGGCGCTGTGAACTGCACGTCCGCCAACGCCTGAAAGTCCCTCATCCTCCCACCACGGCTGTATACATAAGCGATCACAATCTGGTTGCCATTGGCATCCACCTTTTCGACTCTGTTGTTGCCAATCCGCATCGGGTGGTAAGTCGAGTCAACCGAGAGGACGAATCCGATCAGCGCGGAGTCCGGCCCCACTTCATACAACGGTAATGGACCGGTCAATGGATACGCGGTGAAATCGACATCCGTGACCCAGCGCATGCCCGGCGCACTCACCGTTACGTCGACCTGCATTGGTGTGGCTGCGGGGCACCCGCCAAAACCAACGTTGGTGCCATCGTCCCAGATCATCCTGATGGTATCGGGATGGGTGGATCTGCTCTTGTCGATCACGATGGGGGCCATCACCGTCGCGGTGCACGCCCGGGCCGGCGCTGAGAAAGCCACCAGCCCAAGGAAAGCGAGCGCTGTGCCGGCGAGGCACTTCCTTCCCGCGTGGTCCATCACGTTGCGCAGGGAGCTACTCATAGTCTGCTGTCACCACGATTTCCGTGGACACGTCACCGGCGCTCAATACCGCACCGGTAGGCGCGTAGTAGGCCGCGCGCAGGTCGTAGCGCGCGGTGGCGCCGGTCACCGGCACATCGATGCCGGTGTCGCCGTCCTTCAGATAGGTGGTGCCTGTGGTGCCCGACAGCAGCGAGATCGAGACGCCGCTGGCCGGATCGGTGGTCGCGGTGTTCTTCCAGCGCTCGGCATCGCCATCGGCCGCGGTGCCGGCGAAGGACAGCACGGCCTTGCTCACGCCCACGCAGCCGTTGAACTCCAGCGCGCCGGCCTTGATCTGGCTGTCCGCGCCGGGGGTGAGGTCGCTGGCCTTGACCGGATCCAGATCGATCGGCGCGGCGGTGAGCGTGCAGGTGCCGGGCAGCACCCGGCCGGTGATGGTGAGGGTGGCGGTGTCAGCCAGGGCCAGCGGCGCGACGGCCAGCAGAGCGGTGCACAGGGTGATGCGGTTGAACAGGTGCATGCGGAACTCCGGATAGAGAGAGGAAAGGGAACTCAAAACGACGATTCGCCAGGCGCTTCCAGTGCGGCCTGCAGGCCCGGGCTGGGCGCAGGCAGCGGGGTGCAGACCGCCTGGCTCCACGACAGGCCGTAGGCATCGGGGGCATCGGGGGTGGTGTATTCCAGGCGACAGCGCTGCGCGCCGTCGGGGTCGACGATCAGGGCACCCTGCGCCGGCGCGCCGCGCAACTGGATCACCCCGCCCTGCCCGACCGCACCGAATGCGCGGCCGGCCTCGTCTTCAACGCGGGCGGCGAACGGCAGGGGCTGGCCCAGCGCGTCGGTGGCATCGATGAACAGCGTGCGCTCGCGCTTGGCGTTGAAGGCCACCCGCACGATGCTGCCGGCGGTGGGTGCCACCCGCTGCGAGGTCTGCAGCAGCTCCACATCCAGCGGCAGGCCGGACGGGTCCAGGTCGATCTGGTTCCAGCGGTAGGGGCTGACATGCGGCAGCAGCGCATAGCCATTGCGCGCCACCCGGGTATCGCTTCCGTACCCGACCTTTGCCCCATGCGCACCCTCGGCCTGGATCAACGCAAAGCCGTCGCCCACCGGGGCGCCGAGGTTGACGCCGCCGCCGTGCAGCACCACGCTGCCGGCCGCGCTGGCCGACACCGCGCTGTAGTCGCCGGAACGGGTATACCCCGCGCTGAAGGTGCCACGTCCGCCCTGGTAGGTGGTGTAGGCACTGGTACTGCGCTGGCCGTTGCTGGCATCGCTGGCCGACAGGCTGTAACTCAGTGCGCGGTCCTCACCCAGCGTGCCGTTGATGCCCAGCTGCGCCTGGTGACCGGCAGCGGACTGCCCGACCTGGCTGCTCAGGCGCGGCGCACTCGGGCTGCGGCCCAGCGGCACGCTCACGTTGAATGCATAGCGGGTGTCCTGGCGGCCGTTGCCCAACTGGTAGCGCATCGCGGAGATGCCGTAGTTGGCGCGGCCCCAGGTGCTCTGGAAGCGCAGCTGGAAATCGTTCTGGCGGTCGGCGCTGTCCCAGTAGCTCACATGGCCCCCGCTCAGCGACAGCGTGCTGCGCTCGCCCACTCGCTGCGAGAAGTTCACCTGGTAGCGCTGGCGCGCACGGCGGCCATAGCCCCAGTCGTCGCTGCGTGCGTCGGCGAAGTCGGTCAGGGTGAGATAGCCTTGCGTGCTGTAGCGGTGCGCGGCCAGGCCGAAGTTGGTGCCGGTGGCGGCAACATAGCGCTGGAAGTTGAGCCGCACACTGTTGCCGGTCACCTGCTCGCCGTTGCTCAGGCGTGCGCGCGAATGGGTGATGTCGGCACCGAACGCGCCGATCGGCGTGTTCACCGCACCGCCGACCAATGCCGCCTGGAAACCTTCACTGGCCTGTACGCCGCCCAATGCGGTGAAGCGGTTGCTGATTCCGCGTGCGTAGGTGCCTTCGGCAAAGCGCAGGTCCTCGCCGCCGCGACGGGAGGCGCGCAGTTCACCGGCGGTGGCGCTGAAGCGGCTCGCGCCGGGGCGCAGCGCCTGCGGCACGGCCGAGAAGCTGACCTTGAAGCGCTGGGTCCGGCCGTCCGCTTCGGTGACAGTCACGTCCAGGTCGCCGCCGAAGTTGGTGGGGTACAGATCCTCGATGGAGAACGGCCCCGGCGCGACGGTCACCTCATGGATGACATGGCCGTTCTGGCGGATGGTGACCACCGCGTTGCCCTCGGCAATGCCCTGCACCACCGGGGCGAAGCCGCGCAGCGAATCGGGCAGCATGCGCTCGTCGGTGGCCACGCGTGCACCGCTGAAGGCCACGCTTTCAAACAACTCGCCGCCGGTGCTGCTCTGGCCGATCAGCAGCTGGCTGTTGAGCCACGGCAGGTCGCGCTGCAGGTGGCTGCTGATCACATCGTGTCGCGAACCGTGCGTGCCCTGGCTGAACGACGCGCGATGGCGCAACCGCCAGGCACCCAGATTGATGCCCGCATTGACGCTGGCGTAGGTGTTGTCCTGCCCTTGGCTGCGATTGTGGTTGACGTTGTAGTCGAAGAATCCTGCCGTGACGCCATAGTCGCGCTGCGCCGGTGCCACGTAGCCACGCGCGGTGCTGACCTGTGCGGCCTGCGGAACCGTCACCAGCAGCTGCAACGCGCCGCTGTCGAAGCTGACCGTGGCGCCCGGCACGATGGCCATCAGGTCGACACAGGCCGACGCATCATCACCCAGTGGCGTCAGGTAGGCATCCTTCAGACCCAGTTCGCGCACCAGTGCCACCGGCAGGCACGGCACGGCGCCCTGTTCGCCCGGCACGAAGGTGATGTCGCGGCTTTCGCGGAACGCCCCGTTGACCACCAGGTCCAGCGGGTACACGCCTGGCGCCATCGGATTGCCCTGCGCGTAGCGCTGCAGGTCGATGGCCTCGCCGCCGATCAGGAACCCTTCGCTGAACTGCAGGCCGTCGAGCGGATCGGCCCGGCTTGGCGCGACCATACCCAATGCCAGCGAGACGGCGATAGCCGTTGCCAGGCAGTGGCGCGTGCGACGACGAGGCGGAGCGAAGACTGGCGAGCATGCATTCATGGCGACGATCATTCGACGTCGGCTGAAACCGACATCGCCCTGTGGATGAGGGGTCGCAGCGTAGGGGTCTACTGCGCGTCATCCCATGCAATTAGTTGCAATGCTCAATGCAACCCTTGGAACTAGAGAGATTTTGCCTATCTAAGTTTCAAGCGCATTCATTTTCAGCGTCACCCGATCTGCATGGTTTGAAATGCGGCGGATTCCCTATAGGTGTCACGCGCGGGCACGGTGCGCCGTGCATTGAACGCCACCTGTACAAACGGCGGCCATTTAAGACACCGCCTATCGTTTGCAACTTATTGCATGGTTCCGAGATATGTCTGGAACGACACTGCGCTCCTCGTATTTTCCAACCCGAGTGCAGATCATGTTGAACAAATTGAATGTAGCGATCATTTCCCTGCTGGCTGCCACGGCCGCACCGTCGGCCATGGCCGAGAAGCTGGAGATCACCGGCGAGCTGATGACCTCCACCTGCGCGGTGGACTCCACCGGCGGCACCATCACCGTGGCGATGGGCCAGGTCGACCTGAAGTCGGTCAACGCCAACACCCGTGCCGGCCAGAAGAACTTCAGCATCGGCCTGGACTGCTCCGGTTCGGGCAGTTCCCAGGAGGTGGGTGTGCGCTTTGGCGGCACGCCGCATGGCAGCACCGGCAACCTGGGTGTCGCTCCGGGCGGCGCGCAGAACGTGGGCGTTGCGCTGTACGACGCCGCCGGTGCGCACCAGAAGATCGGTGAAGATCCCACGCAGTGGGTGGTCATTCCTGCCGACGGCAAAGGCCAGCTGGACTACAGCGCGTGGTACGCCTCGCCGGGCCAGGACGCAACGGCCGGCAAGGCCGATGCCTCCGGTGATTTCGTGGTGCTCTACAAGTAACTCAACGCCCTTTCGCCGTACCTGCCGCACGTGCGGCAGGTACGGCACTTTCTTCTGGAGCAGGTGAGCAATGAACATGCGCATTACATCCCGGGCGTTCGCCCTGGTGACGCTGCTGCTGGCGAGCCATGCCTCGCTGGCCGCGGTTACGCTGCAAGGCACCCGCATCGTGCACGACGCAGGCAAGGGTCGCGACGTCACAGTGAAGGCAAGCAACGGTGGCGACCAGCCGGCCATGGTGCAGGTGTGGGTGGACGCGGGCGATAGTCATGCCCGGCCGGAGAACGTGCGCACGCCGTTCCGGCTTACCCCGGCCGACCCGCGCCTGCTGCAGGCGCATCAGGGCCAGGCCTATCGCATCACCTATGCACCGCGCCCGTCGGAGGCACCGCTGCCAACCGACCGCGAATCGGTGTTCTATTTCAACCTGCTGGACATTCCGCCCAAGCCGACCGATGCCGCAGGCAAGAATCTGCTGCAATTCGCCGTGCGCACGCGTGTGAAGCTGTTTCACCGTCCCGCAGGGTTGCCCGGCAACGCCCGCGATGCCGCGGCTGCGCTGGTATGGACCGGTGCGGGCAATGCCTTGCAGGTCACCAACCCTACCGCCTACCACGTCACCCTGAGCACGCTGACGCTGGCGGACGGCCGCAAGGTGGAGGTGGACATGATCGCCCCGGGCCAGCAGGTGCGCTACGCGCTGCCGGCGGGTGCCCCGATGCCGGCGAAGGTGACGTTCCAGTGGCTGGACGACTACGGCACGCCGCGGGACCAGCAGGCGACCGTGAGCATCCCGTAACACCCGCCTCGCGACCGTGGCGCCGGGCTCTGCCCGGCGGCTCACTCCGCGAAGTGCTGGTAGCCGCCGGGCCCGGTTTCGCCTTCGCACTGCACGCCCTGCCCGTCCACGATGCGGCCGATGCGGGTGAGCGGCAGGCGCAGCGATTCGGCTACGGCATGCAGCGCCTCGCGCTGGTCGGCGGCGGCGGTGAAGCACAGTTCGTAATCGTCGCCGCCGCGCAGGGCACACGCACGCGCGGCGTCGCGGCCAAGCACCGCACGCAGCGCCGGTGACAGCGGCACGGCGTCGGCATCCACTTCGGCACGCACGCCACTGCGCGCGGCGATGTGGCCCAGGTCGGCCAGCAGGCCGTCGGAGATATCCACGGCGGCATGCGCGAAGGCCCGCAGGCGCAGGCCCAGCGTCACCCGTGGGGTCGGCCGCAGCAGGCGCAGGCGCAGTGTTTCGTAATCACCCAGCACGGTGGCGGTGGCGATGTTCAACTCGCCGCGCTGCCACAGCTGCAGGGCACCGGCGGCGTCGCCGAGTGTGCCGCTCACCCAGATGTCATCGCCCACCTGGGCGCGGTCGCGGCGCAGCGCCTGGCCACGTGCCACCTGCCCCATCGCCGTGACCGACAGCGACAGCGGACCACGCGTGGTGTCGCCGCCGATCAACGCGATGGCGTGTTCGTCGGCCAGCGCGAAAAAGCCGTCGGCGAAGGATTCGATCCAGTCCGGGTGCGCGTCGGGCAGCGACAATGCCAGCGTGCACCAGGCCGGGCGTGCGCCCATCGCGGCCAGGTCGGACAGATTGACCGCCAGGGTCTTCCAGCCGATGTCGAAGGGCATGGTCTCGGCCGGGAAATGCACGCCGCTGTTGAGCGTGTCGGCGGTGACCACCAGCTGTTCGTTCGGGCGCGGCTGCAGCAGCGCCGCGTCATCGCCGATGCCGAGCACCACGTCGTCGCGCTCGGCGGTGCGGGCACGGATGCGGTCGATCAGGGCGAATTCGGCAAGGGACATGGGGCGCTCCCGCGGTTGTGCGTGCCGCGCAGTGCGCGGTGGGGCGGTTTTTCGTGCCGCGCGACGCGCGGTTGTCGGTAGTGCCTGCCGCGCTGCGTGCGGTTGTCGGTAGTGCCGGCCGCTGGCCGGCAACCTCAGACTCCCGGTGGT